>CAZUIE010000184.1:0-7212 GCA_964620945.1 uncultured Maribacter sp.
GCTTCTTTGTAGAGTTCGTTAAGAAAAGTCAAGGTGGTTTTGAGGAATCTTGGGGTCTACTTTCTACAGGACAGTGGCTTAGCATACCGTTCATTATTGTTGGTCTTTATCTAATGTCTAGACCTGCAAGCAAAACGGTTTAGACTATTTGGTAATATGAAAATAAAATACAACATCGGAATTCTTGTGGTATTTCTTTTAATCTTCTCATGTAAAGAGGAAAACAAAACCACCATCGAAACGGAGGAAGTCACCTTTACCAAAGAAGGCCAATTAAATATCTTCAAAAAAGAATCAGATTCCCTTGTTAAACAATTGGATGTGGAGTTTGCCGAATCCGATTATGAAACACAAACTGGACTGATGTACCGGAAGGGTATGCAGAACAATCAAGCAATGCTCTTTATTTTTCCGGATGTAGCCATGCATTCGTTTTATATGAAGAATACTGCTTTTGCACTAGATATCATTTTCATTGATGACAATCTAAAAATCGTCAGTTTTCAGGAAAATGCAGAACCTTTTAATGAAAACGGACTTTCCTCTAAAGTCCCTATTAAATATGTTTTGGAAGTTAATGCAGGTTTAGTAGAAGCATGGGGATTGGAAGTTGGAGACCAGATTGCTTATAACAAAGAACAATAGAAATGAACTTTCTCCTAGATGGCGAACCAACGGAGAGATTGCTATTTAGAACCATAGTTACATCCGATTACAAGGAATGGCTTCCTTTTCACAATAAACCAGAAATTGCGTGCCACCTACAATTTAATGCTATTTTTAAGCGCTATGAGCAAGGATTGGGTGGCATGAATGCGCTTATCTGCAAAAAAACGGATAGCTCTATTGGTTTGTGCGGTATACTAATACAGGAAGTCAACCAAATACAAGAATTAGAAATTGGGTATTCCATTCTACCTGCCAATTGGAGAAATGACTATGCCACCGAAGCCGCACAAAAATGTAAAGAGAGTGCCTTTGAAAATGAATGGGCACCCCAATTAATTTCCACTGCACATGTTCATAAAGTACCATCCAAAATGGTGGCACCTAAATTGGGCATGAACGTACGATAAACAACTATCTTTATAGAAAACCTAGTAGACATATACCAGATTAAAAAGTAGCATGACAACGCATTGGGCCATATTCGCTGACAACAATTCTCACAAATTATCATTCTTTGAAGAAGTTTTAGGACAGCGACATCCAACCTTTACAGTCTTTAACGATAAAAAGGGTGCCTTGTTCTCACCATCAGTCATAACAAACTTTGTTAAAAAGGAGGAACAACATGGGTGGAGCGCTTTAAAGACTGGACAACAGCCCTTAAAAACAATGTCTAGTGGGGAACAAAAGAAAGCCCTTTTACATTACATACTAGAATTAGGGCCAGATTATATACTCCTAGATAATACTTTCGATAATTTGGACGTTGATTTCCAAACCGAACTAAAGGAAATACTGCTACGAAGTTCACAGGAAATTAGTTTTATACAATTGGTGAGTAGAAAATCGGACATATTGCCCTTTATAGAACATTTCGGAGTTTTGAAAGCAAGTAAATTCGAGGTGCTGAACACTGAGGATATTGTCATTGATGTAGACCCGGACCATCGGTTTAACAATCAGATTCCAAAGCCCATACATACACTTGAATCAGTAGACCACAATTTAATTGAATTCCAGAATGTCTCTGTATCCTATGAAGGCAGACCTATACTGAACAATATCTCATGGAAAGTAAAAAAAGGAGAATTCTGGCAAATCATAGGAAAAAATGGATCTGGAAAAACTACAATGCTTTCAATGATATTTGGAGATAATCCAAAAGCATACGGACAAGACATTTATATATTCGGTAAGAAGAAAGGTAGCGGTGAAAGTGTTTGGGAAATCAAAGAAAAAATTGGCTATTTTTCTTCCAATATCACGGATAAGTTTAAAGGTAGACATTCCGTAGCACACATGCTTATCTCAGGCTTTACGGATTCTATTGGGCTCTATACCCTACCTACGGAAACACAAAAACAAAGGAGCAAAGAATGGTTGGAACTGCTCGGTTTATGGGACAAAAGAAATACACTGTTTAAACACCTTTCCTTAGGCAAGCAACGCTTGGTGATGACCGCAAGAGCTATGGTTAAACATCCACCTTTATTAATACTGGACGAGCCTACCGCGGGCATGGATGATGCATCCGCCCAACTACTGGTAGCGCTGGTCAATAAAATAGCTGAAGAAACCAATACGGGTATTATTTTTGTTTCGCATAGAAAGGAACCAGGATTAGAACCAAAATCTATCTACAGATTGGATATGACTTCTGACGGTTCACGAGGAATATCTACCGCGTTATAAACAATAGTCCAATAAAAAAGCCGCTACCCCATATGGAATAGCGACTCTTTTCTTTGAGTTAGTCTACTTTTTATTAGGCTGTGGCCCCTGACCTTATTTTCTTACCTAATGCATCATACATTATTGGTGTTGCAATAAATACAGACGAGTATGTACCTACTACTACACCTACTATCATAGCAAACATAAAACCTCTTAAAGATTCTCCGCCAAAAACGAATATCGTAAGTAATACAACCAAAGTGGTCAAAGAAGTATTCAATGTCCTGCTCAATGTACTGTTAATGGCCGTATTTATATTTTGGCCACCTTTCCATCCTCTCTCCGCGATTATCTCACGAATACGGTCAAAAACAACAACGGTATCATTCAAGGAATACCCTATTACCGTAAGTATAGCAGCAATAAAAGCCTGATCGATTTCCATATTAAAAGGCATCAATTTTCCAAAAATAGAGAACACACCCAACACAATCAATACATCATGAAATACAGCTGCAACCGCTCCTAAAGAGAATTGCCACCTGCGAAACCTAAACAAGATATACAAGAATACTACAGCTAAAGATCCCAGAATTGCCAAGAAGGCATTATTCTTAATATCATCTGCAATGGTAGGACCCACTTTAACAGATTGCATGATACCAATTGCCTTATCCGCACTACCCACCATAAAATCCTGTTTAGCTATGCCGTCTGGGAGATATTTTTGCAAGGAAGTATACAATTTGTCTTGTATCTCATTATCTACCTCTATTCCCTCAACATCCACTTTATAGGGTGTCGTAATCTTAATTTGATTGGATTCTCCAAATGTTTTCACATTAGTACCACTACCAAAAACGTCATTAAGTTCTGATGCAATTTCAGATGGATTTACCTGCTGTTCAAAACGAACCGTATAGGAACGCCCTCCGATAAAATCGACTCCCTGTTGTAAGCCTGGTCCTGCAAGTAAGGAAAATAGTCCGACAGCTACCAAAATTCCGGAGATTACATAAGCTATCTTCCTTTTTACCAAGAAATCGATACTCATGTTTTTAAATAGGCCTTTGGTTATTGCGGTAGAAAATTCCAGGCTTCTTCCCTTTCCTCCGATATACCAATCAACTAAAAGCCTTGTAATAAATATGGCTGTGAATAAAGAGGTTAGAATACCGATTAATAAGGTGGTAGCAAATCCTTTTATAGGTCCCGAACCAAATACAAACAGAATAATTGCTGTAAGACCTGTTGTTATATTTGCATCAAGGATAGAAGATAGCGCATTACTAAAACCATCTGAGACTGCAAGGCTTCTCCCTTTGCCTTTTGCCAATTCTTCCTTTATACGCTCAAAAATAAGAACGTTAGCATCAACCGACATACCTATAGTCAAAACAATACCGGCTATACCTGGCAAGGTTAATACCGCATTTAAGCTTGTTAGC
Source organism: uncultured Maribacter sp. (assembly GCA_964620945.1). Taxonomy (GTDB): domain Bacteria; phylum Bacteroidota; class Bacteroidia; order Flavobacteriales; family Flavobacteriaceae; genus Maribacter. The sequence goes on from CAZUIE010000184.1 coordinate 3,792, forward strand.
ACTCCGAATATCAATAGAATGTTCAATAACAGTGCAACATCTGCAAAAGCACCTGCTTTTCCGTAATAGAATATCATCCATAACAACACTACCAACATTGCAATTAGGAAAGACATAAAACCACTATCTATGGCCTCTTGGCCCAAAGAGGGACCCACGATTTCCGATTGTATGATTTCAGCTGAAGCGGGCAATTTACCTGCTCTTAAAACGTTAGCAATATCTTTTGTTTCATTTACCGTAAAATCTCCGGAAATTTCCGTTCTACCACCAGAAATACCCCCAACAACAGAACAACCAGGCGCCGTGTAGACTTTATTATCCAATACAACGGCAATACCTGTTTGGTTTACATTGGCATCACTTGTTAATTTTTGCCATAGTTTAGAACCTTTGGAGTTCATGCTCATGGTAACGACCGGCTTACTGAACTGATCAAACTCACCTCGCGCATCACTCACCACATCACCACTGATTCTTGGCGTTGCTTCACGATTGGATTTTAAGGCATACAGGTTGATAACTTCGGTATCCTCGGTAGCTGGACGTTCCCAAACAAATTTTACAAATTGGATATCTGCAGGCAACAATCTTCTAATCTCAGGCATTCTTAAATAGCCACCGATTGTCGCAGTATCTTTAATAGCCGCTTGAAACATGGCGTTACTTCCTGGATTTGCAGGAATCAATAATTCGTAAAGTGGATTTACCTGAGTAGCCAAATCTAAAGAATCGGATGCTACATCTGATAATAAGGAATCTAATTCCGTCTCTTCCTTTATTTGTTCTGGTTCATCAACCTTTACAATACCCTTTAGCTTCTCATTTGCTTGTATTAAAAACGTACTAAAGCTCGTATTGCTCTGTGGATACGTTTCCCAAAACTCCAATTGTGCCGTGCTTGACAGTAAATCCTGAGCGCGTGCAATATCTCTAGCTCCTGGCAATTCTACTAGAATCCGACCAGAATTTCCTTCTCTTTGAATATTGGGTTGGGTTACTCCAAAACCATCAATACGTTCCCGTAGCACTTCAAAAGCAGAAACAATAGATTCATCTATTTTAGTCCTTATAATAGGCTTAACCTGATCATCGGACATTTGAAAATTAACCTCATCGCTTAGTCCTTTATTCGAAAATATCTCGGGAGAAGCCAATTTAGTTTCTCCTTTTATATTATCAAAAGCCTCAAAAAACAAATCTAGATACGTATCGTCACTGTTTTTAGATGCAATATCAGCATCGGCCAAGGCCTTATTGAAAACAGGGTTTTTAGTATTGTTAGCTAAGCCCTTGAGAATATCCTTAACTGAAATCTGTAAAGTTACATTGATACCACCTTTAAGATCCAGACCCTTGTTCAATTCCTTCTTCTTGGCTTCTCCATAGTTCGTATAACCAAGAATAGTGTTCTCGCTTATGGAGTCCAAATATCGGGCTTCGACGGCTTCTCTTTGAGAAATATAATCGTCTTCCGACTCTGAAATACGGCTAATCGCAAATGCTTCTGCCTCGTTTTCTACTTTACTTGTGATAAAAGTGTAGGATAGCTGGTAGATACTTACTAACCCAAACAATAAAGCGAAAAGCTTTATAAGTCCTTTATTTTGCATCGGTTATGTGAATTTTGTGAATGCTTTTTACAACAGCGTGCAAATATATGATTTACCCTAGGAATTGACAATATATTTAGAAGTAATTGTAAAAAGGAAACCATCCTCCTTGATTATCATCAAAAAGGATGGCTTCAAATCTTGCTTGATTTTATAAACTATAGGGATAAAAGACCGTTTGTTTTCGCAACGCCAGCTGCACTTTCTTGCATTTTACTCTTTTCTGCATCACTTAGCGGAATATCAACTATTTGTTCGATACCCTTCCTACCTAATATAACTGGTACGCCTATACAAATATCATTTAAGCCATACTCTCCTTCTAAGAAGGTAGAACATGGAAACAGTTTCCGTTGATCGCATGCAATTGCCTGCACCAAAGAAGAAACAGCTGCTCCCGGAGCGTACCATGCACTTGTTCCCAATAATTTTGTCAGTGTTGCACCACCTACTTTGGTATCATCAGCTACTTGCTGTAATCGATCTTCTGATAAAAATTCCGATACCCTTATACTATTTCTAGTTGCATGTGACGTCAAAGGAACCATTCCTGTATCGCTATGACCGCCGATTACCATTCCATCTATGTCGGATATTGGAGCTTCCATGGCTTCAGCTAGCCTGTACTTAAAACGGGCACTATCCAGCGCGCCACCCATACCTATAATTCTATGCTTTGGTAAATCTGTAGTTTTATGGACCAAGTAGGTCATGGTATCCATAGGATTACTGACCACAATAAGTATAACATTTGGTGAATGCTCTATTAAACTGCTGGATACCGTTTTAACAATTCCTGCATTTATTCCTATCAATTCTTCTCTAGTCATCCCCGGTTTTCTTGGGATTCCTGAGGTAATCACAGCAATATCGCTATTGGCCGTCTTTGCATAATCACTGGTACTACCTGTGATTTTTGTATCAAAACCGTTTAACGATGCAGTCTGCATTAAATCCATAGCCTTCCCTTCCGCATAGCCTTCCTTTATATCCAAAAGAACAACTTCCGATGCAAAATCCTTTATAGCTATATATTCTGCACAACTTGCACCTACCGCTCCTGCTCCTACTACTGTTACTTTCATTTTAAGATAAATTTATTGGTTATCACAATTAGACGCATACCGTCCCATTTATGTTTCTATTTCTACTCAAAAATAGGTATAAATTGATAAAAAAAAAGCTATATACGCCCAATAATGTATCAGTACGAATCCCATTTACCATCGACGAATGGCGCAACACGTTAAAAAAAAGAGCACTTTAACGAAGAAAACAAAAAAATGTTACCATACAACGAATTTTAATACTAACACAAACTACATACCCGTTATCCTTTTTGGATACCCAAATCCAAAAACCTACTTAAAATGATGAAAAAACTACTTTCATTACTTGCTATTGTTGCCATAATTTTCTCTAGTAATTGTTCTAGAATTGAAGAAAACAACGACCCCATTGTTGGAATATGGATAGAAGCTACCATTTCTTCAGAAAGCGGTAAGGCAACAAACACTACTCGTAAAGAATGGATTTTCAACGATGTTTATCTTGGAAGGTACCATGAGATTGATCAAGGAAAAATCGTTGAACAAACAGATTTTAAATGGTCTCAGACAGACGGTGTGTACACGGTTGAATATAGAGGTCTTACGAACAAACCCAACGATATTGTCATCATAAAAGCTACATCTACAGGCACCGTTCTACAAGAAAATAATGGAAACATGCTCGCCATACGAGAGTAATCAATATTAACAGGGCCATGGGAAAGGGTCTGTCCGGAGCAATCTGGGCAGGCTTTTTTA
>CAZUIE010000185.1:0-7193 GCA_964620945.1 uncultured Maribacter sp.
AATCCCCTAACCGACCACCGGGAAATAACGTGAGTGGCTTCATGCCCTCTCCTGTTCGCCCTCAAGCACGTCCTCGTAGCTACCCTAACTATAACATGCCGGGTTTCTAATGACTGAGTTTCTTAACGCGACTAAACCTACTGGGTTCCTCGTTCCAGACGATGGGCCTCCAGAACCTATGGAGGGAGAGATTGTTCGCAAAGAAAAAGAACAGGACGACATCGTAGAGAATAAAACTGAACGTCTGTCTAACCTCCTGACTTCACAAGGTAGTCCCGGAATTTTTCAGCTTATGCTTGATTCTGGTGCAGAGATAGAGGCTCTTCAAGAAGGTGCTTTTAAAGAGGAAGAGATTAGCAAAATTCTCATGGACGTTGAGAATATCTCTGCTGTAGATGTAGCTTTGGCCGAAGACCCTCTGATTGGTCCAACTATACTTCGGATCAACAAACGTCAACAGGATGTTACACGTAGACTTCTTAATACTGCAGAAGAATTCGAGGATGGAGCGGCTGGGTCTGTCTTAGAGTTTATCGACCAACTTGGGTACGATACGTGGATTGGTCTTAAGGACACGGTGACAGACCAGACGATGCTCAGGGGCGAAGGAACGGAAGTTACAGAGTTGTCTAAAATGTGGGCTGATGCTATGCGCACTATGGACGACGACCAGTTTAACGCTTTCGTAGAGGAACGCTTCAGAGACCTTGGAGGTAACTTGGCCTCTGGTTCTGAACCAGCATGGCGTGTATACCGTGAACTGCAAGCTCTGGAAAGCGCGGGTGTTGTCCTTTGGGATAAAGAAATGGGCCGTGTAGCTGGTGTTATGTCTGCTCTGGACACAGCTACACTTGGTCTGACGGGTGTCCTAAAGACTGCTCAAGTAGGACGCAGTGTTATTGGTCGTCTTCGCCGTACAGCAGGCACACGAGCAGCTACAGAAGCTGTCACGGGTACTTCTCTCACTGTCCGTGGGGGGCTTGACGGAGAAATCCTAGATGCTCAGCCATTGGTCGAAGACCTTTCAGCAACTGTCCCCGGTAGGTCTGGTCCTCGTCGTGAACGTCCTTCGCGTAAGATTAACCCTAATGCAGATGAAGCTGAGATTATTGAAGACATAGCTCCGGGTATGTACTCTTCTAGGGTTAATCCCACAAATACACCTAAACCTCCACCAACTGCTTTTGGTTCTCTTGGTAGAGACCTTAACCGTAACATCTTTATTAGAAGATACCTTGAGCGGGCAGCAGGAAGGTCTTTTGGCGCTGTTGGCTTGCCTGAGAAAGCTTTACGTGAAGCTACTATCCTTGCAGATAAGTTGGCAGACTCCAGTGCTACACGAGCATTGGACATTGACATTAGTGAAGTGACTCCTACGACCTTTAAAGCAGACCTAGTGTTTGGTAAAATGGACGGAACTCCTTTTACAAGCTATCAGTCTGCCTCCAAGGTAGCTCAAGATATTCCTAACGCTAAGGTAGTTGACACTCGAACTAACCAAATCGCCACGTTTGATTCAGGTAGTGGCCAGTTTGCTGTAAAAGTAGAAGCGCCAATCTCTTCTAAAGGTTTGGTGAGTGAACTTGATTTGTCTGAAATAGGTAATAGGACTTTCCTAGGCAAGCTGTTTGGGCGGGCTGACGCTAAGTCTAGTTCTTTTATGGCAAATATTGCTGATGCTGCCGATGCTGGTGGACAAGGTTTGGCAAAGGACTTTCAACCTTTATTCAAGCGGTTGTCTAAGTTACCCAAGAAAGACGCGGAAGCTGTCAACACTATCTTGACAACTCTTCGTGACACCCCTACTAATGGTAATGCTCGTATGTGGCTTACTCCCACGGAGTTTGGACAGCAGTATAAGAGCCTCACTGGTCAGTGGCCTACTCGTGAGACAATCGAAGCTTACCAGTCAGCTATCGAGATGTCTGACTTTAGCTGGTTCACTCTTGCCTCTGATCGTCTTCGTATCCTTTTTAACCAGAAGGCTACTGTTATCAACGCAGAAGGAAAAGACCTTCTAGCTATTCCTACCCAGACTAAGAAAGGGGGCGTAGATCAACAGTATGTCTGGGACGCTTCTCAAGGCAAAGCTATAAAGACTGTTGATTTGTCTGATGATGCCGTTCTTTACGCTTTTGATCGTCCTCGTAGTCTACCTGTTGGCCCTACCCGCAGGAACAACCTTCAGTTTGTCGTAAACTTCCAAGGTAACTCTCGCCTTCCTACTCTTGAGGATGCCTTCCCGTATAATGCTGGTGGTCCTCGGTCTAACCCTGAGGTTACTTGGTTTGTTGGGACTCACGATGACGGGTGGTCTACCCTTATCGGTGCTCGTAGTGAGAAAGAAGCTACTGCTGCTGTGGATGAGATTAATACGCTTGTCCTTGCTAAGCAAGATGGTTCTCTTTCTGACTCTGTAGTATTAGCTAACAATAAGTGGAATCCTAACATTGAAACAGTAGACCAACTTGTAGAGTTTGCCGAGAAGCGTGGTCTTGACCTTGATACTCCGGTTATTCTAAGGAGGAGGGATGAGAAAATTCAAGATGGTGTGGCTGTTGCTGATGACTATTACGTTAACATGTCTTACGAAAAGTTTACTACTCTTCATCGGCATGACATTGCGTTGGTTGAGTATGGTGGAGCTAAGGCAAGTAACCCTGACCCTATCGCAGCAGTCATGGACCAATTTACTCGCATGGCTTCTCGCGCTGCTTCAGTGCATTATCGTATGCAACACCCGACTTCTTGGGTTAACGCAGTTCAAAGAGCAGTAAGCAAAGGTGAACTGCGTGTTAATAACATCTCTGTAAAAGGTTCTGATGAAATTAAGGTAAAAGCTTGGGAAATTGAAGGCGAGTCTGAGATGGCTCGTAAGCTTCGGTCTGAGCAACTTATAATTCAACGGCGTCTTGGTTCTGGGTCCAGTCTTCTTGATGACATGGTTCGTAGCGGGACAGGTAGCGGTGTGTCTGAAGCAGCAGATCGTATGGTTGAAGCTGTCCATAACTTTAGTCCTAAGATGGCTGTGCCTGCTAAGTATATCTCAGAGTCGTTTGTTAAAGGTGGTAACAATAAGCTTCTTAGTCTCGGCTTCTTCCAGAACATGGCCTCACTTGACCAAATTTTTGTTCAGACTTCTCATATCATACCTGTCAGTGCAGCATCACCTATCAATGGGCCGAGGGCTGTTATGTTAGCTACTGTAGCAAGGCAAGCCGGTAGAACTACTGTACCTGACTCAGCTTGGAAGACGATCTATAACAATCTTTCTAAGTCTATGGGTATTCCTGAAGATGACTTAGACAATATGATGGAGCATTTGTTCTTGTCTGGTCGTGGCTACATGCGTGGTGCTATTGCTGAAGACCCTGCCGCAGGTATTCTTTCCAGAGGTATTCCATCCAAGATTGGTAAGGTACTCTCTGCTCCTTACTACGCAGGGGAAAACTTTGCTGCTACTGTGTCTCGTCTTACGGCGTACTTGGATGTGAGGAAAGCTCACCCCACCCTTAATCCTAAGTCTGATTTATTCTGGAACAAGGTTCAACAAAGAGACAGGGACTTGTCGTTTGCTCTGAACAGGTCTCAACGCTCTCTTGCTCAAGATGAAAGTACCCTTAGGGTCGTTACACAGTGGACTTCTTACCCCATCAGGACTATTGAGAATGTCTTTAATGCCAATTTGACTAAGGTCGAACGGGCCAGAATGTTTGCCGCATCTACAATACTATGGGGTGTTTCTGGTGCAAGTCTTTACGGTATGGCCTCCTCGGCTAGAGAAGAGTTCCCCGGACCATTGGCGGAGATTATTGCAGACGGCGCTGACTACGCGTTAAAGGAGCTATTTGGTATCAAGCCGGGTAGGCGTTTGTCCCTCAATCCTGCTGAGCTTATTGAACGAGCGGTTGGAACCTTTACCGATCCTTTCGCTACTATCCCTGCTGCACGTATAGCTGAAGAAACTTATTCACCAGCAGTAAGTGCCGTAGCTAACTTTGCTTCTGGTCGTACTAGCCTTGGTTGGCACGATTTGGAAACTTTGGTACGTGCGTGGAAAATTGTTGATGCACCTGTGATGGCGTACCAAATGATGATGCACGATATCCGTGTCTCCACCTCTGGTAATTCTATCGGCAAAGACTTCACGACTAGTCAGGAGTTTTTTCAAGCCCTTGGTTTTACTCCTTCTGAGGTAGTCGAAAAGTATTCTTTCCAGAGGATGACTTGGGGTGGCGCAAAGGATAGGGCTGAAGCCGTCAACAAGGCCACTGATATAGTAAAGTTAGCAAAGCAAGCCTTTGAAAAGGGTGACATGGAAGCTGGTATTCAGTTGTGGAAAACTGCTGATGCTGTAGTATTGGCCTATGGGTTTAATGATGTACGTCTTAGTGAAGTAAGAAGCAAGATCATCAACAATATCGGACAAGACGAGTACTCGTGGTTACTGCTCAATCTTATAAAAGACGGTAACTTAGAACACGCAGAGAAGTGGAAGGAAAATAACGATGGCTGACCTAGCTCCTAAGATGGATACCAATCTTTTTGCAAGAAGCCCTATTGTAGAGCCTCTTCCCGCTGGTCTTCAGGTTGCATCGAATGGCTTAGGGTTTCTTGGTGCCTTAGGTGATCGAAAGGCTGAGTTGGAGAGGGGAGACGGTAAACCTTCTATTTCAGAGAGAGAACGTCAGGACAAACAAAGATTTTACACCGCTCTGGATGAAGGCGTTCAAATGATGGAGCAGGGATACACTGATAAAGGTGTCCAACATATCACTAAGAATTACCGGGATTTTGTACGTGTATACGGACGAGAAGAAGAGGACGTAAACAATGCTTTCTCTGACGCAACTGGCTTTTCAACCAACGTCGAGGTAACTGGCACAGCACTTCAAGAAGGTGAGATTGCAAATACAGAATCCTTCACTGCTTCGTTGTCTCTAGCTATGGCTCAGAATCCTGAGGCTACTGAAGACGAGTTGTACGCTATTGCGATGGAGAAAGAAAAGAGTCGTCTTGCTACTGAAACTAAGCTTGAGGAGATTTACCAAAAGGAAAAGGTAGAATGGTTTGAAGCTGAGCCTGTCTTGGTTGAGAAAGCTCGTCAAGCAGGTGATATATTTATGACAGGGATAGCTGGAGCGCAAGCAGACAGCATCATTACACCTGATGAGGCTAGGCAAATACGGGAGCAGTGGCATGCGTTCTACGGTGGAATGAGAAAACCTTCTGGTGTTGACCAAGAACGCTGGGATAAATACCAAGAAGAGTATATCACTCCATTAAATAAGATGGTTGACTCCGCCGTTGGTCTTGCTCTTAACAACAACTTTAACTCTGATGTTTCCAGAGCTTACCAAGGTATCATCAGTAAAGCTGTTATGCAAGGTAAACTGCCCAACACTGTCTTGGCTGCTTTTACTCCTGACAAGGATGGGTCTTGGACGACTGTTATGAATATAATGGAGGAAGAAGCTGAGTCTGGTGGTCGATGGTCTGAGTCTTATAATATTCTGAACACAGGAAACTTTGAAGAGTTGATGGCTTGGGTAACTGAGTACGAGTATAAGACATCAGTAGACGAACTAAATCTAGACCCAACTGAATTTAAGAGTCTACCTAACCAAGAAAAACTAGAGGCTATCATTGAGGGAGGCGTTTCTGTCCAAGCTACTCTGAATGATCCCGGAAAGACTGCCGCCTACATTAATGCCCTTAACCAAGAGTTTGCAGCACTTGAAGGAGATGCTGTAACTGTGACTGCTTACAACAATGTCTTTAGTCCCGCGTACTTTGAAGCTCTAAAAGTAGCTTACGAAGCTAACCCGGTGATTGGTGAGCAACTCATTCGCGGTTCTATCGAAAGCATTAACTCCCAGCGTGTTGCTGTTGCTGGAGCTATTCAGTCTACTGCGAGTCAGGCAGGCTTGTACATCGACGGTGGGGTTGTTCGCCCCACTGAGGAAACTCTGACTAGGATTCAACCTACACTGGACTTGTATTTTAACGGGGACTGGAATACTGCTGTTGAAATGGGTGGTAAAAACTCTGACGGTATTCTCCAAGCTCCTGTGCATGGGATTATTAAAGCGGCTAGGGATGAAGTCCTACCTCTTATGCAACGTATGCAAGCAGCAGACAATAAGATCGATATCCTGATGGAAGGCTTGCCTAAAGAAACCACTCGAAATGAAACACCTGTATCTACTAAACCTACTCAACCAAGCAATCCTATTACTATTCCCACTAAAGTGGCTGAAGACACCGGGTTTGTGCAAGAGGTGGAAACGCTGGCCACTGACTTAGGTATACCTTCAGAGTGGATCATGCGGGTTATAGCTAAAGAAAGTGGGTTTAACCCATCTATTCCGAATGCTGAAGGTAGTGGAGCTATGGGTCTTATCCAGTTTATGCCCTTTACCGCTAGAGAACTTGGAACTACTACGGCTGAGCTTAAAGGTATGTCGCGTGTGGAGCAGATGGTATACGTAAGAAAGTATCTTGAACCTAAACTTAGAGGAGTAGAGAACCCTACCTTTAGTGACCTATACATGGCTGTCCTTTACCCAGTAGCTATTGGTAAGTCAGATAACTATATCCTTTTTAAGAAAGGTACGAAGGCTTATGAACAGAATAGTGGTTTGGACCTTAATGGTGATGGGGTAGTTCGTAAAGGCGAGGCGGCACAATGGGCATGGGGTAGCGATACTCTGCCCTACAGTGAAGGTATCCCATCGGAGGCTGCGGCACCTGATACAAGCGCAAGACCTACTGAACGTCCGTCTGACCTTGAAACAGGGACAACTGCTACAGTCTCTGGAGACACCGTAGGAGGCACCCAACCAGTAGAGCCTCCACCTCCTACCTCAGAGGCTTCTACTCCCGCTCAGGGAGGCTCTCAGGAAGGCTCAGGGGGTGGTAGGACTGCAAGCGCGGTGGCTACTGAACGTCTGGAACGTGCCACACTACAGCAATTGAGAGATTCAGGTGGTAACATTAAGAATGAGTTCAACTCAACTGAAGAGTTCTCTACTGCTTTGAAGAACGGTGAGGTAGAGACAGGTGACTTAGTGATGGTTGAAGGAATTCCAATGGTTGTTCAAGGAGAACCACAGTGACTAGAGTGTATGACTACATTAAAGACCTTTTGAATGGTGACGAAGAAGAACCTAAGGCACCCGAACCTACCTCTA
>CAZUIE010000186.1:0-7151 GCA_964620945.1 uncultured Maribacter sp.
TTCCGGTTTTGGTTCCGATATGTTTTATCTTTTTATCCATTTGGGTATAAAATAGAGCATGATACAACTGAGAATCCCCCAGAAATTAATCCAAAGTAAATCTCCGTATTTTCCATTGGTAAATATTAAAGCGTTTGGAAATCCCTTGAAAATCAGCAAAAATCCGAATAAAATTCCACAAAAAACACTGAGATGAAAACTGATCTTAGGTGCTTTGCCTTTCCAAAACAGAAAAACCGGAGTTAATCCAATAACCATAGTTCCGCTGATGGTGGTAGCTGAAAGTATTTCTGCATCTAAAAAGACAGGAATGGTTCCTAAAACTGCAATAGCTACCATGGACCATCGCCCAAACTTAAGTGAATCCCCTAAATTTAAATCGATAGCCAGTAATTTTGAAAAGGACGAAAATGTTGAATCCAACGTCGAAGCGGCCGATGTAATCATGATAAAATTGATGACCAACAAAATAACCACGCCAAAAGCTTTCCCAACTTCAACTGCGGCCTGTCCTTGCATTCCTTGTGATTGCGCGTATGCTCCAATTATACCGAACAGTACAATACATAAACCTCCTAATATACTGGCCCATAGGAAGCTTTTAAGCGTCACTTTTGGACTACTTAAAAAGCCTCTGTCTGTTAGTACAGGATCATGAAAGGGATAACTAAAGGATTGGAGCACAGCCGCAAAAAGCAAATTTAATCCCATATCAAAGGACCATACACCTGAGCTAACTGCATTTTCAACCGTAAAATTAGCCTCTGAACCAAAGATGACACCAAGTAGTACGAGTAGTAAAATAGAAAATAACCCCATTTGTAGCACATCGGTAAAAATGGAGCTGCTCATACCTCCTTTAAGCACGTACGCTAGTGTAAGGGTGGTGAAAACCAAAATGGACCAGTAATACGGACTCGTCCCGATATCTCCGAAATAGGTGCCAATAACCATAGTGTTACTCCAAACTTCATTAAATAATCGAATCGCAATAAGAATGGAAAAAACCGTTACGGCTCCCTTCCCAAATTTGGAACTTAGAAAATGATGAATACTGGTGTACTTACCATGTAAACGCATTTTGTAAATAATTACACCTGCTACCGCAAAGGAAAAGTAATATCCGGCGTACGCTACCCCACCAACAATACCATAATCCAATCCTAAATTAGCAGCATTTGTAATGCTTTTAGCAAATATCCAAGAGATGATTAAACTACCCATTAGCATGAATGTGTTGGGCGTTTTCTTATTCTGTTCCGCCTTAAAAAACTGACCGGTATTTTTAGCAAAAGGAGAGATTAGGAACAATATCAAACTAGATATTCCTATTAATCCCCATTGCCAAATTTTAATATCCATCATTTTTAAAACTTCGTAAATCAATACACGATTTAATACATTAATCCTCGCTTTGCGAATCCCACCAAACTGCTACGTTGATACTATTCCCATCTGTATTTGCAGCTGCAGTACTATAGTTTGTGCTATTTAACGCCTCTTCTTCTGCAGGATATGGCATACGTATGGGAATCAAATTATCGTTTAAGCTAGCCGAAATCGTTTTTAGTGTTGGAAACCCTGTTCTTCTAAACTCAATCCAACCTTCATATCCGTTTATCATGTTGGAAATCCATTTTTGGGTAATGATGTTTTCCAAGGCGTTACCGTTGGTATACGATCCGGTTCCTGTTAGGTAATCTGCTGGGAGTTCCACTTGCCAATACTCAAAAGCTTGCGAAACGCCAATATTGTATAGTGCTTGTGCATCCGCAGTAATCAAGCCTTTCAGAGCAGCCTCGGCCAGCAAAAAATGTGTCTCCATACTGGTCATGAAATTGGCATCCAAAACACCTGTGTTTTCACGAAAGATGGTACCTGATAAAGAATAATCAGATAAGGTAGCGGCATTTTGCGTTGCATCGATGCCGTTCAACAAACCGTTAAATTCTCCAGAATCACTATTGCTGAAAGGCCTGAATAAGGTGGAAATTCTTGGGTCGTTCAATTCGGTTAGTATTTCATCCATCGTTTCCGAAAGTACAAAGTTGTTGAAATCACCCACTCTCAAACGGGCCAACCTAAAGTTGTTGGGTTCCCCGTCCGTAAAATCAAAAATAGCATTTTCAGTATTTTCATCAATGAAGTTACCATCGGCCAGAATAGCTTGTAATTGAGAAGAAATATCCATTTTACTAGAAATCCGAAGTAACTGCTTAATACGAAGTGAATTTGCAAAGCGAACCCATCCCTGTAAATCCCCTTCAAAAAGAATATCCCCTTCTAGTGCAATACTACCGTTGTAGTTTTCAATGGCTGCAATTCCTTTCTCTAAGTTGTCTAGGATTCCTCCCTCATTCATGTAGATGGATTCTTGGGTATCATACACGGGAGTTACCGTACCGCTATCTCCTTTAAAAGCCTCGGAATAGGGTACGTCTCCAAATAAATCGGTCAAGCCCGCACTCATATACGCCTTAAGAATCCGTGCAGGCCCCTCATATACAGCAAAGGTTTCATTTTGCTGAGATAGGTTTAGCATAATTTCGTTGTCCCTTAAATTTTGGTAAAAAATAGGCCAAGGATTTCCTCCTAATTGTGGAGATTTTAAATTATGCCTATCAAAAAGATTAAAGTCCAACGCCGTTGTGTATTGACCTAACAAATTACCAGCGGTAAACCCTTCATAGGACATTTGTTCCCCATAATCATAAATGACCTGTCTTAATAGTAGGCTTGGTTGTACGGTTACAGGTGAGTTTGGATTCGTGTTTATTTCCTCAAAACCCTGGGTACAACTGGTAACAACCAACACAATAAATAGACTATATAATTCTTTCATCTTTCTTCTCTTAAAAAATTAACCCCGCTTTAAAACCAAAACTGCGTGTTGTCGCATAGGACATATCTTCTACACCACTAACAAAGCCCTGTCCTTGCACTGCTAATTGCTCAGGGTCAAAATGCGGGTTCTCTGTAATGGCAAATAAGTTTCGTCCAACAAGGGATAAACTTAAACTTGCATCTTGTTTGAATAAGTTGAGGTTATTAAATGTATATCCTACAGAAAACTGCCGTAGCTTAAGAAATGATGCATCGTATATGTTATTTTCTTCATGGTTTCGGTCATAAAATTGCCGGTAATAACTTTCTGCACTTACGGCAACGGTGTTTGTTGCAAATACTGGATTCGCAGCCGTTCCTGTATTTACAACACCTTCCGGGATGATACCTACTTCTGGTCTAAAGGAAGTTTCTGCCAATTGACCTCCAACATTTCCAAGAGCTCTGGTTCTGGAAACGATGATGCCCCCTTGACGCCAATCCAATAGAAAGCCTAAATTCCAATTTTGGTAATTAAATTGATTGCTTAATCCTAACATAAAATCAGGATTATAGTTCCCTAATTTTTGAAGTGTATTATCTGGAATGTATCGGCCTTCATTGGTAAGGATAAAATCGCCATTATCGTTTTTTAAATACCCGGTTCCATAGAGGTCTCCAACACGGCCCCCTTCTTCAACCTGTAAAAATACCGTTTGGTTTTGACTGTCATAAATCCGGGAGTAAGCCAATGTGAGTCGGCCATCATCTTGTGGTAAATCTTCTACTGTAGCTCTGCTTGTGCTAAAATTTAAGGTACTATTCCATTGAAAATTTTCTGAAAGTATGGGAGAAATACCAGCTATAATTTCTAATCCTTTTGCGCGTACCTTTCCTCCATTTACTACCTGTTGGGTAAAACCAGAGGAGATTCCAATGGGCAGTGAAATGATTTGGTCTTCTGTAACGGCATTGTAGTAAGAAATATCAAAACGTAATTGGTCACCGAAAAAACGAAGGTCTGCACCTATCTCAAAAGAAGAGGTGGTTTCTGGCCTTAAATTAGGATTCGCAATGGTGTTTTGATTACTAAATGTAGGCTGACCGTTAAAAGGCGTTTGCGCCACGAAAGCTCCTGTGGTTTGGTACGGATTGGTATCGTTACCTACTTGGGCCCAACTGGCCCTAAGCTTTGCAAAAGAGATTGCCTCTGGTAGGTTTACGACTTCAGATAGAATAAAGCTACTGGAAAAAGAAGGATAAAAGAATGAGGTGTTATCTACCGAAAAAGGTGTTGCCAAGGCACTAGACCAGTCATTTCTTCCCGTGATATCCAAGAACAGAAATTCTTTATAGCCAAATTTGGCCAAGCTATAAAAACTATTGATACGCTTTTTGGATTCAAACTCAAAAACTTCAATTGGCGATGCCCCATTAGAGAGGCGAAAAATACCAGGCTGTGCCAAACTGGTGGTTTGTGCCTGTGAGGTATACGCTTTTTGATCTAGTCGGTTTCCACCTAAAGAGACATCAACCTTAAAATCACTAAACCGATTGGTATAGTTTAAGAGAAAATCAGTATTTATTTCCCTGTAAAACACATCATGCTCTGCGTAACCTCCATTTTGAAATCGGTTAGAACTAAACGCTCGGCGTAGCTGGCGCAATTCGCTGGAGTAATCCATTCCCGAGCGTATGGTTGCCGTTATATGGTTCGTTATATCATAACTAGCGGATAGATTTCCAAAAACACGATCTCTGTTAAAGGAATTACGATTCTCGTTTAATGTAAAGAAGGGGTTATCAAAAAAGGTATAGTTATAGGAATATTGTTGCACCCCTTCTAAACCGGGTTGCCAATAATCCCGAAGACTATCGATGTTCAAAGAACGTGGTCCCCAAGCCACTAACGAATAGTTCACATTTTCTGATCCATACCCATTGGAAGGGCGGTTGTCACTTTGTGAATTAACATAGCTAATAGCCGAATTGATATTTAGTTTATCTGTCGGCATAAACCCTAATCGAGCACTTACGGTTTGCCGGTCTAGGTTAACACCAGGAATAATAGACTCACTTCGTAAATCTGTAAAAGAGAGTCGGTAATTTCCTTTTTCAAAACCATTAGAAATAGCAATGTTATTTATGAGGGTAGTTCCAGTATTATAAAAATCCTTTAAGTTATCAGGATTAGAACGGAACGCTGTTGGGGTAATGGGCAAACCACTATATAAAGCAGTATCACCCCCACGAACTACTGTGCCATCTGCTAAGGTTACGGGACTATCAAACTGCGGAATCAAATTTCCGACATCTAAACGAGGCCCCCAACTGTAGGTAATGTTATCGCTGGTTCCACCACCTAGACCATCTACAAATTCAAAAACACCAGCTTGTCCTTGTCCATATTCATTTTGAAAATCGGGTAAACGAAAGGCCGAGTCTACGAAAAAGCTGGTATTGTAGCTAATACCAAGGCCTTTCGTATTTTTTCCGCTTTTGGTTTCTATTACGATGACACCGTTAGATGCGCGTGTACCATAAAGTGCCGCGGCACTGGGTCCTTTTAAAACAGATACTGCTGCAATATCATCAGGATTCACTTCCATGGCACCGTTTCCAAAGTCAATAGCTTGAAAACCGGCCGCAGCTTCATTGGTAAAGTTGAAGACGGAATTATTATTAATAGGCACACCATCTACTATAAACAAAGGGTTGTTGTTGGAGAAAGAAGCTTCTCCACGTATGGTGATTTTAGATGATGAACCTACACCAGTTGCTCCCTGGTTGATGGTTACACCTGCTAATTTTCCAGTCAAGTTATCTAAAAAATTAACTGCTTTTACCTCGGTCACTCCTTTAGCATCGAGGCTTTGTACTACATATCCTAGTTCTTTAGTTTCTCTTTTTAGGCCTAAGGCCGTTAACACAACTTCATCTAATTGTTCAGAAGATTCCAGTAAGCTTACGTTTATAACAGATCTGCCATTAATAGGAACATTTTGTGTTTCATAACCTAAAACCGAAAATTTTAAAACGCCTAAGGAGTTGGGGATGGTTAAGCTGTACTTTCCTTCCTCATTTGATAGGGTCCCTTTATTTGTGCCGATCAATTGTACATTAACAAAGGGAATCGGTACGCCATTGGCTTCCGTAATGGTACCAGAAATAGTTTCTTGTGCAATTGCAATAGTCGCTATAAACAAAGTCATAGCCAACAATGAATACTTCATGTAGTCGTATAGAATGTGTTAGTGCTTTAGATGGAGCTGCCCATCGTTTCAATAAAACTTAAGAATGAAGTAGTAGCGGTGACCCTTTGTTAAAAGGTCGTTGAAGAAAAATGATATAAAGAATAGAAATTATAACCGTTTGATGCTTCTTTTTTAGCTGTATTACTAGCGTCAACAAGTATAATAAGGAAGACGAAATGGATTTTCTGAAAGATGCGAGTCGCTTCACATCTGTAAACGTATCAATATCGCTAAGCGTAGGTAATTGATGTAAAATCCTGTCCGTTAGGTCTAAAAGTGTCGAAATTCTATTAAATAGGCTAAATCGCTGCCAGGGTAATTTTTTAAAGGTTTCCTGGTCAAAGTTAGATTTATGGATACCCATTAAGTAAAAACCGCCATCTAAAGACGGTCCTAATACTGTTTTTCCTTCGTTTAAAGCAGCATTTGCTTTGAGTAAGTGCGCTGTTTGTAGTTGAGGCGTGTCGTTACCTATAGTAATAATATTCTCAAAACCGTTTTGGAAAACTTCTTGTATGGCGTTTGTGAATCGCTCCCCAAAAGAAGACCCTTTTTGCTCTTTGTCTGAAATATGAAAGAAGGGCAGTCCCGTTGCTTGTACTTTCTGAAGTGTTTCTTTGGTAAGCACTTCAAATAAACCTTCGCCTTTTGGTATTGGTTTGTGCGCTAATTCTGTGTGGGCAGAATTGGCAAATATCAGAATGGCGGTATTCTTTGTGTAATGCAACAGGATTATTTTTGCTTGTCTACGTAAACTTACGATAAAAAGGATACGAGGGTTTGGTCGTACCTTTAAAAAGTTCATTACAAATTATGAAATAGAATTTTGCATAAAACCGACGGACTAGTTTGTTTAAGGTTTTATGGCGGAGTTGTGTTTTAACATAAGCATCGTTTTACGAAACTAAATAGACGGTGAAATTCAAAAAAGCTACTGGAATTAATAGTTTCAGAGCTATTACCGACCAAGTAGTATATATTTTATCCAATTAATTTAAGATGGAGCAAGCTTGTTTTGTCTTAAACGTTCTACTTTTGTAGCTCAATTAGCGCTATGGGTTTACAATCATTACA
>CAZUIE010000187.1:0-7132 GCA_964620945.1 uncultured Maribacter sp.
ATCGCTCTTAAATACGAAGCTTCCCGCTACAAGAACATCGGCACCTGCTGCGACCAATTCTTTCGCATTTGCACTGGACACGCCACCATCTATTTCAATTAAGGTGTTGCTACCCTTTTCTGTTATGAGTTGTTTTAACGCTTTTACTTTATCAAAAGTATTGTCAATAAAAGATTGACCTCCGAATCCTGGGTTAACGCTCATCACGCAGACCATATCAATATCTTGAATTATGTTTTCCAGAAGCTGTACGGAAGTATGTGGGTTTAGTGCTACTCCAGCTTTCATACCTGCTGACTTAATAGCTTGCAGTGTTCTATGTAAATGGGTACATGCTTCGTAGTGAACCGTTAAATAGGTGGCTCCCAAATCTGCAAACTCCTGTATATACCGGTCAGGATCGATGATCATTAAATGCACGTCCAATGGTTTTGTAGCGTGTTTTTGAATCGCTTTTACCACGGGCATTCCATATGAGATATTAGGAACAAAAACACCATCCATCACATCAATATGATGCCAATCTGCTTCGCTTTCGTTCACTAATTCTACATCACGCTGTAAATTACCAAAATCAGCTGCCAATAATGAAGGTGCAATTTTTACTTCTTTCATGAAATCCTTTTAGCGAATAAGGATACAAAAATAAACATTAAAAAGGAGCTTCGCTAGTTCACCTCATGTATCGTTCTCACTTACTTTCCGATATCGCGTTTGCCCCAGCTTTTTGTAACATATTATTAAGCTTGGATTGATGTTTGTCCATAACTATGGATAGTTCAACTAAATGGGCGTCTAGCTCTGAGGAAAGCTCTTTAAAAACCTTGTATGCACCATCTGTAGGTTTGGCATCACCTGTTTCAACACTTCTTCTTAACGAAGCTAACCTGTTATTCAACTTTATAGGGAAGTTTAACGGATCTTGGTTGGACTGATTTTTCACTTGATATAAAGCTTCCTCAATTTCTGATATTGCTACAATAAACGGGTCGGCAGTTTTCTTCCAGTCCTTACTTGCAATCTTTTCTTTAGCAGTCTTCAACTGGGTTTTCATTTCCCTTATTCTAATAACAGCACGGTTTGCCTTATCTGTTTTTTCCATAATGTTTTTAGATAATTCAAATTGCTCATCTAAGTCTTCTTTGGTAATTCCTTTAAGATTAGGATTTATTTCAATGGCAAAATTATAGGTTTTTTCTAAATCAGGAGTTTTCATTCGAATCTTATACGTTCCCAATGGTGCTTTTGGCCCTCTTGTAGGTCTGGCACTCCAAATAATCATCCCTTCAAAATCAATAGCTCCTGGATAACGCATATCCCAAGTAAATGTATTTAATCCTTTAGCAGTCGTTGGTTTGGAAGACCCACCTTTTTGCCACCAAGGAAGGTCTGGGTCCTCTTCGTATTTAGCCTTGCTTCCTGTAAAGGTGTCTATAATGGTGCCTTTCGCATCTAAGACTTCAAATGTGATGGTATCTAATTCTTCTTGTAGGTAATATTGAATTTTTGCATCTGAAATACCTCGTATGGCATTGGATGGTTGAAACAGTACAGCAGAAGCTGATTTCATTTCATCTTGGTATTGACGTAAGGGATGAATGTCATCCAAAATCCAAAAACCTCTACCGTGTGTTCCTAGCACTACATCATTATCTTTAACGACCAAATCCCGTATTGGAGTATCTGGCAGTTTAAGTTGAAGTGATTGCCACGATGCACCGTCATTGGCAGAGAAATAAACACCATGTTCTGTTCCTAAAAATAGAAGTCCTTCTCTAACCGGGTCTTCACGGACGGCTCTTGCGAAATGACCATCGGCAATACCGGTTATAATCTTGCTCCATGTTTTGCCATAATCATGCGTTTTAAAGACATAGGGCTGGCGATCATCTACTTGATACCGGTTAGCGGCAACAAATAAAGTCCCAGGTCTGTGAACAGATTCTTCTATAATGCTTACACGCGAAAATTTTGGGAGTTCCGCTGGAGTAATATCCTCCCAGCTTGTTCCACCATCTCTGGTAATATGAATTTTTCCATCGTCAGATCCCGCCCATATTGTTTTTATGTCATGTACCGATGGCGCCAAGGCAAAAACGGTTGCATAAATCTCTGGGCCGTTCATATCCATGGTAATCACACCTCCTGTTTTTCCTAACGTGCTCGGGTCTGCATAGGTGAGGTCCGGACTTATTTTTGTCCAAGATTGGCCGTCATCTGTCGTTTTCCATACATGTTGAGAACAGGTGTACATTACTTTGGAATCTTGTGGGGCAAACATAATAGGAAAAGTCCATTGCCATCTTTCAGGTAGTGCGCTGGCGGGCTCACCGGAGAAGAACCTAGGGTAAACTTGTATATCCCTTGTCTGTCCATTACTTCGGTCATAACGAGTGAGTAATGCTCCTTGGCTTCCGGCATAAAAAATATCTTTGTCTTCTGGGTGTTGGGTAATCCAACCACTTTCACCACCACCTACTGGATAGTACCATCCGTGGCCAGGTCCTCTGGCTTGCATATGCTCCCAACCATCGCTCGGTACCGCTACGGTACTGTTGTCCTGTTGTGCTCCTGCCACATGGTAAGGAACATCACTGGTAGTCATCACATGGTAAAGCTGTGTGGTTATGTAATCTTGTTCTGTCCAGCTTTTTCCGCCATTGATACTCACATTTCCACCTCCATCGTTGGAATTTACCATACGATCGGGATTGTTTGGGTCTATCCATAAATCATGATTGTCGCCATGAGGCACCTTAATAGTGGTATCGAAGGTTTTACCACCATCTGTAGATTTATAGAAACCGGTATTTAAGCAATACACCGTTTCCTTGTCCTTGGGGTCTGCATAAATTCTGGAATAATAAAAGGCCCTTTGCCGCAATTTACGTTCATCATTGGTACGCGTCCATGTTTTTCCTGCATCATCTGAACGGAACACACCGCCTTCATTTGCTTCAACAATCGCCCATACCCTATTGGAATCTACTGGAGAAACGGTCACCCCAATTTTTCCTATAGGTGCCGCCGGCATCCCTTTATTGCTTGTGAGGTCGGTCCAGTTTTCACCACCATCGGTCGACTTCCATAGTTTACTGTCACCACCGCCACCCCACATTTTCCAAGCTTTGCGCTGTACTTGCCAAGTAGTCGCATACACGACTTGTGGATTGTTTTGGTCAAGAATTAGGTCTACCGCCCCAGCCTTATCGCTTGCATACAAGACTTTTTTCCAAGTTTTGCCACCATCCGTTGTTTTAAAAACCCCGCGTTCTTCATTGTCGCCGTAAGGATGTCCTAAGGCTGCTACATAGACAATGTTGGCATCTGTAGGGTGTATACGTATTCTTGCCACGGCCTGTGTCTCTTTTAGACCCATATGCTCCCAGTTTTCTCCGGCGTCGGTACTTTTGTAAATACCATCACCTTGGGTAATACTACCACGTAATTGTACCTCGCCCATTCCAATATAAACGATATCCGGATTCGATTCCGAAACGGCTACTGCGCCTACGGATGAACTTGTGAGTTGCCCGTCGGTAACTGCTTTCCATTCGTTACCGCCATCCACTGTTTTCCAAAGACCACCACCTGTAGCACCAAAATAATATTCGTTTGGTCTTGAAGGACTCCCTGCGCACCCTAGTGATCGACCGCCCCTAAGTGGACCAATGTTTCGCCATTCCAGGCCCTCATAAAAAGACTTGTCAATTGTCTCAGTTGGATCATTCGTTTGTATGGAGGCTTGTTGGGAAAAAGCAAATGGAGTACTGAAGATTAATACTAATACTAAGAAGCATTTGATGGCATTATTCATGACGTGTTCTTTTAACTTAGATGAAAAAATAATTGTGCTTTAAAAGTAATAAAATCATAGCATCTTTTTAGAAGGTTTTCATAAATCCTATGTTATCTATGACGACTACGCCTTTTTTACTTTTGTCAAAAATGAATTTGATGATTTTTATACTTGAGGGGTTGAAGTTCGGATTCATTTCTATTAAATCACTAAGAGGAAAATTAAATAACTGGAATACTTGTTCCGAAGACGTGTCGTCGGTAATGAAATCCATTTTCCAAAGTACTGGCTTTATTTCCCGTTGTAGCGCAGAGAACTTACTTAGGTTAAAACGAACAACTTGACCTGTACTGTCTTGTAATGAAATAGATAAATCTATGGGTTCTTTTGGTTTTTCCGGTTCTTTGTCATTTTCTTCTTCTTCTTCTTCTTCTGGATTCTCCTCGTTATCAACTTTATCTGCTTCCTCTTCTTCATTGTTGTTGATCCATTTTCCTTTTGATTTGGGGTTGGAACTCTCGGTAGATTCTGCCATAGAAAATACGAGTACTGAAGTGGAATCAATATGAGTTATGGGTTTTTTTAGGTTAATGGAATATGTTGCCAACAAAGAGTCGTTTAGCGAGTCTTTCTTCTCGTTGTTCTCTTCTAAGTTATAATCCCATCCAACAACAAGAGCGCGACTGCCTTTTTTTTTCCACTTAAGCTGTATTTCTTGTTCGCGCCATACGGTAAGATTTTTTGAAGAGATGACTCCTTTGTTATTGGTAGTACTGCTCAAATCAAAGTCTTCGTCAAATGTGCATATTAGCTCAGTGTTCGAATCTTCAAATTGGTTTAGGTAAATGGTTTCTGGAAGCCATTCTTTGGCAGCTCTTGCATCTGCAAACATTGGAAGATATTCATGTTTTCCTCTTAAAGTAGCTTCTAGAAAACCACTGATATACACTTCGGCGATTTTTCTTTGTTCCTTTTCAGGAAGTAATTGTTTTAGGTTCAGCAAACCAATAAATGGATTACCTGTATCATTATTACCCCAACTGGTATTGAATTGACCGTGATTTGCTCCATAGATATAGAGTCCAGATTTGAAATGGTAGAGACTGTCTTGGAATGTAATTCGTTCATATTGTTGCGCTCCTGCAAAAGAACTGACATCGGAATCTTGTGCACCATGCAACACTAAATAGTCGATGTTTTCAAATTTAGTACCGCTGTCTCCAGGTTCATATTGTCCGTCTACGGGTGCTATTGCTACAATAGATTTAATATTAAAGTTGTAATCGAACTTGACAGAGGCGTCGTCAGGGTAAAAAGGTAGGGAATTGAACATGGCGGCGTGGCCCACTGCTTCGCCACCTCTGGAATGCCCAATTAGTGCCAATTTAGACGTGTCTATTTTATTTTCAAATGGATGACCCTCTTTTTCGTTCCATTGATGCCAGAGCTTCATGTGTTCTAACAGTAACCAACCTCTGGCGTCATTTTCCTCGTCTAAACCTCCGAAAATATCGGACCAAGAGCCGTTTATAAAATTCTCATCTACAGAAGCAAGAATGATTCCTCTAGAAGCTAGTAGCTCACCGAGATAAGCATAACCAACATCAGAGTAGTCTTGCATACCATGGTTCCCATGTACAATAAGTGTTAAGGGAAATGGTCCTTCGCCTTCAGGATACCAAACTTGCGCATTCAACGGAAGGGACTTTGCATCAAATCCCCAATATTCTTCTCTCCACCAGCCGCCAAAACCGTCCCATTCATCAATGAAGGCTAAACCGTTTACAGTTTCGGTTTTGATGGCGACGGAATCACTAAACATTCTACGGTGTAGGTCCTGGCCACTACCATAGGTGAGACTCTTTACCGTATATGATCCCGGTTCCGCAGGCGATTCAGCTTTAATCTGTTCAATGTTAACATCATTAAAAAGCGCTGCGTTTGCAATGGGATCTACTTTAAAACCATCAGGTATATAAGTGATGATTCCAGCTATAATACCTCCGAAACCTAATAGTAGTCCTAGACTAGTAACAACCTTTTTAGGTAGTGATAAATTTTTAAAGCTTGTTTTCTTTAAAACTAAAACCGATGCACCAAGTAGGGAAGTGGTGATTACAATAAATATTACAAGCAAATAATCAAAGTTCATTATAAGAAGAAGCGGTACGGAAATCAGTAAGGCCAATTTGAAAATTCTTGGAATCTTCAATATTGTTCTCATAAGCCATAGCGTTAAATAGGAAGCGACTAGGGTTGTTAGGGTAAAACCAATAAACAAAAGCAATATCCAATAGTCGTTACTATTCTTTGTAACCAGAATACTACTTATAAGCCATAGAAATATGGTGACAGAGAATAAGCCGATTACAGCGCCTTTTACAGCAATTTTTCCAGGAGTAATAGTTTTGACTTTAGACTTGCACCACTGTATAATCTGGTGGTATTTCTTTTTCATGGTGTTGGTCTTAGAAAATATGAAGTAAAAGGAAATGTACTTTAGTTATTAGATTTTATTGACTGGGTACGTATATCACTTGTGCAGCTTCTTCAAAGCCACTATTTGCCAGATGAATAGACTTCATGACCAGCATTACCTCCAGCCTGCAAATACGCAAATAAATCCTTAATTTCTTTAGTGTTGAGACGATTTAGTAATCCTGATGGCATAGGGGATAAGGGTGATAATTCTCTTTTATGAATAGTTGCTTTTAGTAGATTCACCGTGTAGGTATCGTTAAATGGGTTGGGCATTACTATAACTTTTTCATCAGTTTCGGATTTAATGCGCCCCGATACTTTTTTACCGTCCTTCAAATGGAACAAGGTATTGGCATATTGATCTGAGATTTCGTCATTGGGGCTATATGTAGCAAACAGCATCTCATAATTATTGAATTTAGTGTGGGCTTGTGTCAAATCTGGACCCACCGCAGCTCCTTCGCCCCGCATTCTGTGACATAGGATACACATTCCGGCTTCAAAAGCGCGTTTTCCTTTTTCAAAATCCACCTTGTAATCGGCCAGCTCAGCTCCCCACACTGCATTTCCTATTTCATTGGCATCGTATTGTTGCCCGGGTCCAATAGGTGTTGGCAGCTCTGCAATAGCGGTTTCTGGGGAATAGACTCCGGATAGTTCTTGAAAATATTCTTTTTCATTGTCGGGAACATTTTTCATGGCAGCCAGTCGGATATTTTCCATACCTGGTTTAAAGCTAAGGCCACCTTTTGCATTAAGTACATCATAAAACCATTGGAAGTAGGATGATCTGCTTTCTTTGTTCCATCCTTTATCGGCATGGCTAAGTAATACCCCATAATATATGGCTTC
>CAZUIE010000188.1:0-2142 GCA_964620945.1 uncultured Maribacter sp.
GCTCGTTAACTTTTACGAGAAAAGCTCGGACGGACTCCACAGACACCGCATACCACGAGCGGAACGATCTTCAATCAACTACAGTTTCTATACGAGTAGAGGCTACGTAATCTTTAATCCGGATATAGAATATCGCATAGGCTATCCAGGAGAAAGTGCATATAACTGCGTTATTCCCGGAGTTACTTCTTTGGTAGAAAAGGGGTTTATAGACAAGGACAATATTGGCGTACAGGGACACAGCTGGGGTGGGTATCAAATTGCCTATCTGGTTACACGGACCGATATTTTTAAAGCAGCAGAATCTGGAGCTCCCGTGCCAAACATGATCAGTGCCTACGGCGGTATCCGCTGGTGGACAGGTCTGAGCAGACAATTCCAGTACGAGCATACCCAAAGTAGAATTGGAGGTACGCCTTGGGAGTACCCAGCCAGATACATTGAAAATTCCCCTATTTTCAATATCGATAAAATAAACACCCCTTTATTGATCATGCATAACGATGCCGATGGCCATGTACCTTGGTACCAAGGCATAGAATTCTTTGTAAGCCTTAGAAGATTAGGAAAACCTTCATGGTTCCTAAATTATAACGGGGAACCACACTGGCCCTTAAAAATGCAGAACCGAAAGGATTTTAACATCCGCATGGCACAATTCTTTGATTATTACCTCAAGGGCAACGCAAAACCTGTTTGGATGGAAAAAGGAGTCCCACCCATTCAAAAAGGAATAAATCAAGGGTATGAACTGATGTCTTCCGAGGGGAACAAGTAAGGTTTTAATCTTCGTCTGTAAAACGAACCGTAGACTGCCGCTCCCTGTTTACGGTAAGCTGCGTCACATCAGGCCGGGAATAATGCCCAACGGGATCAAAATTCTGTCGTTCCTCATAAACACGATTAAAATCGAGTTCCTGAAATATGAGTCCTTCTTTATGTAATACCGGTGGTACAATCCACTCGCCGTCAGGTCCTGCTATACAAGAGCCTCCATTGGCCAGAACTTCAGGGGCAAATTTTAATAATTGCCCTAAATGAGGCGTA
Organism: uncultured Maribacter sp.; assembly: GCA_964620945.1. Classification (GTDB taxonomy): domain Bacteria; phylum Bacteroidota; class Bacteroidia; order Flavobacteriales; family Flavobacteriaceae; genus Maribacter. The sequence continues at coordinate 1,048 of CAZUIE010000188.1, forward strand.
TTCGTAGGAAAATCTTCTTTTTTCATTAATGCCGAAACCGAAATCACATAGCTCCGAGACTCCCTAGCAATAAATCGTGTAATATCTTTGGTGTTATGATCACTCCCTGGCCACACCGCTACATGTAAATTCTCGCCTTGGCCATACAGCGCAGCTCTAGGAAGCGGCATCCAGTTCTCCCAACAGTTGAGTCCGCCAACGGTAAACTGTTTCAAAGTATGAACTCGTAATCCGTTACCATCACCTGGCGCCCATGTCAGCCGCTCATCGTAAGTGGGTTGCAACTTTCTGTGGACGGATTTAATTTCTCCCTGCTGATCAATATAGACCAAGGAAGCGTAAATGCTATGACCTCCACGGTCTTTTGCCCGCTCCATGATACCTAAATAAATCGCTATCCCGTATTTTTTTGCCAAAGCACAAATGCCATCCAATTCCCCTAATTCTAGCTGAATAGCATTTCTAACGTAATGGGCGTGCAACTCTTTATTTACTTTTAAATCCCATTTTGCGCCATCTGTCAGCGCCAACCAAAAAGGGTAGCCCGGTAAAAGGGCTTCTCCGAATACAACTAATTCGGCTCCTTCCTTGCTAGCCTCCAAAATTGTAGTTTCCACTTTTGCCAAGGTGGCCTGCTTATCCAGCCAAACGGGTGAAATTTGTGCAAGTGCCACTTTAAGTATATTGTCCATTATAAAATTCGATTTAAAACCAAGTCCACATCAATCAATAGAATTCCAAAAACACCGGAAACTATGATAAACTTTAAAATATTATGCAACCAAACGTAATCCTTTTTGGAATTGGCTTTAGGCAGAAGTATTAAAAAGACTATGAGCAATAGGACACAAGCCGAAAAAAAATAGTCCATATAGCCAACTTCAAATTTAAAAATAAGTAAAAGTGATGGTATCAGTGTTAAAAGCACTAGAATACCAATACTAATTTTAGAAACGGTAGCGCCATAAATAATGGGTATGGTACTGTAATTTTGAGCCATATCACCGGGAATATTCTCCAGATCCTTTATCATTTCACGCGCCAATATCAATAAAAAAAGAAAGAGCGCATGAACAAAAATGACGGTTTCGAAAT
>CAZUIE010000188.1:2242-5272 GCA_964620945.1 uncultured Maribacter sp.
GCCAATATCAATAAAAAAAGAAAGAGCGCATGAACAAAAATGACGGTTTCGAAATTCCTATAGTATACGAAGACGACAAAAAACGGGGTAATTGCAAGGCTCGCAGAGACAATATTCCCTAAAAGCGGCACTTTCTTTAGTTTATGCGAATAAAACCAAATACCAAAAATATAGGCGGAGAAAAACAATACTGCCCTAAAGGAAACGTAACTCGCAGCAAAAACTGCGACAAAATTCAGTATAAAATAAGCGCTTAATTTGAATCGCTGACTTACCAAACGATCCAACATACTTTTAGTAGGCTTATTGATTAAATCCTTTTCCGCATCGTAGAAATTATTGATGATATAGCCACTTGCAATGACCAATGCAGATACAAATACCAAAAGAAATAGATTAATGTCGAAAACAACGTTGCGCACCGGTAAATCAGGTGCTAAAATATAAATTGCCGCTAGATATTGGGCAAATGCAATTACCAATACGTTATAGCCACGGACTACCGAAAACAAACTCAATACCTTTAACAGCAAAAGTTTGTTTTTTCTATTTAGCATGTTGGATTGGGTGTTGCTAGAAGTTGTAGACTACCTCTAATTGGTAGTCTTTGAGCGCAGTTTTAGCTTTATCTATATCTTCGGTAAAACCAAGAATGTAACCGCCACCGCCAGAACCACAAAGTTTAAGATAGTAGTCGTTGGTCTCAATACCTTGCTTCCATAGCTGGTGAAACTTAGTGGGAATCATGGGTTTAAAATTATCCAATACAACATTGGATAATTGTTTTAAATTTCCAAATAGAGATTTTACATTACCATTTACAAAATCCTCTACACAAGCATCTGTATGTTTTATAAACTGATTTTTTAGCATACTCCTAAAACCTTCATTCTTCATCTGCTCCATGAACAACTGAACCATTGGAGCGGTTTCACCAGTTGCGCCACTATCCAACAAAAAAACAGCGCCCTTACCTTGGGTATGCTGCGAGGGAATGTTCGCGGACTCTATATTATCTTGCGAATTAATTAAGATAGGAAGACTCAAATAACTGTTTAAAGGGTCTAGACCAGAGGATTTACCGTGAAAAAAGGACTCCATCTTACCAAAAATAACTTTTAAGGATAGTAGTTTCTCCCGTGTAAGATTTTCCAGTACCGTTATTTTATCGTTGGCATATTTATCGTAAATAGCTGCTACCAACGCCCCACTGCTGCCTACACCATACCCTTGCGGAATGGAACTATCAAAGTACATTCCGTTAGCTATATCCTCCGTAAGTCTTTCATTATCAAAACTGACCAAGTTTGGTTTATCCTTAGATAGCTGTTTCAAGTACGTAGCAAAAAGCGCCAAACTTTTGTTAGAGTTCTTAGCTACATCGGAAGTGTTGTTATCCCACTTTAACGCTCCGTTATAAAAATTATAAGGAATAGAAAGTCCTTTGGAATCCTTTATGATTCCATACTCTCCGAACAATAATATTTTAGAATAAAATAAGGGTCCTTTCATGGTAGTAACTTCGTCTAAGTTGCTCAAGCTATTTGTCTAAAGATAAAAACTGTTTAACAAAGTTTGCACTTTTTTACACAAAAAGACAAGTATATTCGTGTAATAGTGGTCTTAAAACGTTGGTTTTTACATATAATTATGATTCCTGATGCAAAATACGTGCCCCAAAACCAATTCTATCGCAAATATACTGTTGGTTTTGACAGAAAGCAATCAACTCATCTGTAATAAATTGGAAAACTTCATCCTTTTCGTTTTCCGGATACAGTACATGCACATTGGCACCGGCATCCAAAGTAAAACAAACATGTGTTTTGGAACGCTGCCTAAATGCCCATATTCTGTTGATAATTTCTAGGGTATTCGGCTTCATCAATATAAAATAAGGACGACTGGTCATCATCATAGCATGTAACGTCAAGGCCTCACTCTCTACAATTTCAATAAATCCATCTAAATCACCCTCCTTGAAAATAATTTTTAATTTAGAAAGGTTTTCATGTGCCTGTGAAAACCGCTGTTCGGCAAATGGGTGTCCGTGCATTAATTTATGACCTACCGTACTGCTTACCTGTTTTTCTCCCTTATCGACCAACAAAATAGTATCATGGAATTTTTTAAATACCACGTTCACTTCATGTGGAAATTTTACACCGTAAAGATCGGAACTCCTCGTATTATCTTTATGAACTCCCCATTGCACCAAATCTCCCTCAAGGCTTCTACAGGCACTACCAGATCCTAAACGCGCTAAAAAAGAGGCTTTTTTAGTGAAAAATTCAGAGGTCATAGCAGGATTCAATTCGTTTTCCAGTTGCATTAAACAAAGGGCCAGGGCAGACATGCCACTCGCCGAAGAGGCTATGCCGCTACTATGTGGAAACGAGTTGGATGTCTCTATTTTAAAATGATAATCGTGCAAAAAAGGAAGATATTTGGCTACCCTTTTAAAAAATGTTTCGATTTTAGGTCTGAATTCTGGTTTTAGTTCGCCTTCAAAGAGCAAATCAAAGGAAAAACCAGACGCAGGTTCAGTTAACTTATCGTAAGAAATAAAAGTTGTGGTAGCACAGGCATCCAAGGTAAAGCTTATGGAAGGATTTGCCGGAATCTGATTTTCTTTCTTCCCCCAATACTTCACCAAGGCAATATTACTAGGAGACTTATAGCCCACTTTACCAGTAGATTTTTGATGGGTATATACGGAAGGAACAAAATCTTTTTCTGTCATTTAGAGACTGTTTTGTGCAAAGATAGTTTTTACATGCTCGTATAAAAATAAATCCTTATTTTAGAAAAAAACCACCAGGCCTTGAAAAGAAAGATTACCTACATCGCTATTTGCGTTTTTATCTGCCTCATCATTGGTTTTCTTGCTAGCACGGCAACACAGAGTTCTGTAAATACGTGGTTTGTAACATTGAACAAACCCAATTTTAATCCACCAAGTTGGCTTTTTGCACCCGTATGGACCATGCTGTATATTCTTATGGGTATTTCTGCCGGTTGGGTCTGGGG
>CAZUIE010000188.1:5372-6903 GCA_964620945.1 uncultured Maribacter sp.
TGCCCTTTTCCTTATCTATAATCCCCTGAGCGGCCAAATAACCCCCAGTCCAAGCATTCTGAAAATTAAAGCCGCCTGTAATAGCGTCTACATCAATAATCTCACCTGCAAAATAGAGTTGTGGTAAAATTTTGCTTTCGTACGTTTTAAAATTAACTTCTTTAAGGGACACACCCCCAGCAGTTACAAATTCTTCCTTAAACGTACTTTTCCCGATTACCTCAAAAATGCATCGTGTAAGTTGTTCCACTAGTTGCTGAAGCTGTTGTTTGGATACGTCTGGCCAGGTTTCAGCATCCGTTATCCCTGCTGCATTTACCAAGTTTTTCCAAAGTCTCTTGGGAATGTCCAAAACCTTGGTCCGCAATACGGTTTTACGTTCCACTTGTTTCACCTCCATAAACAAATCCAACAATCCGTTTGAATGGTATTCGGGAGCCCAATTCACTAAAATTTTGAATCGGTAATCATATTCCCTAAGCAATCTTGCGCCCCAAGCCGATAATTTTAAGATAGCAGGACCGCTCATACCCCAATGGGTAATCAATAAAGGTCCCTCGGAAAACAATACACCTTCCTTAACTTCTTTGGATTTCAATTTAGGATACTTCCCTTTTTTGTCCAACACCATAACGGCTACCTCGGTACTTATTCCTGGTATAGCTGCAATGCGCTTATCCTTTATATTAAAAGTAAACAAGGAGGGAACAGGCGGGACAATGGTATGCCCTAACCGTTGTAGTACATCCCACATTTTGGGATTGCTTCCCGTTGCCATGACCACATAACGAGTCTTAAAAGTTCCTGCATGGGATTGTATTTCCCACAAAACTCCAGAATTGGTTCCAATTTTCTTTATACTGGTTACCGCGCAACGCGTACGCACAAATATACCTAACCGTTCCGCTTCTGAAGTAAAGCAGTCTATGATGGTCTGGGAAGAATTACTGGCAGGAAACATTCTACCGTCCTCCTCAATTTTTAAGGCAATTCCCCTTTGTTCAAAAAAACCTACCGTATCACCGCTAGCATAGGTATGAAAAGGGCCCAAGAGTTCTTTTTCGCCCCTGGGATAATTTGTACTGAGTTCTTTGGGGTCAAATTGTGCATGGGTAACATTGCATCGCCCACCACCGGAAACCTTAACCTTTGTAAGTACTTCTTTGCCACGCTCCAAAATGCCGACTTTTAGATTTGGTAAATCTTCGGCAATATGTATGGCCGCGTAAAACCCTGCCGCTCCGCCCCCAATTACAAGTACGTCGTGCATTAATTCACGCGTTCAGGGAAATTAGTGATAATACCATCTACCCCAAGTGCTTTCATGTTTGCAATATCCTCGGGCTCGTTGACCGTCCAAGTATAGATTTTAAAACCAGCCTGTTTGATTTTCGTTACTATCCCGGTATCCAAACTTTCAAAATATGGATTTATAGCAACAGCATTCAATTCTGTTGCAACTTTTAGAGCGTCTAAAGGATTAGCCTCTGTAAGTACAGCAATGGCGATGCTATCGTTGAACTTTCGCATT
>CAZUIE010000189.1:0-6885 GCA_964620945.1 uncultured Maribacter sp.
AATTTGTTCATCTAATCTTTAGGATTTTAATTCGTAAGAAAATACAATGTAAACTTAAGGAAAATTATTATATCCATAACTTACCAAGAAATGCTTTTATTGCCTAACCCTGCTAAAATATGATTCGTCGTTGAAAAATGTCTGTTTCCAAACCAATAACCACGATTAGCACTCAGGGGTGAAGGATGGCCCGAAGTTAGCAGATGATGTTTATCACTAGCAATGAGCTTAGCCTTCTTTTTTGCAGAACCGCCCCATAACAAGAACACCAATCCTTCTTTTTCATCTGACAATGTCCTAATAACCGCATCCGTAAAGATTTCCCATCCTTTTTTTTGATGGCTACCTGCTTCTCCGGCACGAACGGTGAGCGTAGCGTTCAATAATAAAACACCTTGTTTTGCCCATCGTTTCAAATTGCCACTTTCAGGATATGGTATATTGCAATCGGTTTGAAGTTCCTTAAAGATATTTACCAAAGAAGGCGGGTGCTTTACACCATCGTTCACCGAAAAACAGAGTCCGTTCGCCTGATTTGGACCATGATATGGATCTTGTCCTAAAATAACAACCTTGACATTTTCAAAAGCGCAATGATCAAAGGCTGCGAAAATATCTTTTCCCTTTGGATAACAATTGTTTACCGTGTATTCTTCCTTAACAAATTGAATAAGATTATTGAAATACGGCTTATGAAACTCCTTTTCCAGAGGTTCATTCCAGCTTGGATGAATGGTTACGTTCATATGGGAGTTACTCAAGTTTTCTACAAAACTAGTAAATCCTATATGACTTGGCTAACGTGCCAATTGAGAATTTAGCACTTGATTTTGTCTAACTCTATGCCTAAGAACATGTATGTAATCTAAAGCCATATTAGTTCTATAATCGGCATAGGACTTGGATGCAAACTGTATCGCTCTATCCAAATCACCATTGATTTCATTACTTATGGCCATATTGTAATAGGCTCTGCCTGCCACTTTTTCATTGGAATTGGTCAATTCCCGTTCCCAAAGTTCTGCAGCGCCATCCCAATCGCCTGCTTGTGCCCTTCGTCGGGCAATTTTGAAGTTGTCCGTACCTCGTACGAAATACTGCCTTGCTATTCGTATATTTCTTGGAACCAAGCGTTCCGCATACGCAATACCAACATTTCTGCTGTACTCCTGAACCGTTTCATTTCTATTGGCCACGGCTTCAACAGCTTTTATTGGATTAATGCCCTTGCCCCTAAAAGCCATGTTCTTAGTATACAGTTGCTCATCAACAACCATTTTTATATGCGGGTCATAAACACGCCATCCGCTAGCGACGTTGGTTGCCAAGGTAACTTCCTGAGCAGGAACATCTACGTTTACGCCAAGACTATTAGGTAGTTTCATCGTAGTTACCCGGTAGTCGGCTTTTGTATCCGTATCATAGAACTCCAAGGAGAATAATACATCTACCTCGTTCTCTAAACATATTTTTTCTACAAGCTCCCAAGAAAGTGTAGCAGGCAATACGGCTAAGCCCTTTTTAACTTCCTCTATTTCATTTAGTATTTTTACCTCTTCAAAGTTCTTGAGTACTGATAACTCCGTAGAAAGTGCAGAAATGGCAGCTTCAGCGCCTTTCATATCTAGGTTTAGCCCCTCAGCGGATAGTATTTTGTCAATTTTATCAAGGGTATTGTTTCCTTTGGACGATAAACTTCTATTTATAATCCCTACACTCGTAATATCTGGGGAAAGATGCACCAAGGCTGGTTCTGTAACACCGATTGTTAATCTGTTTGTTGATGCGCAATTCGTAAACAAAACGGTGATAAAAACATAAGCTAAACTCTTGATTGGGTTTTTCATGATACGATTGATTAAATACGATGCAGAAGATCAAAGTCACAATGCAGACTCCTCAAGAACAAAAATTGAAGGGATTTATTGTATATTTTTTGAAAACCTTACTGTTTGTCTACGTCTATAAATGATAGTTTTATGGATTTTGCACCTACCTGATTCAAGGTGTAAAAGATTTCAATTTTGACATAAGTACATGTGCTATTAATGTAAAAAAACATATCAGATTTTATTGGTTTGGCTTACAGCAGGTTTACCTAGATGTTGTGGTGTTTAGCATTAAACATCAGTAACCCGTTGAAATCCCCACCGTTGCCAGAAACATTCGGTATTCAAAAAAAAAATCGCATGTACCCTTGTTAATGTATATTTATGGAAAGCTATTTCGAAGTACAGTCCAATATTACGGCAAGCTAACTTTTGTCCGCTTGAAAATATTGATACGCTAACGGCTCTTTGAAATATAGGCCTAATGCCTACCTTTGCTATTAATCAAATAAGAGCGTGGCAAATATACAGAGCAAGACCTTACAGGATTTAGAATTTCCTACAGTTTTACAGCAGGTAGCTTCCCGATGCAATACAGAGTTGGGCAAGCAGGCAGCTTTAGAAATAATTCCTTTAATCGCAGAAAACGATATAAAAATTTCGCTGGGCAAGACTTCGGAGTACCTTTCTTCGTTTATCAGTGACAATAGGATTCCCAATCACGGATTTGATGCTATCAATACCGAACTAAGACTTTTAAAAATTGAGAACACTACTTTGGAACTTCAGGGATTTAAGCGAATTGCCACTATTTGCGACTCCCTTGTAACCCATCAAAAGTTCTTTAAAAAATTCAAGGAATATTATCCCTTGCTATTCGCATCTGCGGACAAATTGGAATCCAACACTGAAATCCCCGCCCATATCAATGACGTTATAGACCGGTTTGGGGAGGTTAAGGACAATGCCTCGGATACACTTTTAAGCATAAGACGACAAATGAACCATGCTCGTGGAAAGATTAGTCAAAGTTTTGGTTCGGCATTGGCAACCTACAATTCCTCTGACTACTTGGATGATATTCGGGAGTCCGTGGTAGAGAATCGCCGTGTGCTTGCCGTAAAGGCGATGTACCGCAGAAAAGTGAAGGGGTCAGTGATGGGGACCTCCAAAACTGGAAGCATTGTATACATAGAACCAGAGGCAGCTTTAAAATACAGTAGGGAACTGAACAACCTGGAATTTGAGGAAAAAGAAGAGATACAACGTATTCTAAAGCAGCTTACGGATCAAATTAGGCCCTACAGAGCTCTTTTAAGCGACTATCAGAACTATCTAACACAAATTGACGTTACAGCCGCGAAAGCAAAGCATGCTGAAGATATCAATGCGCTACTGCCTAAATTGAGCGACGGCAATAGGCTCTTTTTGAGAGATGCCTACCATCCGCTCTTGTTTTTAAGCAACAAGCGTAATAATGAGAAAACCTTTCCCCAGACGATTGAACTGTATGAGGAAAACAGGATTATTGTTATTTCGGGGCCCAATGCGGGCGGTAAAAGCATTACCCTAAAAACAATCGGCCTTCTACAGGTAATGCTGCAAAGTGGCATGCTAATTCCTGTCCACGAGCGCAGTGAAGTCTGCTTTTTTGATAAGATATTAACAGATATTGGAGATAATCAATCCATTGAAAATCATTTAAGTACGTATAGTTACCGTCTTAAGAACATGAACCAATTTTTAAAACGGTGTAACAACCGTACGCTTTTTCTCATCGATGAATTCGGTACTGGGAGTGACCCTGAACTGGGAGGAGCTTTGGCAGAAGCCTTTTTGGAGGTATTTTATGAACGGGAGTCTTATGGAGTAATTACAACCCATTATGCCAACTTAAAAGCCTTGGCCAACGAACTGCCCTATATGAGCAATGCCAATATGCTTTTTGATGGCAAAACATTGGAACCCACCTTTCAATTGGTTCTGGGACAAGCAGGTAGCTCCTTTACCTTTGAGGTAGCACAGAAAAACGGCATCCCCTACTCTCTAATTAACAAGGCAAAGAAGAAGATTGAGCGTGGAAAAGTACGGTTTGACGCCACCATAGCTAAACTACAGAAAGAACGCAGTAAAATGGCGCAAACAGGCTCTAGATTGCAAGAAGAGGAGTCCAAAGCGCGGGAAGAAGCAGCCAGATTGGAGAAATTGAATGCGAAGGTCAAATCTAAATTGGAGAACTACCAAGAACTGTATGACCATGATCAGCGGATGATTCAGCTTGGAAACAAGGTAAATGTTGCGGCGGACAAGTATTTTCAGAATAATAAGAAAAGACCTTTGGTATCTGAACTTCTGCGTATTGTAGAAACAGAGAATAGCAAACGTAAGAAAAAAAGTGCCAATCAGGCCAAGGCAGAACGCTCAAAAAAAGCGAAAGTGGCCCAAGAGGTTCAAAAAGAAGTAAAGGTCATTCGCGAGAAAAAACAGGTAGCTAAGAAAAAGGCCGTCCAAAAAGAGAAGAGCAAGCCAAGACCTGTTTTTAAGATTAACGACCGGGTTCGCATGCAAGATGGCAAGGCCGTTGGTAGCATTGACAAGCTTGAAAAAGGTAAAGCCGTGGTCAATTATGGCATGTTTACCACCAATGTAAGTGTAGACCAGTTGGAATTGGTAGAGCGTCAAAAAAAATAGATTATGAAACGACAACGACATTTAATTTTTTACATAATTTGTATGGCTTGGGTTGTTTCATGTGGCAGTGATGACACACAGGATACACCAATGGAAGTCACAGCGCTTATAACAATGGCCGAAGTAGATGAAAATCCAATTGTAGGTGCCGAAGTAGCGACTGTAAATTCTACATTGACCGGTACATTAACATACACCTTGAGTGAAATAACAGTAGATAATGCCCTTGCGATTGATGAAACTTCGGGCGTTGTGACCATTGAAGATTCATCAGCCTTTGATTACGAACGCAGAACTGCGCTATCAGCAACCATCGTTGTTTCTAACGGAACCGAAAGTGAAGAATGGTCTGTACGAGTAGCTATTCGAAATATTGATGATATAGAATATTGGCTTACGGATTCAAAAGCCGCTTACCAAGCAGTAAACTCCGGTAATTGGGTAGGTATCACCGAACAGGAATATGAAGAACTAGCCACACAGCTTAACGGCATCAGCAAAGCGGGCACTACTGACCTTTTATACAGTCAAGGTTCAAATTCAGAGCTGTTTGAAACATACGATGGTTTTACAGTTTCCAATGATCTTTCCAGTATTCCGGAGAATAGTTATGTTTTTGCCTTTAAATATCTCGCTCTGGCAGATGATTTGGGAGAAAATAAAGTAAAGGTGTCTAATGGTCTTGTTACTGGAGGGTATACAGATATAGGAAATACATTGCCAAGCCACAATCAAGGACAACAGTATTTTGTGTTAAAAGGTGCTCAGCAATCCACGACTACAAGTCGAGGATTTTTAGCTATCTATTCCCAAAACGGGGTTTCTTATGATAGCCAGGGTAATGCAGCCGGTACCCATCTTTTTGATGAAGGTGATCTCGTCGAATTATCAAGTACAAATGTATTAGACCGTGTTTGTATCTATCAAGGTTTAAGCACGCCGATTAAGCAATGGGATTAATTCTTTTAAAATAGTAAACAAAACAGCCGACACCCAAATTGTTGAATCTACCAACTTTAGATGCCGACTGCTGCTTCAATTAATTACAAGTTCTTGAATTTCGGAAAACCCTAAGCAAAAAGTCATTTGTGATTTCAAAACATTTTTGACTTGATATATAATTATAAGAGATGGGGTCGCCCAGGGCCCGCCAAACAAAGGCATCTTGAAATTGAAATTCTACCTCAACATCATGGGCTCCATTAGGTGGGCTTCGTAGTTCTCTTTGACCATTATTTACGGTGGTATACCCACCAGTGACTGAATTATTGGTGCCTTCTCGCTTATAAATAAATCGAAAACGAACATCAAATATGGAATTATTATCCACATCCACGTTTTCATGGTCATAGCTGGTTTTATCGCAGGATTCTGCGCTATAGTCTGTCGTGTAGCCCATTTTTGCCAAAGAGTTATCTTTTAAATACCTAATGGTATAGGCAATGGGTACGCCGGGGTTGTTGCGGGTATATACAGCATTCTCTCCTGTTAACACACTATTAAGGGCCCCAAAACCAGAATCTATGTTAGCCAGACTAATAGCTTCGGAGGCTGCTTCTGCATTGCCGCCTATTGAAACCACAGTAATACTAGAATTTTTTAAGACTTCGTCATATTTAGACTCTAAATCTAAGGAACCTGCATTTCGTTTGCCTCCAGCATACTCCAAAACAGCGTCCAATTCAATAGAGGTATCTTGTGTTGTAGACTCCATCCGTACCATAAGTAAACGGCCATAGGAAACAGAACTTACATAAGCAGGTGGAGTATCTGAACCAAAAGCAGCTTCCGCCTGTTCTTTGGTAACTGATGATGCAAAAACAGCGGCTGGGGTGGCAGGTGTATTCATTGTAACGGTATAGAACACCTGACGAAACACTATAGCTGCTACTTTTCTTTCTGTATTGGTCTCAAAATTAAATTGGGAAGCCAAAGAGCCTGTGGCCCATTCCAAGTTTAATCCAACATCTAAACTAAATTGTTTTGAAGCATAAGAAGTGGTGGCCTGATAAGACGAATTTGCTGCGTTTACATAGCCGTCTTGGTAAGCATTGGCATTCCACCATTCCAATGCATTATCAAGGCCGGTGCCAAAGTTGGCATTATTTGGCTGCTCTACAACTATAGTTCCTTGTTCCCCGATACCAGGCAAATCTAATCTTAGGGTCATGGGACTTCTATCCAATGTCAAAGGATTCGGTGCCCCATCCAACATACTTTCATCTCCAATGACCAAGGACCCGGGAAATACAATTCCGTTAGTAGGCCTCATTATGGCAACATCGTCAAAATTGGTTTCCAAATCATAGTCCTTTACGCTACAGATGGTTTTTTCACCCTGTACCCAACCGGTACTATTACTACT
>CAZUIE010000190.1:0-6740 GCA_964620945.1 uncultured Maribacter sp.
GATGAGCCTCTAAATAAGGATTACCCGCAATATGATAATTCGTTGAATAGAAAAAGATGGAAAAATGCCATTGATGCTGCAATGCAACGAGAAGGTTATATGTTAGTGTCAGGCAATGCAGATTTACAATTAGACTATCATATACAATTTGAACAAAATGCGGTCATAAACCATGGTGCTTATAACGAACAGGAAAGCTATTTTACACGACTAGAACCAACATCCGTCTATCAATATGATGAAGGTACTTTTACTATTCATATGATTGACCTTACGAGCAAACAAGTAGTTTGGCAGGGAGTTATAACCAAAGTTTTAGATATTACGCAAATTAACAAAGTCGAGTCCAGCATTAAGCAAGCCGTTACCAGATTATTTGAAAAATTCCATGCTCAAGTAACTCCCCTGAAAACGATACAGGGTTAAAATCTATCCAAAAATTAAAAAAATTATATACCTACGGATTTTTAAAAAATAACCAGAAGGCAATAGACTATGCACTCGAACTTTTTAAAAATGAAAAGTGCACCTTTTACCTTCTGCATGCGTTTCATAATGCTCCTACTTACTCCGCTCACCAAAAAAAGCGTCAAAGAAGACTTAGATCAACTTATTAGCAAGCTTGAGGCAAAAAATGATAATAGTGGACATCATTTTGAAGGAATCACTGAAACCGAATTGGTTCTAAATCAAACCAATAAAACCCAAATTTTTAAAGCTGCAGACTAAATCTTTATTGAAATAAAAGATTCATCTATCTTACGTGAAATTTTAGTAAGTAGTAACACCCTAAATCTTATTAACAACATTCACAATTGTCTTATAGTCATGGTGCCGAGGAAATTTGAATACTCAAACCTTACCGAAATTGTTTTCGCACCTTATTTTATGCATATCTTTTTATACTGTAAGCTTACCCACTCTTAACTATTACAAAACTTCATGAAACTTTAAATATAGCGCATTTTACAACCAAAAGAATAGTAAGCGATACGTAAAAATCTAACAAAAAATATTGCTAAAATCTGCGTTGAAAGGAACCCAGCATCAATTCTTGGATATGGACACGAGCGATAAGGTCACCGGTTCATTTTAACAGGCTTAAACATAACATTACAGGGTATGATGGCCATTTAAAAACGAAACATGCGTTTTTTAAAGAACTTACTCGCGAAGACATTTTCTTAACCATAGCGTACAAGATCAAAATACCCCTATTGGTGTTGCCTCAGATTAGTTCACCCAAAGTTAGTATAGTAAAATTTATAGTGTATTTTTAGGATATAGGTCTATAGCCTTAACTATACCAATGGCGTAAGTATTGGATAGTCATAAAAGTAATAGAATGAACTTCAAAAACCTTTTTGTATTGATTTTCATCCATGCGCTTTACCATTCGTGTACAAACGCAGAGGAGTCAAAAACACTTAGGCTGGGGCATGGGTTGGATGTTAGCCATTCCGTACACAAGGCCATGGTAAAAATGGGCGAAGATTTGGCCCAATTATCCGATGGGAAATTAAAAGTGATAATTTACCCGAGTCAACAACTAGGAACAGAACGGCAATGTTTGGAACTGCTACAAATTGGCAGTTTGGATATGACCAAGGTTTCCGTTGGCGTATTGGAAAACTTTGCCCCAAAAATGAAGGTTTTGGGGCTTCCCTTTTTGTTCAGGGACAGGGAACATTCCTTTAAGGTATTGGACGGCCCATTAGGTCAGGAGCTATTGAACGGGGGAGAAAAATACTGGCTCAAAGGTTTAGGATTTTATGATGCCGGAAGCCGAAGTTTTTATACGGTGAACAAACCCGTAAATTCGCCAGAAGACTTGATAGGGCAAAAAATCCGTGTCATGGAAAGTGTTACGGCAATGGATATGGTTCGCGGTCTTGGCGGTTCTCCTACCCCTATATCCTGGGGTGAATTATATACCGCATTACAGCAGGGTGTCGTAGATGGTGCAGAAAACAATCCGCCCAGTTTTTATCTTTCTAGACATTATGAGGTGGCTAAGTATTATACGCTTGATGAACATACGGTATTACCGGATGCCTTGTTAATTGGAACCCATTCATGGAAAAAGCTATCAGAAGAGGAACAAGACTGGCTAAAAACAGCTGTTGATAACTCAATAGTCTATCAACGTAAACTTTGGCTAGAAGCCGAAAACGAAGCCTTAGTGGCCGTTAAAAAAGCAGGTGTTGAAGTTATTTATCCGGACAAGACACTTTTTTCGGATAAAATCCAGGATTCCTTTGAAAAATACAAGAAAGACCCTGCATTTTATGAAATGATTAAAGAAATACAAGCTATCGAATAAACAAGCAAAAAATCAGCCCATGAACCTAAGAGGGAGAATTGATAAACTTCTAGCCAATTTCTTGGTTATACTAATGACAGCCATGGTTTTAAACGTACTTTGGCAAGTGGCTAGCCGGTTTTTGTTGGGATCGCCCAGTTCGTTTACAGATGAGTTGGCGCGCTATCTTATGATTTGGGTAGGAATTTTAGGTGCTGCCTATGTAGCCGGACAAAATATGCATGTAGCAATAGATGTACTACCGAGAAGACTGTCTACCAAAACCCAAAAAAAGCTATCGCTTTTTGTTCGGGTTTTAATTATCCTTTTCGCCTTGGGCGCACTCGTCGTTGGCGGCCTACGCCTAGTCTACATAACCCATGTATTAAATCAGAATTCCCCAGCATTACACCTTCCCTTATCCGTAGTGTATGCCGTTATTCCTATCAGCGGCCTTCTCATCAGCTATTACAAAATTACCGATATTCTTAACGACTAATCCTATGGAATACATCCCAATACTTGTTCTTGTGTTAAGTTTTATTTGCCTTTTGGCCATAGGAACACCGGTGGCTTGGAGTATTGCGATTTCGTCCTTGCTAACCTTGTTGGTGAGTATTCCTGTATTACCAGCGATGACAACCGTATCTCAGCGAATAGGAACGGGGCTGGACAGTTTCGCGCTGCTCGCCATTCCACTTTTTATACTATCCGGAGAATTGATGAATAAAGGTGGTATCGCATACCGGCTCATCGCATTTGCAAAAACATTGGTAGGCGCATTTCCAGGGGGCTTGGCATTAATCAATATTATTTCGGCCATGCTGATGGGTGCGATAGCTGGTTCCGCTATGGCAGCTGCATCGGCTATGGGAAGTATCTTAGGTCCAGAGATGGAGAAAGAAGGCTACTCACGCGAATTTGGTGCCGCTGTAAATATTACGGCAGCTACTACAGGTCTCGTCATCCCACCAAGTAACGTACTCATTGTATATTCCTTGGCTAGCGGTGGCGCATCTATCGCAGCATTGTTTTTGGCAGGCTACATTCCCGGTATCCTCACAGGTATTTTTCTAATGATCATTGCCGCTGTTTGGGCTAAGAAGAAAGGCTATAAAGTGGGTAAGCAAAGCACGTTCAAAGACATTTTAAGGACATTTGTCGTTGCCCTACCTAGCTTGTTTATGCTCGTGCTAGTCATTGGCGGTATCGTTACAGGTATTTTTACTGCCACGGAAGCATCTGCCATCGCAGTACTTTACAGTTTTGTATTAGGGTTGATCTATCGTGAAATATCCTTTTCTAAAACACCACAGATTCTTTTGGACGCTGCAGCTACTACGGCGGTTGTGATGCTTTTAATAGGAGCATCCATGAGCATGTCATGGGCCCTAAGCTATGAAAACATTCCACAAGAGATTAGTGCTGGACTTTTGGCTTTAAGCGATGATCCCATTGTTATTCTTTTAATAATCAACTTACTGCTGCTGTTTGTAGGCATTTTTATGGATATGACCCCTGCAGTACTTATTTTCACACCTATTTTTCTACCCGTTGTTACAGCGTTGGGATTAGATCCAGTGCATTTTGGAATCATAATGGTGTTAAATCTTTGTATTGGGCTTTGTACACCGCCCGTGGGTTCGGTGCTTTTTGTTGGTGTCGGAATTGCCAAAACTTCAATTGAAAAAGTAGTAAAACCCTTATTACCCTTGTTTATCGCTATGATTTTAGCCCTATTTTTAGTTACTTATTTTCCTGAATTAAGCCTTTGGCTGCCTAGGCAATTCGGGTTGTAAGGCACGGGATTACTAAAGATTAAATTAGTGGGTAAACATTTGTAATACGATATGCTAAAGCCCAAAATATTTCTTCGCATTATAATAGGAAATATCGCTGACTATTTTACCCAGCCATTTATCGTCCGCTGGCAGTTCTCCGTTGGCTACATCATTACCTATGAGATTACATAAAATACGCCTGAAATATTCATGTCTCGGAAAGGAAAGGAAACTGCGTGAATCTGTCAACATCCCCACAAAACAACTTAACAATCCCATATTAGAAAGGGTGTTCATCTGTTTTTCCATCCCGTCTTTTTGGTCCAAATACCACCAACCCGAGCCAAATTGTACCTTGCCCTTTATACTGCCATCATTAAAATTGCCCGCCATGGTCGCAAATACTTCATTATCGGACGGATTAAGGTTATAGAGTATTGTTTTCGCCAATTCATTGGTACTATCCAAATCGTTTAAAAATCCGCTTAAGGCTCTTGCCTGTGAAAAATCACCTATGGAATCAAAACCCGTATCCGGACCTAAATTGTTCAATAAGCGTTTGTTGTTATTGCGTAAAGCCCCAAGATGAAACTGCTGCGTCCATCCTTTTTTACAGTATTCCCTAGAAAGGAACAAAAGCGTTCTAGCCTTAAAAAAAGCCACTTCCGATGTAGTTATTTTTTTGCCTTCCTTCACTTTGGAAAAAATCGTCTTGCAGTCATAAGCGTTAGTGTCAAAATAATATAACTGTTCTAGACCGTGATCTGCCAATCTCCCACCGTTCTCATGGAAAAAATGGATGCGCTGCTCCAAAGCGGAACAAAGTTGATCATAACTGTCGATATTACTATTGGTGACCGATTCCAGGTTTTTGAGATAATCGGTGTAACTCTCCGCATCTTCCACCGCAAAGGCCTTGTCCGGTCTAAAGGTGGGATATACCTTTGGGCTTACCCCTTGGCTTTCTATTCTGGTGTGATGTTCCAAACCGTCCGTTGGGTCATCTGTAGTACATACATAGTCTACGTTCTGACCCTGCAAAAGTCCTATGGTATGATGAGAGGACAATTGCAATTGCTCAGAAGTTCGTTCGTAGATTGCTTCAGCATTGTCCGGCGATAGTAGTTCATCGATACCAAAATAGCGTTGCAGTTCGAGATGTGTCCAATGGTATAAAGGATTCCGTACTGTATAGGGAATAGTTTCCGCCCACTTTAGAAACTTCTCTTTGTCCGAAGCCTTACCAGTTATATAGTCCTCAGGGATACCCAAAGCGCGCATGGCCCGCCATTTGTAATGATCTCCGGCTAACCACGCCTGACTAATATTCTCAAAAACCCTATTCGTTGAAATTTCTAACGGAGACAAATGGTTGTGGTAATCTATGATGGGCAGCTCCTTTGCATAATCATGGTACAGTTTCTTGGCAAATTTACCCTGTAATAAAAAATCTTCTGTGATAAATGACTTCATCCGTTTGTATTAATGTTGTAATTTTTTATTTATTCCAAAGTTGCCCGTAACGACGTTTAAATTCCGTTGACCTACTATTACGTTAACACATCTTACCCAATCAAATGCTTAGGCAAATCGGCAACTCGCTCACAACATAATTGATCCATAACCTGTTTAAATTGTGTTTTTAGCATACTTATGGTATGGTTTCCACCTTGGTTGCCCAAGGCACCACATCCGTATAGGAAAGAACGGCCCATAAAGGTAAATTTGGCACCTGTAGCCATGGCACGGGCAATGTCAGGTCCGGAACGCAATCCACTGTCTATCATAATTTCAATCTGATCGCTATATTTCGCAGTTAGTTCAGAAAGGGATTTTATGGTAGACTGTGCGGCATCTAATTGTCTGCCTCCGTGATTTGAAACAATAATACCGTCAAAACCCATTCTAATGGCGTCTTGGGTATCCTGTTCCGAAGCTACGCCCTTAAGCACTAATTTACCCTTCCATTTGTCCCGTATCGGTTTTATCCGTTCTGCGTTCAAACGACCAGAAAAAGTCTTATCCATAAACTGACCCAACTGTTTTAAGTTTAGGCCCTCTGGGGTATACGGTTTTAGAGTTTCAAAGGTAGGCTGGCCATATTTAAGCGTATTATAAGCCCAAACGGGTTTACTCATAATCTGAAGAATATTGGCCATCGACATCTTTGGCGGTAGGGCCAAGCCATTACGTATGTCCCTTGGACGGTATCCAAAAGTAGGCACGTCACAGAGTAGCACAAGTACAGGGCATTGCGCAGCCGCAGCTCTTTTGATTATATCATCCCGCAGGGAATCTTCAACAGGATTATACAGTTGAAACCATGCATTACCCTGCGTGAGTTCGCTAGCGCGCTCAATATCCATGGTGGTCACCGTACTCAAGATAAAAGGTATGTTATTCTTCAAGGCAGATTTTGCCAATATTTCTGGGGAATTGGGCCACATCAACCCTTGTAATCCCACAGGAGCGATACCAAACGGCGCATCAAACTCCATACCCATAACCCTAGTCTTGGTAGAACTAATACCTTGATTCCTTAAATACCTTGGCCGTAATTGTACCTCCCTTAGTTCTGATGTATTTCTGGATATGCTCACATCCTCGTTGCAACCGCCGTCCAGATATTCAAAGGCAAACTTTGGGATACGTCGCAT
>CAZUIE010000191.1:0-1731 GCA_964620945.1 uncultured Maribacter sp.
GTCGCGATTGGCATACCGAGGTTTTTAATCTGTATGAAGGCTTCAAGAAAAAAAATCTAGAAGCATCAAAAAAGAAACTGGCTGAACGTGTAAAAGAAACCAAACCAACATTACCCTTAGAAAGCTATGCAGGAAAGTATACGAATGAAATGTTAGGTTCTGCTATTATTACGGTTCAACATACCGAATTACAGGTAAATTTTAATGATTTCATTTCCTATGATCTGGACCATTGGCATTTCAACACGTTTCAGACCAATAAAGATTCACGCTTCTATGAAAAAATAATGATACATTTTGAACTTGATTCCAATGGTGAGATTAGTCAATTCGAGTTTATGGGGGAGATATTTTCAAAAACAGAGTAATACTGTAAAACGATTATTTAAAAATTTAAAACTAACTTATAACCAAATATTAAGAGCTATTGCTAATTGCCTTCTTTTAAAAAAGCAATACAACTAACTAGAACGATTTAAAAATGAAAAGAATGAATAACATTAAACACTATGCAACCCTAGTCTTAATTGCGGTAATCAGTTCTGGTTTCGCCCAGACCGATGCTGAAAAAGCAGCAGAAACCGTAGACCAAAATAACATTAAGGGGCATATCTACTTTCTGGCCGACGACTTGCTAAAAGGACGCGGTACGGGCACACCAGAAAATAAAATAGCAGCTAGTTATTTAGCCAATACGTTACGTAGTTATGGTGTACGACCACACCCTTCAACTAATACCTATTTCCAAAATTTCAACTTGGTACAAACAGCATCGCCAACTATGTTAAACGTGGCAATCAACGGAGAGAACCATCCGCATAGTATTGCCGTTGAGGCGAACGCAACTACCCTTTCTGGAGATGCCATATATTTAGGTTTTGGGGGCGAAGAAGATTACAAAGGAAAAGATGTAAAAGGTAAACTAATACTTGTGAAGGGTGGTACTGCGGAGTCCTCTGATGCCAGAGCAGTTTACGGAGCCCATAAGCAAAAACAGGAATTAGCTACTAAGAATGGAGCTATTGGACTTGTAGAATTGACGATGTTAGAAGAAGATTGGTGGTCTCGTATGTCGCACTTCATGGGGGAAAGCGTTAAGATTCCGGATGCTAACGAAACGGAAAACTCAAAAAACGATTTCATCCATATATGGGTAAACACCACTTCTGAAAAATTGGATGCAATGGATAATTCTGAGCTATCCTATAAAATTGAAACGGATGGAAAAAAAGAGAAAACGCTCGTAACCCAAAATGTCGTAGGTGTTTTAGAAGGTACCGATCCAAAACTAAAGGATGAATATATCATGTATTCCGCACATTATGATCATGTAGGTATAGGTGCACCAGATGCAGAAGGTGATACTATCTATAACGGCGCCCGTGATAACGCTATTGGAACCACTGCTGTTTTAAGCATGGCAGAAAATATAGGAAAACATCCAACCAAACGCTCCGCTGTATTCATCTTTTTTACAGCCGAAGAAAAAGGATTGTTGGGTAGTAAATATTACGTACAGAATCCAATGTTCCCGTTGAAACAAATCGTCTATGGTTTCAATACCGATGGTGGAGGATATAACAATACCAGCTTGGCTACGGTGATAGGCTTAGGGAGAACTACAGCTCAAAAACACATTGTTACCGGGGCCAAAACTTTTGGACTTAAAGCAATAGATGATCCAGCACCGGAACAAGGACTTTTTGACCGAAGTGATAATGTTAGTTTTGC
>CAZUIE010000191.1:1831-6721 GCA_964620945.1 uncultured Maribacter sp.
GCTGAACGTACTATGAAATTATATATTCCCATTGCCGTCCTTGCACTAGTATGCCTTAGCACTTGTAAATCGAACGTTGAAATCAAAAAAGTTCCAAAATTTGAACACGATATTGCTACGGGTCCTACGCCATGGACAAGTGATGTCTTTGAGCTGGAGGAAGAGGATTTCACCTTCGCCATAATTGCAGATTTAACGGGAGGCGAACGGGAAGGCGTTTATAGTGCCGCTGTTGAACAATTGAACCGGTTGGATCCCACTTTTGTAGTCAGTGTAGGCGACTTAATAGACGGGGGCACCAAAGATTCTTTAAAATTGGCATCGGAATGGGATTCTTTTGACTCCCGTACTTCAAAGCTCAATATGCCTTTCTTTTACCTTGGCGGCAATCATGATTTGACCAATCCGGTCATGCGCAAGTTTTGGGAACAACGTTTCGGACGTCGATACTATCATTTTGTCTATGAAGACGTACTCTTTTTAATGCTAGATTCGGAAGATTATGAGGAACAGCGTATGAATGAAATATATGAGGCCCGTGCCAAAGCCCTTAAAATTATTGCTGGAGAAGTCGAAGGCGAATATGAAGATACGGAGTACTATCATATGGAAGAGCGAAAAGTAGGTGGTATGAGCAAGGACCAATTCAGTTATTTCGAGGACGTACTGGAAAACTATCCTAACGTAAAATGGACCTTTGTACTCATGCACAAACCACTATGGAAACGTGAAGATGACAAAGGGCTGCGTAAACTAGAGACGCTTTTGGCCAATAGACCCTATACGGTTATCAATGGCCATGAACATACGTTTTCCCATCGGTTAAGAAACCAGCGCGACTACATGATTCTTGGAACGACTGGGGGTGGTCAAAACAAGTTAGACTCTATGGCATTTGACCATGTTTCCTTAGTGAGAATGGCCAAAGAACCAGTATTCACACATTTGAAGATGAACGGTATTTTAGATAAAAGAGGAAGCCTACCAAGCAACGGAAAATTGATTCATTAAAAAAGTCTTGTGACACCTAGTTCCTATTTGGTGTTTGGTTTCGTTTTTTCACCCTTCAATGACGTAGACTATTAAGACTATAATCAGATGTTGCATCCAAATGCAGTAGCGACTTTTAACCGAGAACATCAACATATAACATTATAATCGCACATAACGATAATAGTATTCAACCCACTGAAAATGAAAAAACTAAGAATTAGTAGTACTTTATTTTTAATATCCTGTTTAACCATCCTAACAGTAAAAGCGCAGGGTACCAGATTACTAAGGCAGCCAGATATTAGTACAACCCAAATGACCTTTGCCTACGGAGGCGATATTTGGGTAAGCAACATCACTGGTGGCGAAGCAAAACGAATTACAAGTACACCAGCTGTAGAATCCAATCCCTACTTTTCGCCAGATGGCAAACAAATAGCCTTTTCTTCCAATCGATCGGGGTACCAGGCGGTTTATCTTGTTGCTTCGGAAGGTGGTGAGGCAAAACAAATAACGTGGCATCCCAGCGGTTCTATGGTTAGGGGATGGACCAATGATGGTAAGCGTATCCTCTACGCCAGTAACCGAGATACGGCACCAAGGCCCTATAATCGTTTATGGACCATAGGCGTTAACGAAAATATCCCGGCATTGGTTCATTCACAATGGGCTTTTGATGGCGCGTTTGCACCTGATGGAGAGCACGTGATTATCGATAGAGTAAGCCGTTGGGATGGTGAATGGCGTGCCTACAGGGGCGGTCAAAATACACCCTTGATTATCTTGAATACTACAACATCGGAAGAAGAATTGTTGCCTAATAAAAGTACAACTGACATTCAACCGCTATGGCTTGGTGATGTAGTTTATTTTTTGTCGGATCGTGACTTGGTATCCAATATATGGTCTTATAATACCATAACCAAGAGATTAGCGCAGGTCACGGAGTTCAAAGGCGCTGACATTAAATGGTTGGCGGGCCACGAAAATAAACTCGCTTATGAACGGGAAGGGTATCTGTATCTTTTGGATCTAAATACAAAAACGTCCAAACAGGTACCAATAGACATCATTGGTGATTTTCCTTGGGCCGCTACCCAATGGGAAGATGTGAGTTCCGCGGCACGCGCTGCTTCCTTATCCCCCAATGGGAAAAGGGTCATTGTGGAATCCAGGGGTGATATTTTCACGATTCCCGTTGAGTTCGGAGATTCCCGAAATATAACGGAAACGGCCAATGCCGCAGATAGAGCACCTATTTGGTCACCAAAAGGAAATCAATTGGCTTGGTTTTCAGATATGGATGGAAAAGGATATGCGCTGATGTTGGCTTCGCAGGATGGTTTGGATACCCCTACCTCAGTTGCTATAGGAGAATCAAAGATGGCCTGGGACCCGAGTTGGTCGCCAGATGGAAAACATATCGCCTTTGTAGATGATGATGTGCGCTTACGGGTGTTGAATTTAGATACAAAAGCCATACAGACCATAGACATTGCAGGTACCAATATTGAACGCGGTAGCATTACAATGCATTGGTCTCCGGATTCAAAGTGGCTCGCTTATGCCAAGGCCGGTAGTAATAATTTCAGACAGATTTTTATTTGGTCCGTCACCGATGGGCAGAAAAGAGCCATCACGGATGCTTTTGCAGATTCGTTCTCACCCACTTGGGATTTAAACCACAAGCAATTTTACTTTTTAGCAAGTACCGAGGTAGCCCTAGGTTCCGGTTGGGCCAATACCAGCTCCATGTCATCCAGTCCTACCTACGCAGCATACGTGGTTAATTTACAGCAAGATGACCCCTCTCCTTTCAGACCAAAAAGCGATGAAGAAACACCGGAAAAGGAAACAGACGAAACCAAAGGAGCCAGTAAAAAGAAAAACAAAAAGGAAACCGATGAAGACGCTCCAAAAAAAATCGTAAAAATAGATTTTGATAATTTAAGCCGGCGTATCCTTGCCATGCCGGTTCCGGAAAGGGATTACAGTTTTATTGCAGCCGGACCTGAAGGAATTGCTTTTTTGGGAGAATCCGTGCCGAATGAAAAAGGGCTTTCCCTAAAAAAATTCACTTTAGAGGACCAAGAGGTAGAGGACTTTCTTATGGGCGCGCAAAATGTCTCAATTACCGGTAATGGTGAGCATATGTTAGCTAAGGTCAATGGAAAATGGTCGGTTGTGGACACCAAAGGGGATAATGGGGAAAAAGCTGAAACCGTAAAGGTAGACCTTCAAATGAAACTGAACCGTTCTATGGAATGGAAACAGATGTTTGAGGAAGCTTGGCGCTATGAGCGAGACTATTTTTACGACCCCAACCTTCATGGTAGGGATTGGAACGTGGTTTACGAACGTTATGCACCCCTAGTTCCTTTTATAAAACATAGGGCCGACCTCACCTATGTTCTAGATCAGGTAAACGGGGAACTGTCCGTGGGCCATAGTTTTGTATTTGGTGGGGATTACCCAAAAGTGGCCGAATCTAAAATGGGTATGTTGGGAGCGGATATGACCGTAGAAAATAATCGATGGAAAATACAAAGAAAGTATACTACCGAGAGCTGGAATCCAGGTTTATCCGGACCTTTGGATGCTCCTGGCCTCAATATAAAAGATGGATACTACGTGGTCGGTATCAATGGTGATGAACTTAAGGGATCGGATAATCTATATAAACAACTAGATGGTACCTTGGATAAACAGACAATCTTGCACATTAATAGTGAACCTACGTTTGATGGGGCTTGGCAAGAAACCGTAAAGCCCATACGTAGCGAAAATTCGTTACGGCAACGTACGTGGGTAGAGGATAATCGTAGAATGGTAGATTCACTTTCCAATGGCAGACTTGGCTACGTTTGGGTGCCTAATACATCGGGTCAGGGCTACGTATCCTTTAACCGTTATTATTTTGCCCAGCAGGATAGGGAAGGGGCGGTCATAGACGAGCGCTTTAATGGTGGTGGACTATTGGACGATTACATGGTAGACCTTATGACACGTAGTTTACGGGCAGGTTTAACCAATGAGGTTCCGAATGGTACGCCTATGCGATTGCCTGCGGGTATTTTGGGGCCAAAGGTATTATTGATCAACGAAATGGCCGGATCTGGAGGCGATTTTTTCCCATGGGTTTTTAGACAGCAAAAAGCGGGCAAACTGATAGGCATGACCACCTGGGGCGGTTTGGTAAAATCATCCGTGCACTATAGTTTGGTCGATGGTGGTGCCCTCACCTCCCCAGACAATGCGGTCTTCGACCCCATAAACAACAAATGGATTGCGGAGAATGTGGGAGTTGTACCGGATATCGAAGTAAGGCAAGATGCGGTATCCTTATCTCAAGGAAAAGACCCACAATTAGAACGCGGAGTAGCAGAGCTATTAAAACAACTAGGCCCGAAAAGGACTATTGTTCCTCCAAAATTCCCTACTCCAGCAACAGGGAATAGTGAAAATTAAAACACCCATAGGACCGCGAAGCTGAATAGATTAATCTCTAAAACTCCCATGGTAATTTAAACGTAAAATAATCAATTAAAATGAAACGCAGAGATTTTATCGTTAAAACGGCCGGGGTTACGGCAGCATCCTTGTCCTATTCGAGTTTATACTGCCAAATTAACAAGAAGGTAGAAAGTGCTTCAATCAACACCAATTATGATGTTATTGTGCTGGGCGTTGGCAGTATGGGTGCCTCCACCTGTTATCATTTAGCGAAACAAGGATATAAGGTCCTGGGATTGGAGCAGTTTGATATTCCACACGAACTTGGTTCACATGCGGGACAAAGCCGTATCATCCGCAAAGCCTATGGTGAGGCCTCAGATTATGTACCCTTGCTGGAAAGAGCCTATGAAAACTGGCAAACCTTAGAAGCCGAAACAGGTT
>CAZUIE010000192.1:0-6682 GCA_964620945.1 uncultured Maribacter sp.
GGATAAGGATTTGAACACCTACATCGATTATTTTAAGTTAGCCTAATACCATGAGTAATAGAATAAATAAAAAAATGAAGGAGGATAAAAAACTCCTTTCCATATATTTTACGGCAGGCTATCCTGCTTTAAATAACACCGTACAAATCATTAAGGACTTAGAAAAAAACGGTGTAGATATGATAGAAATAGGATTACCATTTAGTGACCCATTAGCAGACGGACCCACCATACAGGAAAGTTCTACAGCTGCTTTAAAGAATGGGATGACGACTGAAATTTTATTTGAGCAATTACAAGACATCAGAAAAAGTGTTTCCATTCCCCTAATCGCTATGGGCTATTTTAACCCCATGTTACAATATGGGGTGGAAGCGTTTTGCAAAAAATGTCACGAAGTAGGGATTGATGGTATTATTATGCCAGATTTACCCTTAGATGTGTATCAAGAAGAATATGAAGCCACCTTCAAAAAATACGGATTGATCAATATTTTTTTAATAACACCACAGACAAGCGATGCCCGTATCCGTCAAATTGATGCTGAATCCGACGGTTTTATTTACATGGTTAGCTCCGCCAGTGTTACCGGATCCAAATCTGGTTTTGGCAACGAACAGGAAGATTATTTTGAACGAATTGCTCAAATGAATTTGAAAAATCCCCAAATTGTAGGTTTTGGTATCAAGGATTCAGAAACCTTTCAAGCGGCTACTAAAAATGCCAAAGGAGCCATCATTGGTTCAGCTTTTATCAAGTATTTGACGCAACACGGGGTGGATGAAATACCATCTTTTATAAAAACTATAAGACCATAATGAACGACTTCCTTAATAACTGGAAATTAATACTACTGCTATGCCTAACCCTTGGCTTGGCTCCCTTTTTCCCGGAACCTCATCTTTGGGGCAAACTAAAATGGGTAGCAGGAGGTGCTGTAGGAATGGAGGCTATGGATTGGTTCGATCTGATTTTTCATGGGTTTCCTTTCCTGCTTCTCATCAGAAAATCGCTGCTTTCAGTTCTCAAAAAATGATTTCAAAGGAATAGGTATGGTCTTTTATCCTTACTTTTCAACCTTCAAATAAATCCTATGAAAAATTATTGGTACGTCCTTTTAATTCTTTTTTCAATTACCGGTCTAAACGCCCAGGATTCAATTTCCGTAAAGTCGGCCGTTAGGCATAGCATAAAAGAACTTAGAGATTTTGTTTCTATTCCCAATGATGCTTTAAATGCAGATGATATAGACCAGAATCTAAGATGGTTAAATAATAAATTTAGTGAAAGGGGTTTTAATACCTCTATCCTGCCTACGGAAAACCTACCACTATTTTTTGCGGCGTTTCCTATGGATGACGACAAACCTACGGTGTTGTTCTACATGCATTTGGACGGTCAATCGATTGATGCCGCTAAATGGGATCAGGCGAATCCCTATGAAACCGTCCTGAAATCCATAGACGGTGAAAATTGGAAAACGCAGGATTTTGCAGCACTGGATACCGATATAAACTACGACTGGCGTTTGTTCGGCAGGTCTACATCCGATGACAAAGGACCTATTGTAATGTTCCTAAACGCCATTGATCTCCTAAAAAAAGACAGCAAGGAATTATCGTTCAATGTTAAGGTGATACTAGACAGCGAAGAAGAGAGAAGCAGTAAACCATTGCCCAAAGCGGTACGCACCTATAAGGAACTTCTACAAGCCGATTTCCTAGTTATTAACGACGGTCCTACGCACCCATCTGGAAAAGCTACCGTCATTTATGGTTGCCGCGGTATTACTACTTTATCCTTAACTACCTTCGGACCAATAAAACCGCAGCACAGCGGTCATTACGGGAATTATGCCCCAAACCCGGGATTTCAATTGGCACAGGTCCTGGCCAGTATGAAAGATACCGAGGGTCGCGTAACTATTCCAGGGTATTATGACGGTATTACCTTAAGCGAAACAGCTCAAGGAATTATGAAGAGCGTTCCAGATAACGATGAGGAAATATCAAAGAAACTACAGTTTAAAACCGCAGAAAAAGTGGGAGCATTCTATCAAGAATCCTTACAATATCCCAGTTTGAATATTAGGGGTTTAGGCTCCGGTTGGATCGGCAATCAGGCAAGAACTATAGTGCCGGCGACCGCTACCGCAGAATTGGATTTACGATTGGTGCCGGAGAGTGATGGAACTAAACTCAAAAACCTAGTAAAAAAGCACATAGAAAACCATGGCTTTTATATCACGAACGCAGCACCCTCCAAAGAAGAACGGATGACGCATGATAAAATAATGATGGTGCAAGAAGGTTCTGTAACCGATGCCTTTAGAACTGATTTGGATAATCCCTACGGACAATTTTTGGTCAAAACTATGGCAGATACGTTTAAAGAGGATGTGGTCCAAATTAGGATTATGGGCGGTACGGTTCCCATTTCCCCATTCATCAACGAATTAGAAATTCCTGCTTTTATAGTCCCAATGGTGAACGCGGACAATAATCAGCATAGTCCTAATGAGAACTTAAAAATAGGACAGATTGCTTATGGAATAAAAACATTTTACACCCTTCTTAGTGCTAAAGTAGAGAAATAAACCATATCCTAAAGCGAGAAAAAGAAGAGCCAATGCGATTTGCATTGGCTCTTCTTTTAATTAGGGTAATTTACGCTAAAATGAGTTCCGAAGCTAACGTATTAGGCCGAATTCCTACTCGCATTAATATTCCCATATAAAGATCTGGTTACTATTTTTTCATACAACTCTTTATGGGAATTACCCGCTCCTATTTTCTGTAATGCATATTGCTGTATGACCAATAAGGGTAGCACAATATTCTCCCGAATTTTAATTGACTCACGCGAAATGGCTTCCTTTTCCATCAATATTTCCATGCCGGAAAGCTGTAATAACATTTCTTTGGAAAGCTGGTACTCCTCATGTAAAATTTCCCAAAAATCACCATACTCCTCGTTCTCCTTCATGTAACTGGTGAGCTCAAAATAACACTTGGAGAGACTCATCATACTGTTCATCATTAGGGCTTGGAAAAAAGGCACCTCATCATATATTTTTTTAGCCTCGGCAAATCTCCCGTCATCGGCCAAGGTTTTTAGCGCGGTGCCAATGCCAAAATAACCGGGCACGTTTTGCTTTAACTGGCTCCAAGACCCCACAAATGAAATGGCCCGTAGATCGGACAACTCCAATTTGGCCTTGTTTCCCCGTTTTCCCGGTCTACTTCCAATATTGGCCTTAGTATAGTATTTAAGTGTACTCATGTTTTCCAAATAGGGCATAAACTTATCATGATGCTTCAACGCATCATACTTCGCAAAACTGAGTTCGGACATTTCCTCAATTAAACTTCTTGCATCATCGGAAATGGTGATTTCTTTCCCTAAAATGGTATTTGAAAGTCCGGCAGTAAGGAGTTGTTCACTATTGTACATAAACTGCTCCTTAGTACCGTAGGTACTGGTGATGGTCTGTCCTTGAATCGTGAGTTGGATTTCATTATTGGCCACCTTGCTCGTCTGTGCGGCATAAAACCGATGTGTTTTACCACCGCCCCTTGCAGGTGGTCCTCCCCTACCATCAAAGAAAATGGCGGAAATGGCGTTGGTAGCGCAAACGTCGGAGAGCTCTTCCTTCGTTTTTAAAATAGACCAGTTTGCTTTTAAATAACCCCCGTCCTTGGTACCATCGGAAAACCCAAGCATAATCGTTTGTTTGTTTCCCCGTTGCTCCAAGTGATTTTTATATTCCTTTATGTTGAACAGCTGCTGCATGGTAGCCTTGGCATCATCCATTCCTTTCATAGTTTCGAACAGCGGAACAATGTCAAAGGTAATCGCCTTATTTGCCCAACCGCACCACCGGAACAGGGCATAAACGTACAATATACTAAACACATCTTCGGAATTACTTATGATGTATCTATTGCAGCCTTGCTCGCCATTTTTTGCCTGAATATGGGCCAGCTGTGATACGTTCTTAATCGTATCTTTTACAATATCTTCCGAATAATCATCGGGGACAAGTTGGAGCTTTTGGTTCAAAAGGATATCAATCAGCTTTTCTTCGGACAGTTCGCTTACATCGGCCTTTATCAATCCGTTTTTTTGCAGTACCACATTTATTACTTTGGTATGCATGCTGTGGTCCTGGCGAATATCTATGGTAGCAAAGTGGGTTTTAAAGATTTTCACCTTATCCATAAACACATCTAGCTCATTTACATACAGATGGTGATACTTGTTTACCAATAGTTCCCGTATTTGGTTCAAAGGGTTCATGATATCCTCATAGCCAACATCTTTACTGGGGTCGAACATGGCGATATACAGATTGCCACGTAATTTACTAAGGGGCTCCTGCACTTCCTTAAACGTTAGTTTATGCTGTAACCTTTTTAAATCGTTGTAATAACACTTCATGAGCGTAACACGTAGCTCGTTCATCACATCTTTGGTGATATCGGCAGTTACGAACGGATTCCCATCCCTGTCCCCTCCGGGCCAAAAGCCAAGTTTCACAATATCGTGATTTTCAAATTTATCGTTGCCGGCACTGGCTTTTATGTACCCGTACATATCACCGATAGCATCGTAATACACATGCCGTAAGGTGTAGATAATATTCTTCGCCTCATCTAACGGTGTAGGCTTTTTGGCGTTGACCAGCGAAGTAAGTCCCAATTGCTGTAGTACAACATCTATCTCGTCTATCCTATCCTCAAGAATCAAGGTTCTTAAATTGCTGATAATCTCCAATACCGCCGGGGTATAGAATTGCGTTGGGTGTGCGGTGAGGACAATACGGGCACTAAAACTATTGAGCTTGCCCAAAATAGAATCCCAATCATTATTGTTATCTATCAACTGAAAATAGTCCTTTAAGGACAAGGAACTACTGTGTTTGTGTAATTTGGGAAAAGCCGCATCCTCTACGCTGTCGTACAGCACCACTTGTCGCTCTACATATTGTATAATCCGAAACATGAAATCTATGCGCTCTTCCTCGGTTTCCAACTCGGCAAAATTCTCAAAAAAAGCTTCTAGGATTTCTTTAGGGTTTAAACCCGCCTTCAATCCCTTTTGAGATTGATCCATGAGCAAAGGAATCAGCATCCCCACGTTGTCTATATTTCTATAGGGTAGATTTAAAAACAAGCTATTATACACATTGAATTTATTATTTACCGATTTCTTAAACTCGGCTAATCTTTCTGTCTGCTTCATGGGCACTTATCGTTTAGGATTGTACTTATATGCTCTGGTTTAATATACCATAATTCAGCCATAAATATCGCTATTCTCGAAGAATCTTGGGATTTAAATAAAGGTAAATAACAAAAATGCGGCAGCACACCACAAAAACAACAGCATTGACAACAATAACTGTACAAACCTGAAAACGGGTACTATATTTACCTTATAATTAGTTACATAATTTTTTTCATTTTCATATAGTGTTCTCGTAAAAGAGTCCGGTCCACAAGGCTGGGCTCTTTTTGGTTTTGGTGGTTTTCCAAACCTAGGAAAAGGGGAAGGCATCACATAGGATAATTTTAGACACCAAGGCAATTGGGGTTATTTTTTGTTGCTTAACACGTATACATTTAGCCGTTTTTAAAAATATAATATAGGTAAACTATATTGTTAAAACATTGCTGTTGAGCACCAATAAGGGATTATTCTTATCTTAAGGCTAAAAATGGAATAAACGTACCATGGTACGTTTAGCCAATTGTTGTGTTTCATTATGACAAACCACTAACCAATGATAAAATTCTTCAGAAAAATTAGACAAAAAATGCTCTCTGAAAATAAGTTCAGCAAATATCTGATTTATGCTATTGGTGAAATTGTACTTGTAGTTATTGGAATTTTGATTGCACTACAAATTAATAATTGGAATGAAAGCAGAAAGGAAAGCGCAACAATCAAAACCTATTTAAAAAGTATGTTAGTTGATTTAAATAATGACTCTAATCGATTTGATGGGATGATTGAAAATTTGGACAAACAAATCAAAGCTAATTCATCAATTTTTGAGAGTAAAAAATATCAAGTTAATTCTATTGATTCTATTGTATTAACCATTACAAGTTATTTTACTGATTATAAAATTGTAGACCAAACCTTTCAAAAAATTAAAAATTCTGGACTTGCAAATCAATTAGGTTCTAAAAAACTTAATGACGCTATTAACAACTATTATACTGTTGATTTATACGGGTTTAATCTATTTATAGATTATGATGAAGAGCGTTCTTCAAAGGAGGATGAGTATTGGTTTCTGAATGACGAATATGAAATAAACCCACCTCACGGCCGAGGTCAAAAATTAACGCTTCCATTTTCCGATAATAAAGAGACAAGAAAACAAGCATTAATTAAAAAAATAGAATCAAATTTAGGCAGAAACAATTTGCGGAATAATATTACAAGAAAATCATTAGGAATAGAAATCACAGAAAACCTGAAAAATAAAGCCGAATTACTTGCCGGACTGATTAATGAAGAATTGAAAAAAAAATAACGAAAGCACAACAATGTATAACCACAATTACGGCGGATTCGACTACGTCCGAATCCACTCGGAATTGTTATAGTCAGTGCCAAACCGAAAATTAACGCATATTAACCCGTAACTGACGGTTATACGAGACCGTTG
>CAZUIE010000193.1:0-6678 GCA_964620945.1 uncultured Maribacter sp.
TAACAGACACCAATTACGGAAGAGATCACCATCCAAGATGTTTTACCATGTGGATGGCCGGTGGCGGTATTAAACCTGGTATGGTGTATGGCGAAACCGATGAATTTGGGTATAACGTTGTAAAAGACCCTGTTCATGTACATGATTTTCAGGCTACCATGTTGCATTTACTAGGTATAGATCACGAAAAACTTACTTATAAGTATCAAGGTAGGCGATTCCGGTTAACCGATGTGGAAGGTCATGTTTTAAATGATTTATTAGTATAATGAAGCGACGTAAATTCATGCGAAATAGTAGTTTGTTCTCTGCAGGAATCGTCAGCGGTGTTGCACAAGCTAATATGTTTGATGGATACAAGGATGCTATTATTGGACATAATTCCCATCAGTTTAAGATCGACTTACAATGGGGAGCATTAAATTCAAACTTTTATCCTGTAAATGATTGTCATGAAATGGTTCAGGATTCGCAGGGAAGGATTCTCTTACTCACCAATCATGTTAAAAATAATGTCATCGTTTATGACCGTTCCGGTAAACTGCTTGAGGTTTGGGGAACAGATTATCCCGGTGCTCACGGACTCACACTAAACGTTGAGAATGGCGAGGATATGCTCTATATCGCCGATAACAATCGGCACGAAGTCATTAAAACCAATCTGAAAGGTCAAGTAATTCAGGTATTTACCTATCCCAAGGAATCCGGTAAATACAAAACAAAGGAAAGTTATATTCCCACAGAAACCGCAATAGCACCAAACGGTGATGTTTATATTGCCGATGGGTATGGCGAACAATACATTATGCATTATAGTGCCAAAGGAGAACTATTGAACATTTTTGGTGGCAGGGGGGAAGAAGATCATCTTTTTAATAATGCACACGGTATTTGTTTGGATATTAGAGACCCGGCCAATCCTACCTTGTTGATTACTGCACGACAACAGAATAAATTAAAAAGATTTACGCTTTCTGGGGAATACATAAGCACCATCGATTTGCCAGGAGCATATATTTGCAGGCCGGTTATACATGGTAAAGATATTTATTTGGCTACGATTTGGTCTGGAGACGGGTCGGAAGGCACAGGTTTTATCAGCATACTTAACGAACAAAACCAATTGATATCGGCACCCGGTGGCTGTGCGCCTATTTACGAAGATGGTACTCTTAATCCCATGAGTCAGACGGTTAAAGTGTTTCACCATCCCCATGACGTCTGTGTAGATGATGAGGAAAATCTGTATGTGGCACAGTGGAACTCGGGAAAAACATATCCCATTAAATTATATCGTGTTTAATGAGGAGCATCATGTATTCTCTCGTTTGCTGTGGTACGCTTTTTTTCTCTTGTAAGGAAAAGGAAGTAGTCACCTATGCCGATACGCAACTCTTTGAGCTGGCCCCGCCCAGAATTCAGGTAGACTCCCTACTCTTCAACACTAGTGCTGAGATAACGGCCACTTTTGTTATGGACGGAGCAGAAATCAGATATACTACAGACGGAAGCGAGGTAACTCCCGAAGCCCCGCTTTATACTAATCCCATAGTCGTATCCCAACCAACTGCATTTACTTTTCGCTCCTTTCATTCCGATTATGCACCTAGTAAAGCAATAGGCACGCGTTTGTTACAGGTAAAACAAGATGTGTCTGCGGCCAAAGTGACACTTACACCCCAACCAGATGCAAATTATCAGGGTAGTGGTG
Source organism: uncultured Maribacter sp. (assembly GCA_964620945.1). Lineage (GTDB taxonomy): Bacteria > Bacteroidota > Bacteroidia > Flavobacteriales > Flavobacteriaceae > Maribacter. The sequence continues at coordinate 1,712 of CAZUIE010000193.1, forward strand.
CCAAAGGTTTGGTAGACTTACGTAAAGGTACAACCCAATTTAGGGCTGGTGATTATTGGATGGGCTTTCAAGGCAGGCAAATTAGTATTTTGATGGATTTTGAAACCGAAATAACCATTTCTAATTTAATTATAAGCTCCTTGAGCGACCATGGCTCTTGGATTTTTCTACCCAAGTCCATTCGTGTAATTACTGATCAAAAGGAAGAAGTAGGAACGGTATCCTTTACAGAACCAAAAGCGGCAGCACCAAAGGGTATTTCACTATTAGATATTCCGGTAACCAAAGGTGCATATAAGAGTATAGAAGTACATATCGATTTAATGGAAGCGATTCCGCAATGGCATCAGGGAAAAGGTACCGCACCTTTCTTTTTTATAGATGAAATCTTAGTAGAATAATATGACCTATTTATTTATCAATATTGGCAATTTTCATCCTGTGGTGGTTCACATGCCTATTGGGATTTTAATGTTCGCCTTTATTCTTGAAATATATCAGCGTATAAAACCAACTGAAAATTTAGGTATTAGCATTAAGTTTGCCCTAGGCTTTGGTGTGATAAGTGCATTAACAGCTATTGGAACGGGGCTGCTGTTAGAGGAGAATGGAGCATATGATGCCGATTTGCTTTTTAGGCATAAATGGATGGCAATTTCGCTTACAGTAGTTTCCATTATCATTTTCTTTGCAAAAGAGGCCAAGCAAGCCCTTTTTGCAAAGCTATATTTCCCCTTATTTATCGCTGTAAATATTATGCTAATCTTGGCAGGGCATTGGGGCGGAAGCATGACCCATGGTGAAGATTTTCTTACCAAGGATAGTGCAACTGATAAAATCAGTATTTCAAATGTGGATGAAGCCATTGTATATCATGATATCATACAACCTATTCTGGATACCAAATGCGTAAGTTGTCACAACCCTAAAAAAGCGGAAGGAAATTTGTTGATGACTTCCCAAGGAGATCTTCTTTCTGGTGGCGATACCGGAAGTCCTTTGGATACGGTCAGCGATTTTGGCAAACCTTTGATAGCACACCGTGTTGGATTACCCATAGAAGATGAGGAACACATGCCGCCAAAGGGAAAGGTACAGCTCACGGCTAATGAGATTGCGCTGATAAACTGGTGGATGGAAAATAAAAATTGCTTTGAATGCAAAACGGCCGATTTGGAGCGAAGCAAAAAAATACAGGAATATTTGAACGAGTTGGAAGAAGATACCTCTACAAGGGGTATATTGGCCAAATCATTAGAGCCGGCCCCTGAAGAATGGCTAGCGAATATAAGAGCTAACGGCACGGGTATTTATCCATTAAAAGAAGAGAGTCCGTTATATATAGTTCACTTGGCAAACAAAAAGAATTTGACTGAAACGTCGTTTGAGCTTTTAAGTGATTATTCTGAACATATAGTAGAACTCAATTTGGCGAATTCAAATTTTAGCGATTCCTTGGTTTCCAAGCTGTCCGACTTTGAAAATTTGACCAAGTTACAGCTGCAGAATACGGCTATTACGGATAAGGGTTTCAAAGAAGTAGTAAAATTAGAGCATTTAGAATCCTTAAACCTGTATGGAACAACACTTACAGATGCTGCTTTGGAAGATATGAATTCGCTATCAAAGCTTACAGATTTATACCTCTGGAAAACCGAAATTACTACCGATGCTATGAACGGGTATTCAGCATCCCAACCAAATACGACGATACATAGCATAGATATGGATATGTTTGCCGCTACAGAACTGTTGCCACCTACCATTATGGCAGATAACTTCTTTATCAAGGATAAAATGACCGTAGAAATAAGTTATCCGTTTGATGATACAAGCATCTATTATACCTTGGATGGTAGTGAGCCGGATACGACATCAATTAAATACACGACACCAATTACAATTACCAATACAACAAATCTTAAAGCTGTCACGGCCAAGGATGGTTGGGGAATAAGTGAGACAGCTTTGGCCTTTTTTAAGAAAAGCACTATTGATTATAAGAATGTGACAGTAAATAAGGCACCTGCTGAAAAGTATACAGGTGCAGGTGCGGCAATGTTGGGCGATTTACAACGCGGTTCTACCAACTTCGTTGATGGCAGGTGGCTTGGCTACGAAGGAACCCATTTTAATGCAACCTTTGAACTTAACGAATCTCGGGATATAAGTGCTGTCTCGGTAGGGGCTTTATCCATACCTGGAAGTTATATCTTTTTCCCTACAGGGTTTACTGTTTCCGTGTCTCAGGATGGTAAGCGCTTTACAAGACTGCATACTGAAAACCTAGGCCCACAAAAGCCAGATTCCAGTATTCAACTCAAATTTTTTGATGCCGAGTTTGTGAAAACAAATGCAAAATATGTAAGGGTAGATGTAAAGAGTATTCTTAAAAACCCATCTTGGCATCAGAATCCAGGCGCCGATAGTTGGTTGTTCGTGGATGAAATTGTAATCAATTAGCATTTAGGTTTCCACTGATCTTACATGTATTTGATTTCCTAATTTAGCGGTTCAAAAAGTATTGGTCCGTGCGCAGATAGTTGTGAAAAAAAATGACGAAGATACTAGCAAGATTGTAAAAAGACCCTGGCCTACGAAAGATGCGATGGAGCAGGTCTACGCCATGAAACTTTGGGGTAGTAATTCGTCCGCTTTTTATTCTGGTGAAGGCTCCCACCTACCAGACATTGTAAATCCATATATAGCTGCTATCACTAGCTTTTTACGTTCTTTTAAATCGCCATTAGTAGTTTGTGATTTAGGTTGTGGCGATTTTAATGTAGGTAAGCAATTGGTAAGGCACACCAAACACTACATCGCCGTAGATATTGTAACCAAGCTAATTACCTATAACCAGGAGGCATTTAGCGCCAAAAATTTAGAGTTTCACTGTTTGGATATCGCTGTTGATGAGTTACCAAAGGCCGACTGTGTTTTGATACGACAAGTCTTGCAACATCTATCTAATACAGAAATAAAGCACATTCTTCCTAAACTAGCCGATTTTAAATATGTTATCCTAACAGAACACCTACCAAAGGGCAATTTTCTGGCTAATACCGATATTATTTCCGGACAAGGAACCCGATTAAAAAAGCAGAGTGGCGTACAACTTTTACAAGCACCGTTTCATTTTAAGGTAAAAGAAGAAAAGCAATTATTAGCTATTGCTGTAAACGGCGGTAAAGAGATTATTGTTACTACGTTGTATAGGGTTTTTTAAACCAAAAAGCCTCTTTTTAAGACCAATCCGGGTTAAGAGAGTAAAAATCATACGCTAGTTGATTATTGTGTCCAATACGATAACATCCCAAGCCATCGGGTACTAATTTTAATCGTTTCGTCTTTCGGAGCAATAAACTTGGAGTAAGTCTATAATCCCTTCACATCTACATAAAAATTAGTATCCACCTCAAATGTTCCATCAAGGCGATATTTAGATGCGGTTTGCCAAGTTTCAGTTGGGTTAAGCCATACGTCCTTTTCGTTTATAAATACTCTTAATGGCATATCAAAGCCTTCTATGACATTAGTGTATCTGTATTTTAGTTTTTTCCCATCAATTGAGTATTCTAGAATAGGAATCATTGGGGAGCGCAGATACTGGTCAAAGACCGGTTGTAATTTTAGACCGGACTTATCAATCATATAGTTTTCTATCTGTTCTGTGGTTACCGTTTGGTGGTAGAAATCTTTATTCAATCCGCGGAGTATTTGCCGCCATTTTTCATCATCATTCACCAATTGGCGTATGGTATGCAGCATATTGGAGCCCTTGTAGTACATATCCTTACTGCCTTCTTGGTTTACGTTATACGGCCCTATGATAGGGATGTCGTTTACAATATTCTGTCGCAGTCCGATCACATATTCTTCAGAGGCTTTGGTACCGTAGTGATAGTCTAGGTATAGATTTTCGGAGTAGGAGGTAAAGCCTTCGTGCACCCACATATCGGCAATATCTTTGTTGGTGATGTTATTAGCAAACCACTCATGACCCGATTCGTGTATAATGATAAAATCGAACTTTAATCCCCAGCCGCTCCCGGAAAGGTCGCGCCCTAAATAGCCTTGTTGAAATTGATTTCCGTAAGTAACCGAGCTTTGATGTTCCATACCTAAATATGGTACCTGTACCAATTTAAAGCTGTCCTCATAAAAAGGGTAGGGGCCGAACCAATGTTCAAATGCGGCTATTGTTTTTGGAGCGTCCGTAAACTGGTTTTTTGCCTTTTCCAGATCATCGCGCAGCACCCAATAATCCATATCCAGTTCCCCGTTTTCGCCATCGTAGGTTTCGCCAAAATGCACGTAATCGGCAATGTTTACATTAACGCCATAATTGTTTATGGGGTTGGATACAAACCAATGCGAAGTGTTGGTTACCGTATCCAGTTTACGCAACCGCCCGTTGGAAACGTTCGTAAGTCCCTTGGGTACTTTAACGCTAATGAGCATGCTGTCTACCTCATCATACATATGGTCCTTGTTGGGCCACCATACACTTGCGCCCAAACCTTGACAGGAAGTGGCTACAAAGTGTTTGCCATTATCGTCCTTTTTCCAAGAAAATCCGCCATCCCAAGGAGCACGTTCGGCTTCTTTGGGATTCCCTGAATAATAGACGATAACCTCATTGAACTCCCCTGGCGTTTGTTGTTTGGCCAATCTTACAAAATGGGCATTGCCTTTGGTAAGGAATTCTAACTCTTTATCATCCTGCGTGACCTTTTCTATTTTTAAAGGCGGTTGTAAATCTACCTGTAATACTTGTTGACTTTCCAATACCTTGTACCTAATAGTATTCTTTCCTTCAATATATTTATCATCCGGTTTTACCTCTATATCCAAATGATAATAATTGAGGTCCCACCACGCCCGTTCCGGGGTAATACTGCCTCTAAGCGTATCTTGTTGGGTAAATGTATTTTTGTTTTCCCCTAATTGCGCCTGCATACTGCTGG
>CAZUIE010000194.1:0-6596 GCA_964620945.1 uncultured Maribacter sp.
TTTTTAAAATTTTGAATTCTGGGGATTTTATCAATAAAGTTGACGACGTAACCTACAGTTCTAAGAATTCAGTCACCTTAGCGCCTAAAATTTCAGAAAAAGCCCTACGCTATGATTTAACGGTACCTTTTGCCCGATACGTGGTAATGCACCAGAACGAAATCGATTTTCCATTCAAGAGATATCAGATACAGCCCGTGTGGAGGGCGGATAGACCACAAAAAGGAAGGTTTAGAGAGTTTTTTCAATGCGATGCGGATGTTGTTGGTTCCGACTCGCTTCTACAAGAAGTGGAATTGGTACAATTATATGATGCCGTATTCACGGATTTAAAATTGACAGGAACTACCATAAAATTGAACAATCGTAAGGTTTTAGCAGGTATTGCAGAGGTTATAGGGGCCAAACATCTTTTGGTAGATTTCACTGTTGCCCTCGATAAGCTAGATAAAATTGGCGATGAAGGCGTGAAAAAGGAAATGCGTCATAAGGGTATTTCTGATGCTGCCATAGAAAAGGCTGCGCCGTTATTTACACTCAAGGGAACCAACACAGAACAATTGGATAGCCTAGATTCCTTATTACAAAGCTCAGAAGAAGGCAAAAAAGGAGTTGCGGAATTGCGCTATATTATCGACAGTGTTGCTCAATTAGGATTGCACTCTGCCAGTTTGGCGATAGATGTAACTTTGGCTAGAGGCCTTAACTATTATACTGGAGCTATTTTCGAAGTGAGTGCTCCTGAAGGAGTTTCCATGGGCTCCATTGGAGGTGGAGGACGTTATGATGACCTTACCGGTATTTTTGGACTCAAGGATGTGAGCGGTGTTGGGATTTCTTTTGGCTTGGATCGCATCTACTTGGTACTTGAGGAACTGAATCTGTTTCCAGAATCCTTAGAAAAATCCTTAGATGTACTTTGCCTTAATTTTGGAGAAAAGGAGGCCTTAGCTTCCTTAAAATTAACGAACCAGTTACGAAAATCGGGAATTAAGTCGGATGTGTATCCTTCAAATTCCAAAATTCAGAAGCAATTTAAATATGCAAACAATCGCAAGGTACCGTATGTCATACTTTTAGGAGCCGAGGAGTTAAGCGATAGTTCTTTTGTGGTAAAGAATATGGAAACAGGAGAACAAAAAACATACAAGCTTGGAGAAGTAAGCAAATTTGTAGCGCAGCTATAGCTTTGTTTTGATGGCTTGTATAATATTTTCATAATACGTCCTGGTATGGGGAACATAGCTTTTTGAATTCTTATCGGTTTTAATTTCCTTTTCAAATTCCGGAATAGGTATCAGTTTTAAATTAGCTACTTCGCTTTCTTGTTTTTGCAGAACGGTTATCGGAATTTTAAGTTCACACAAATACGTATAATGAAACTCATTATCGATTAGGTTGTCATGATGTTTTTGCATCGATTTATAAATACCAATTTTTTCTAAGGCTTCCTCTTGTATGGTAAGTCCAATTTCTTCCTTGGTTTCTCTAATCGCAGCTAGTTCTTCTTTTTCCCCTGCACCTATATGACCTGCTACAGAGACATCCCAAAGTAGGGGATAGGTATCCTTATTTTGTCCACGTTGTTGTAATAGGATTTTACCAGAATTTGTATACATCCAAATATGTACCGTGGCATGAAAAAGTCCAAGCCGATGTGCTTTGGACTTTAGTTCCGATGTTCCGGTAGGATTTCCGTTAGCATCTAAAATGTCTATTAGCTCATCCATATAAAAAAAGCCCTTTTAGAAGGGCTTTGGTTTGGGTTAATCGAAATAACTGAAGGTTTCTCCCTCTTTTATCGTCAACAATGTTTCATAAATCAATCGGATAACATTTTCAACATCGTCCCTATGCACTGTTTCTACCGTAGTGTGCATATAGCGCAATGGTAATGATATCAATGCGGATGCAACGCCGCCGTTACTGTAGGCAAAGGCATCTGTATCCGTACCGGTGGCTCTGGAAGCAGCCATACGTTGAAAAGGAATCTTGTTAGCTTCTGCCGTTTCCAAAATCCGCTCCCTTAGTTTATTCTGTACTGCCGGAGCATATGAAATCACAGGTCCTGCACCTAATTCTGTGTGTCCCTGTGTTTTCTTTTCGATCATAGGCGTTGTCGTATCGTGGCAAACATCAGTTATGATGGCAAGGTTAGGCTTTATGGTTTGGGTAATCATTTCAGCGCCGCGCAACCCAATTTCTTCTTGAACGGAGTTCGTAATATACAGGCCAAAAGGAAGCGTTTTTTTATTTTCGTGCAGTAATCTGGCAACTTCAGCAATCATGAATCCACCTACACGGTTATCTATCGCCCTACAAACAAACTTATCCTTGTTCAATATTTGGAACTCATCTGGATAGGTTATTACACAACCTACATGAACGCCCATTTTCTCTACTTCTTCCTTGTCCTTAGCACCTATATCAATAAAAATATTGTCCAACTTAGGAGGTTGCTCCTTTTCGTTTTTTCTGGTGTGTATTGCCGGCCAACCAAAAACGCCTTTTACAATACCATTTTTAGTGTGTATGTTTACCCATTTAGAAGGTGCAATTTGATGATCGCTACCACCATTTCTGATTACATAAAGTAAGCCATTATCTGTGACATAATTTACGTACCAGGATATTTCATCTGAATGTCCTTCTATTACTACTTTATATTTCGCATCGGGATTAATAACGCCAACTGCTGTGCCATAAGTATCTGTAATAAAGGTGTCTACATAGGGTTTTAAATAGTCCATCCATATTTTTTGACCTTCCCATTCGTATCCTGTTGGTGACGCGTTATTTAAATATTTTTCAAAAAAATCAAGGGATTTTTTAGTGATGATATCTGTTTTTGACATGTGTTTTTTATTTGCTTACAAACTTAACAATATTCGCTTGTTTTTGAATACTATGCTTCTCTATTTATCGTTAATTTTGGCAGGACATTTGCAGTTATATTAGCATGACGTATAGACGTATTGTTTATTTATTTCTATTCTTAGGTATTTTAGAAGCCAAAGCACAGGTGCCAGAGCAGGTCTTGGACTCTGTATCTGAAAAACTTATTATAGTTGCTGGGGATTCTATTTTTAGGAGTTCTATTGATTTACAGGAGACTTTCGTATTCGGTAAATTAAAATTTCACACGTATAAGGATAAATTGCGTTATTATATCTTGAGAAGAAAAACACATAAAGTTTATCCCTATGCCAAGTTGGCGGCCGAACGTTTGGTAGAACTAAACGATAGCCTAAAATCAATTAAAAAACCGCGAAAACGACGAAAGTATACTAGAGAAGTACAAAGGTATATTGAGGGTGAGTTTTCTGATGAATTAAAAAAACTGACCAGAACCGAAGGTCAGATTCTTGTAAAGCTCATTTACAGACAAACAGGAACAACCTCTTTTGACCTTGTAAAGGAGCTTAGGAACGGTTGGCGGGCATTTTGGTACAACACTACCGCCAAAATGTTTAAAATTAGTATTAAAGAAGAGTTTCATCCAGATCTTGTAGAAGAGGATTACCTTATAGAAGATATTCTGCAGCGTGCCTTTTCTGCCGGAAAACTGGAACGGCAAGAAAGCGTATTGGACTATAATTATGCCGATTTATCCAATAAATGGAAAAAACCGACTATGGAAACTAAAAAAAATTAATCTTTTTTCTTTTTACGAAAAAGAGACTCCATGATCGTAGCAATACCTTTAAAACCCATTCCAACGGCAGCAATTGCGAGTATAATACCGACAATTAATACCGGCCAATAATAGGGGTGTTCTTCATTTTTAAAGGCTTGCCAAATGACGATAGGTGCTAAAAACATTAACAATACGGTATAGGCCAATCGTTTGAGACCTTTGACTAAAATTTCTTTATCTGTTCTCATAGCGTACATCAGTTCTTGATTATACTTAAGCTTTATTCTATAGTTATACTTTGGGTAAACTCTTCGACTACCGCAAAATAGCCCAAAGCAAAATTATCACGGCGATCTTCAGCGTTTGTTTCGGTCACACTTGTAAAATTTCCCCTAACGGTTCCTAAAGGTGTTTGGAAAGGCCCTTGGTTACCACCCGACTGAACAATAAGCTGATTCATATAATTAAAAAATCCTTCGTCCGCACCCAGAATACTAATGTTTATGGTTGAACCAGGAGCTACGTCATCGTAAAAATAAGAGAACTCAAATCGTTGACCTGGATAAAATTCATCTTCGGAAACTAGAAATTCATTAAAGTCAAAATCAAAAATATAAAAATTTGCTTGGTCAGGGATATCGGTAAAGGATACTACTATTTCGGTTTCGTCTCCAGAAAATAGTACCCCATCTCCTTGGATGATACTATCAAAAGGAACTGAAGGCGCAAATGCAGTCCTAGCTACAAAAATAATGTCTTCATAGTTTATAGTCATGACAAGCTCGCCCGAGGTAAAGAAATCGGTATTCTTGGATGCCTGATAAACACCAGTTTCAGTCTCATTGAACGTTACTATAGTATCATCCAAGCCGTCATCACCTTCATAGGTTGCGTTTTCAATGGAGACTTGATTTACGGTGATGGCTTGGTTTTCTTCAAAAAACGAACTGCTCAATCCTACTTTGACCGTTGCTGTTGTTATACTTTCATTAGTGTCCAGACGAATGATGGCGTCAATGTTTAAGCGAGGTGGTTCTGTATCCAAATCCACATCAATAACATCTTCACAGTTTATAAAAATAACTAAGATGGCGAGTATGCCTATGTATTTTTGCATTGTTTTAAAATTTAAAATTATAGGTCACTGCTGGAACCAGTCCAAAAATAGAGGTTCTCACTGCTTCATTTGTACCAGTATCTTGATTTCTTCGAAAATTGATGGAGGCTGCATTTCTTCTGTTGTATAGGTTGTAAATACTAAATACCCACTCTCCTTGCATTTTTCTGGTTTTGTTCTTTTTTGGGGTTAAGGTAGCAGATATATCTATTCTATGATAGTCCGGTAAACGCTGATCGTTTCTTAAGCCAAAATAGGGAACCGTTAAGCCTTGAAATTCAAATTGTCCAATGGGAAAGTTGGTTGGTTGTCCTGTTTGGTATACAAAATTACTATTCACACTCCATTTTTCGCTAAGGTCGTAACTCGCAAATAATGAAATGTCGTGCGGTTTGTCATAAGGGGTGTTGTACCATTCTCCGAAGTTAATACCTGTTTCCATAGTAGTACGGCCAGGAGTTCGTTGTTCGGATTTCGACAAGGTATATGCCAGCCAACCTTGTAATTTACCTTCATTTTTGCGAAACAATACTTCTAATCCGTAAGCGCGAGCTTCTCCGTTTAAAATAACTTGCTCAATAGCGTCGTTGGCAATAAGATTTGCACCATCTATATAATCTATTCTATTTTGAACATCTTTATAAAATACTTCGGACTCAAAAGAGTAGGCACCATTTGCTATGTTCTTAAAGTAACCAAGTGCATACTGGTCTAACAATTGTGGTTCTATAAAAGGGCCGCTGGGGGTCCATACATCTAAAGGGGTAGGGGAGTTGGTATTGGAAAGTAGATGAAGGTACTGAGCCAACCGGGTATAACTTGCTTTTATCGAACTATTGGAATTTAATGTGTAAGACATGGAAAGTCGTGGCTCAAAGTTGTTAAACGTTGCCAACGTTCCCGCTCTTCCCGGATTTACAACCTCAATTGGGTTCCCTTCTTGATAGATAGATAAAACAGGGTCAAAACGAACGGGGTTGTCGTTATCATATACGTTGAGCTCTTCTTGACCCAGTCTCATAAAGTTACTGAACCGAAGTCCGTATCCCAAACTAAGATTATCCGTTATTCTGTGTTCTAGGTCTACATAAGCTGCAAATTCATTCGCATACTTTTGAGTAAGTTGGTCTTCGACGATGCCAGATGTATCATTGCTGGGCTCTATCTTTCCTGGGTTAAATTGATAGTAGATGTTGTTGACACCGTAATTGACCTGTAGCTTATCGTTCAAGTAATGCTTCAGATCATATTTGACGTTGAAATTCTGAATCCCCGAGTTCCAGTTGAATCCAACAAAATCCAGTTTAAGTCCATAATAGTAATCAGAATAAATTAAAGATAAGTTGGAGAATAATTTGTCGGAAAACAAGTGGTTCCATCTAAAATTACCGACAGCGTTACCATAGGTATTTACAAAACTCTCACTGATGCCAAATACGTCTCTACCAAAATAACCGGAAAGAAACACACTGTTCTTATCGTTTATCTTGTAGTTGATTTTGGTATTCAGGTCATAGAAATAGGCGGTATTATCCAAATCAAAAAGGGGAAGGAACAAGTGTGCATAAGAACCCCGACCGCCTATTAAAAATGCGGCTTTATCTTTTTTTATGGGGCCTTCTACCAAAAGCCGACTCGCTACGGCACCAATACCTCCGTTTACATTAAACTCTTTACTATTTCCTTCCTTTTGAAAAATATCAAGAACAGAGGATACCCTTCCACCATAACGCGCGGGGATTCCTCCTTTATATAGTTTGATGTCTTTAATAGCATCAGGATTAAAAACCGAAAAGAATCCAAATAAGTGAGAGGAATTAAAAATGATGGCCTCATCCAAAA
>CAZUIE010000195.1:0-6590 GCA_964620945.1 uncultured Maribacter sp.
CTAGATTGGATAAGTTTGGTAATCCTATAGTTTATTATCGAGGAGCCATAACTAGAGAAATGGGGGAGAACGACCATGGTGAACAAGAGCAGATAACTATCTTACAAGAAGATATTACAAAGTTATTAAATGAATAATATGGAGATAACGAGCGACAAGGAGAAACGTTTTAATAGGTTGATAGCGGTAGTGTCGGTCGTGATACCGGTAGTCGTAGCAATTCTTTTCGGGGTGAAATTGCCGAATGTGGAGCCTTTATCCTTTTTACCTCCTATTTATGCTAGTATAAATGGGGTAACAGCGGTGTTATTGATTCTTGCGGTTTTGGCCATAAAAAAAGGCAATCAAAAACTTCATCAAAATTTAATGACCACGAATATTGCCCTATCTCTTTTGTTCTTGATTATGTACATAGCATATCACATGACTTCAGATTCAACATCCTATGGTGGGGAAGGACTAATACGATACGTTTATTATTTTATATTAATCACCCATATTGTACTGTCCATTGCCATAGTTCCATTAGTGTTAAGAACCTATGCCAAAGCTTATATAAAAGATTTTGAAGGACATAGAGCTTTAGCTAAATATACATTTCCTATCTGGCTTTATGTGGCCATAACAGGCGTAGTGGTCTATGTGATGATTTCACCTTATTATATCCATTAACAATGAGAAAGGGCTTTCTTTTAATAGTATTTCTTTTATTGGTGTTAGTACCTGAAACCGTGGAGGCGCAATGCGCCATGTGTAGGGCTGTTTTGGAGAGTGAGGGGTCTGGAAGAACGGCTGAGGGGATTAATAATGGAATCGTTTATTTAATGGCAATACCTTATATTCTTGTAGCTAGCCTCTTTTATTTTGTCTATCGTAAAATGAGGTCTTAACACAATTTTAAAGATTTAACACTTTTTTTTATTTGATTGTGTAACATTGTTCAGGATTTGTAGTCTTATCCATGTGTAGTAGTACTATTGCACTCATCAATCAAAAAACCAATCAACATGTTCGATTTAGAACGATGGCAAGAAATTTTCGATACTATTCGAAAAAACAAATTGCGAACCTTCCTTACGGGTCTGTCCGTAGCATCGGGAATTTTCATCCTTGTTATTTTATTAGGTTTTGGTCAAGGCATGCAAAATGGTATTGCAAAGGAGTTTGAAAAAGATGCCGCAACCAGTGTATGGGTTTGGCCAGGCGTAACTACAAAAGAATATAAGGGACTTAATCCTGGAAGGCGTATCCAATTACGTAACGAAAACTATGATTTTGCGGCACGGCTCTTAGAAGACGATATCGAAAACAAATCCCCTAGGTATTTCGTGCGGAATGCTTTTATAAATTACGGTAAAGAATCTCTTGCTTATGGTGTTCAAGGAGTATCTCCCCAATTTCAATTTATAGAGAACACCTATATGTCTCAAGGGCGTTTCTTAAATCATACCGATGAAGTAGAGACTTCAAAAGTTGCCGTGATAGGAAATAAAATAAAACGAGACGTCTTTAAGGATACACTTAGCCCTGTAGGCCAGTTTTTGGAAATCTCTGGAATACCGTTTAAAATTATTGGGGTCTACGGTGATGTAGGTGGGGAACGCGAAGAAGAAAGAATCTACATTCCCATTACAACGGCGCAGCAGGTTTTCAATGGTGCGGATTTCATAAATAATATAAGCTATACCCTGCCGCCTGCAAAGAACTTTGACGAAGCGGTGGCACAATCGATAGCATTCAAAAATTCGTTGCGGACCTATCTTTTTCAAGCACATACCGTTGCGCCCGATGACACGAGTGCCATACAGATTTGGAATCCTATGGAAGAGGCAAAGCGATTCTACAGTTTAACATTAGGTATAAAATTATTCTTTTGGTTCGTGGGTATTTGTACCATAATAGCAGGGGTGGTCGGGGTAAGCAACATTATGTTGATTGTTGTTAAGGAACGCACAAGGGAAATAGGAATACGTAAGGCCCTAGGCGCCAAGCCTTGGTCTATCATAGGCATGGTGTTGCATGAATCGGTTTTTATAACCGCCATTGCCGGTTTCACCGGGCTCATTTTTAGTATGGGCTTATTGGAGCTTATAGGGCCGCACGTGGAAATTGATTATGTGCTAAATCCTTCCGTGAATTTTAATGTAGCGTTAGCAACCGTGTTTGTACTGATATTCGCTGGCGCAGTGGCTGGTTTTTTTCCGGCCTGGAGAGCTGCCCGTATCCATGTGATAGATGCCCTAAAAGATGAATAGGCGTTTGGTTGAAAATCAGTTTCAACAAACACGTCTATTACTGTTGACTCAAAAAGTGAAAAGATAAAAAATGTTCAATAAAGACCGTTGGCAAGAAATAATAGAGGTGTTGTCCACAAATGTGTTCAGAACCTTGGCAACCGCTTTTGGGGTGGGTTGGGGTATCTTTATCCTGATTATTCTTTTGGCGGCCGGTAAGGGTTTGGAAAATGGAATACGTGCAGATTTTGGGGATATAGCAACTAATACCATGTTCATGTGGTCCCGAAATACGACTAAGGCTTATAAAGGATTGCCCAAAGGAAGAAGGTTCAACTTTAAATTAGAGGATGTTACCGCCATTAACGATCGTGTGCCAGGACTTCGATTTATATCTCCAAGAAACCAGTTAGGAGGTTTTGGTGGGGCCAATAATGTAATTAGGGGCCTTAATGCAGGTGCTTTTAATGTGTATGGAGATTATCCCGAAATTATAAAACAAGAGCCCATGACCATTACTTCTGGTAGATTTGTTAACCAGAATGATATAGACAACAACCGTAAAGTGGCGGTAATAGGTGATGGTGTAAGGAACGAATTGTATGACAAGGGCGAGGAAATCATAGGTACCTACATTAAGATTCAAGGGGTAAATTTTATGGTAGTTGGGAGCTATAAGAAGAAAAATAACAATGGAGACGGGGAGGAAGGCCAAAAGGAGATTTTTGTTCCGTTCACCGCATTTTCACAAGCATTTAATAAAGGAAATGATGTAGGGTGGATGGCGATTACCGCAAACGATTACAATTCCATTACCAGCTTAAAGGAACAAATAGTAAATGTGGTCAAGGAGAATAGGACTATTCACCCGGAGGATCAGCGCGCTGTAGGTTACTTTGACCTTTACGAGCAGTTTAATAGAGTAGAGTCTCTTTTTGGTGCATTGCGTTGGGTAGCTTATTTCGTAGGCATCTTGGTGTTGTTGTCCGGTATAATAGGGGTAAGTAATATTATGCTTATCGTAATAAAGGAACGCACGAAGGAAATTGGTATAAGAAGGGCCTTGGGCGAAGGGCCATGGTCTATTAAAAAGCAAATTTTAATGGAATCTATCTTTTTGACGATTATGTCTGGAATGGCGGGTATCATATTTGGTGCAGCGGTAATTTATGGAATTAATGCGATTTTGGATTCTGTTGGACCTGTAGACATGTTTGTCAATCCTAGTGTAAGTTTGGGGGTAGTGGTAGGCGCACTGGTAATCCTGATACTATCCGGCTTGCTAGCAGGCTTTATACCTGCGCAGAGTGCCATAAAAGTACGCCCCATAGAAGCATTAAGAACAGAGTGAGAACATCAATCATAAAATAAAAATCAACCTAAGAATGAAAAAGTCAGTAACCATTAGTATTTTATTAGTCATTGTATTGGCCTTCGGTGGGTCTATGTACTACTTGTATCAAAAAAATGCGGAGGACCCTACGGTTTATGAAACCGATGTGCCGTCCAAGCAAACAATCATTAAGAAAACTATGGCTACGGGAAGTATTCTACCCTTGGAAGAGGTTCTTATAAAACCCAATATTTCAGGTGTTATAGAGGAGGTGTTCGTAGAAGGAGGCGATTATGTTAAATCTGGCGACCTGTTGGTAAAGATAAAAGTGGTGCCTAATTTAAATGCCCTTATCGATGCCCGAAATGACATAGACAATGCCAAGATAAATCTTGATGACCAAAAACGGAACTATGATAGACAATTGAACATATTTAAGAAAGGTGTTATCTCACAAGCCGATTTGGATAGGGCACAGGTAGCTTTTGATCAGGCCAAACAAGCCTACAGAGCAGCCAATAAGCGTTTTGAAATTGTGAATACGGGTACTACAAAAGGATATGGCAATGCGGCCAATACCCAAATCAGGGCTACGGTGAGCGGTATGGTACTGGAGGTTCCTGTAGAGGTAGGGAATCAGGTCATTGAAGCCAATAATTTTAACGAGGGTACTACCATAGCCGCTATTGCCGATGTAGAGAAAATGATTTTTGAAGGTAAGGTAGATGAATCCGAGGTGGGGAAAATAAAAGAGAACTTGCCGTTACAAATTACGGTAGGAGCTTTAGAAAACGTTATTTTTGACGCTGTACTCGATTATATTGCACCTAAAGGAAAGGAAGAAAATGGCGCCATACAATTTGAAATAAAAGGTACACTAAAAAAGCAGGACTCTATTTTTATACGTGCGGGTCTTAGTGCTAACGCCTCTATAATTTTAGCTAAGGCAGATAGTGTTTTATCTGTAAAGGAGGCTTTGGTCCAGTTCGATGATAAAACAAAAAAACCGTTTGTTGAGATTGCTACCGGTGAACAGGAATTTGAACGTAGGGATATTGAAATTGGAATCAGTGATGGTATTCACGTAGAAATTAAATCAGGTATTAACGAAGGGGAAAAAATTAAGGTCTGGAACGAAGTAAAACCAGACCAGTTTGCCCAAAATTAAGAGGCTAAGAAAATAATCACTTTTTTTTGTAACAATTTTTGAAGTTTTATGTCCTATTGATGGATGTTATTTTTTAAGACTTCCAAACCATTAAGAGAACCAACATGATAGAAATTAAAAATCTTCACAAATCTTATAAAATGGGCAGTAATTCATTACATGTCCTAAAAGGTATAAATTTCTCTGTAGAAGAAGGTGAGCTTGTTGCCATTATGGGTTCTTCGGGTTCAGGAAAATCTACTTTGCTGAATATATTGGGTATGTTGGACGAGTTGGATGAGGGCAGTTACACACTAGATGGCGTGCCAATCAAGAACTTGAATGAGACCAAAGCCGCACAGTATCGTAATAAATTTCTTGGTTTTATATTTCAGTCGTTCAATCTCATCAATTATAAGAGTGCTATTGAAAATGTGGCGCTACCCTTATATTATCAAAAAGTAGGGAGAAAGGAACGCCAGGAAAAAGCATTAAAATATTTGGAACAGGTAGGTCTAAAACAATGGGCCACACACTTGCCCAGCGAACTTTCCGGTGGTCAAAAGCAACGTGTAGCTATTGCAAGAGCTATGGCCGCAGAACCAAAGGTGCTTTTGGCAGATGAACCTACAGGTGCTTTGGATAGTACAACTTCTTATGAGGTAATGGACTTAATTCAAAAAATAAATGATGCCGGGAACACTATTTTAGTAGTAACCCACGAGGAAGATATAGCGGAAATGTGTAAGCGAATCGTTCATTTAAAGGATGGTGTAATTGTAGAAGACAAGAAAGTAGAACAAGTAAGGGCCTCCCAATATGTTTAGTTTCGATACCTGGAAGGAAATATTGAAAACCATACAGAAGAATAAACTTCGTACTTTTTTGACCGGGTTTACTGTGGCTTTGGGTATTTTTATTTATGTCACCTTATACGGCATGGGTAATGGGCTTAATAATACCTTTATGAAATTCTTTGGCGATGATGCCACGAATATTTTTAGGATATATCCGTCACAGACTACGCTTCCTTATGGAGGGTATAAAGCAAAACGACAAATAGAATTTAAGAATAGTGACCTAGACGACATAGCAAAAGAGTTCGCTCCGCTGATGGAGTATATTACCCCGCAAATACAACGTAGTGCATCGATAACCTATAAGGATAAATCAGATAATTATACTACACGTGGTATAGCTCCTGGAATGCAATTTGCGGAGAAGACCATAATGATGAAGGGGCGTTATATTAATAGCAAAGATCTTCGAGATCGAAACAAGTATGCCGTGATTGGTAGAATGGTAGAGAAAGATCTTTTTCAAGGGGTGGAATCTCTTGGTGAGTATATCGATATTGGTGGTAGCGCATTTAAGGTTATAGGTGTTTTTCAAGACGACGGTGGTGATAATGAGGAGCGTTATGTATACCTTCCTTTTACCACGCGCCAGCTTATTGAGGGAAATACCGATAAGGTAAATCAAATTACTTTGGCGTTTAATGAAGCCATTGGCTATTCTGGGGCTATGAAGTTTCAAAGGAACCTTGATGAGTTTTTACGCAAAAAGAAAGTAGTGAGTCCAGAAGATCCACGTGGGATTCGAATCGAGAACGTTGCAGATAATCTAAAGCAAAATCAACAATTTGCCAGCGTTTTAAAAATTATTATTTCCGGGATTGCCTTTGCCGTAATTATTTCAGGGATACTTGGGATAAGTAACATTATGGTATTTGTGGTCAAGGAACGTACTAAGGAAATTGGAATTCGTAAAGCCATGGGGGCAACGCCCAAAATTATTATAAGCACCATATTGTTGGAGTCGATATTTATAACTGCGATTTTTGGTTTTGTTGGGATGGTCCTTGGTATTGTTACCC
>CAZUIE010000196.1:0-6558 GCA_964620945.1 uncultured Maribacter sp.
TTGGAAAACGCCAAGGGGCTTCAAGAAATCGATGCTACTGGCTTGGCGGTAGCACCCGGATTTATCAATATGCTCAGTTGGGCAACGGAATCCTTGATTATTGACGGAAAATCCGAAAGTGATATTCGGCAAGGGGTTACGCTCGAAGTAATGGGGGAAGGATGGTCTATGGGTCCGCTGAACGAAGAAATGCGGCAACAAGAATTGAGTGTTCAGAAAGATTATACCTACCCAATTGAATGGACAACCCTAGGTGAATATTTAGAATTCTTAGAAACAAAAGGTATAGCCCCTAATGTGGCATCCTTTGTTGGTGCCACTACCCTGCGAATTCATGAGATGGGTGAAGCAAATCGTCCTCCCACCCCTATAGAATTAGAAAACATGAAAGCCCTTGCGAGAACCGCTATGGAAGAGGGTGCTATGGGTATTGGTTCCTCGTTGATTTATGCACCGGCATTTTATGCAGATGTCGAAGAACTTATAGCATTGTGTAAAATTGCCTCCGAATATGACGGCATGTACATTTCCCACATGCGTAGTGAAGGTGATTACTGGTTGGAAGCAATTGATGAATTACTACAAATTGCCAATGATGCGAATATTCCTGCAGAGATCTACCATTTAAAGGCGGGAGGAAAAGACAATTGGAGCAAATGGGAAACGGCCATCGCTAAAATTGATTCCGCCCGCTCAGCCGGACTCCACATAACTACAGACATGTATACCTATACTGCCGGAGCAACAGGCTTAGACGCTTCCATGCCTCCATGGGTGCAAGAAGGTGGCTATGGAAAATGGGCGGAGCGTTTACAAGACCCTGCTATTCGAAAAAAGGTGATTAGCGAAATGAAAGCTAAAGGCAACGGATGGGAGAATTTATATTTTGCTGCGGGGAGCCCAGACAAACTAATTTTAAACAGTTTTAGAAACGATAGCCTACGTTATTTGACGGGGAAGACCTTAGGCGAAGTTGCTAAAATGAGGGGTACCAGCCCGGAAGAAACAGCTATTGACCTCGTTGTTCAGGATAGCAGTCGTGTGGGTACGGTTTATTTTTTAATGTCGGTAGAAAATGTAAAAAAACAGATTGCCCTGCCCTATATGAGTTTTGGATCTGATGGGGCCTCCATTGCTCCTATTGCACCGTTCACCAATTCTAGTCCGCATCCTAGGTCTTACGGTAATGTGGCCCGTCTTTTAGGTAAATATGTCCGTGAAGAAAAAGTGATTTCTTTAGAAGAGGCCGTGTACAAGTTAAGCGGACTTCCAGCTTCCAACTTAAAAATAAAAAAACGAGGGAAATTGGCTGTTGGTAATTTTGCCGATTTGGCCATTTTCGATGCTAATGTAATCATCGATAAAGCCACTTTTGATAATCCGCATCAATTTGCAGAAGGCATGGTACATGTCTTCGTGAATGGCGAGCAGGTTCTAAAAGAAGGGCAACACACAGGAGCAACACCCGGCAGAGTTGTTCGCGGACCGGGTTGGAAAGGACACTAATAACCACTAAACATTTTAGTTATGAGAACATCAATACTGATAACCCTTTTCGGATTGCTAACAATTGCCAGTTGTAAGAATGCGAAAAATAGTTCGCCTATTGCGGTTTCGGAATTGGAAATCTACACAGACTCGCTTTTCCAGTCTAGTTTAGATAGTACATTTATAGCCGGTGGTACCATTCTTGTGCATCAAAACGGAAAAAACCTTTTAAAAAAATCCTACGGACTTGCCAGTTTAGAATTGGAGGTGCCTATGCCAGAGAATGCCAATTTTGAAATTGGTTCGGTAACGAAACAGTTTACGGCAGTGGCTATCCTTAAACTTGTGGAAGCTGGAAAACTTTCCTTGGAAGATGATTTTACCATGTATTTGGATTATGATACTAAAGGCAGAAAGGTTAGTATAGACCAACTGCTTAATCATACATCAGGTATTGCCAGTTATACGGAAATCGAGGAATTCGGAAGGCTCATTCCCCAAGAATTACCACGTGACACCTTGTTACGGATATTGGAGACAAAAGACTTTTTATTTGAACCCGGTGAGGCACTTATTTACAATAATTCCGCCTACTTTATCTTAGGGCTCATCATTGAAAATGTTACCGAAAAAACATATGAAGAATATCTAAAAGATATCATTTTTGATCCTTTAGGTATGAAAAACACCTACTACTGTTCTACCAGCAAAGTGATGAAAAATAAGGCCTATGGCTACGGTTATACACCAGAAGGTCTTAACCAAAAGGAATATCTAAACCATACTTGGCCCTATGCGGCCGGTTCTTTATGTAGTACTGCAGAAGACCTACTGATTTGGATGAAAGCCTTACACAATGGTGACCTTTTGAGCAAAGAACACTATGCGGAGCTTATTACCCCAAAAAGTTTGAATAATGGCACTCCTGTGCGATATGCAATGGGCTTATCACATTTCAATAATTATGGCAATGAAGAAATAAGTCATGGTGGTGGTATTCCAGGATTCTTGACGGAAACCAAATATTTTCCGGAAAAGAATTTATATTTCATCTGTATAACCAATACAACCGGACCAAACGGAGGTAGTTTCTTTGTAGACAACATCATGTGGCAGCTCTTGGAAAAGAAAGACTATGAGTCCCGTGCTTTGGATTTTGACCCTAAAGAAGTTGAAGGCACCTATTTAGGACAGACCAGGGGAAGAATACAAAATATAGAAGTAAAAGCGATTACCGATGCCATAACGGTTGAATCCAATAAAGATGGAAATATAGATACCTTAACCACCTATGTCGGAAATCATACTTGGATAGATGGTAATACTACAATCTCCTTAAAAGATGGACTTCTAGAAACAGATCAGGTTTATGGCCATTTCATTTTGAAAAAACAATAGAAGATACTATGAAAATACGAATACTTATACTATTTACCGTCTTTGCCGCTTGTAAACCCGCGACCGAAACAAAAGACGAAGTTGTTTCCGTTACAGATATCCACAATCAAGCCATTTTGATCGACACCCATAATGATGTCCTTCTACAGACCATGGAAAAAGGGGTTATTTTAGATAAAGATTTGACGGGGATTACCCATTCTGATCTTGACCGACTCAAAAAGGGAGGGGTTGATGTACAATTCTTTTCGGTTTGGTGTGATGGTAAGCAACCTAACCCCTTCAAATATGCCCTAGTAGAAATGGATTCCTTAGCTGCTATCGCCAATAGAAATCCTGACAAAATTGTAGAAGTGGCCAATACCCGGGAAATGATCCAAGCCGTTAATCAAAATAAAATTGCAGCATTTTTTGGCGTTGAAGGCGGTCACATGATTGAAAATAATCTAGAAAAGCTTGATTCACTTTATGCACGCGGAACACGCTATATGACCTTAACTTGGAATAATTCTACCTCTTGGGCCACAAGTGCGGCCGATGAAACCGCCATGGAAGGAGGAGCTTTAAACTCGGAAGGGAAGAAGGGTTTAACCGAGTTTGGAAAACAAGTCGTCCAAAGGATGAACGCCTTGGGTATGATGGTAGACATCAGCCATATAGGCGAACAAACGTTTTGGGATGTTATGGAGACCACCTCCAAACCAGTTATCGCTTCACATAGTTCGGTGTATGCCCTTTGCCCTGTGCCTAGAAATTTAAAGGATGATCAGATTAAGGCCATAGCCAAAAATGGCGGGGTAGTCCAGATTAATTTCTATTCGGGTTTTATTACCCCAGATTACGAAAAAAAGCGCGAAGTATTTTTACTGGAACACCAATCCGAAAACGACTCGCTCGTTTCCTCAGGAATCAATATATATGTTGCAGAAGAACTACTTTTTGCAAAATATGCTAATGAGGTCCAATCCTTTCGCCCCACCCTTGAGCAGCTTATGGAACATATCATTCATATCATAGATTTAGTAGGAATAGATTATGTGGGACTTGGTTCTGACTTTGATGGCATTACCTCAGCCCCAATTGGTTTGGACGATGTGACCTCTTACCCTTTAATAACCAATGCCTTAGTTGAAAAAGGGTACAGTACAGAAGATATCAATAAAATTTTGGGAGGTAACCTGCTTAGAGTTTTACAGAAAAATGAATTAAACAACTTATAACCAGCACCAAGGAAAACAATTCAATAGTATATCTTTAAAATTTCCAAATAATAACCACCTAATAACCACATAATGAAAGAAGTAAATCAGCTTTCCGGTCGTTTTTTATCGTTGGACGTTTTTCGAGGCCTAACCGTCTGTTTAATGATTATTGTAAACAGTCCAGGAGCGGGAGCTGATATATATCCTTATTTGTCCCACGCGGAATGGTTTGGCTTCACGCTTGCCGATTTGGTGTTTCCCACATTTCTTTTTGTTATGGGTAATGCCATGAGTTTTTCTATGGAAAAATTAATGGCAGGGGACTCAGGCTTGTTTTGGAAAAAAGTCCTTCGACGCACTTTTTTAATTTTCCTGTTCGGGTTTTTAATGTACTGGTTTCCTTTTATCGAAAAAGGGGCCAACGGCTGGGATCTAAAACCATTTAGCGAAACCCGCGTCATGGGAGTATTGCAACGTATCGCCCTGTGTTACTTTTTTGCGTCCGTTCTAATCTACTATGTCTCCCAAAAAGCGGTGGTCGTTTTTTCAGTAGTTGCCTTATTGGCCTACTGGTTCATACTCTATCTATTCGGCGAACCGGGCGGTGTGCTAGAAATGGCTACCAATGCAGGCACAAAACTCGATTTTGCCATTTTAGGGGAAGGCCATATTTATAAAGGGGATAAGGTTACGTTTGATCCGGAAGGTATTTTAAGTACCTTGCCCGCTATCGTAAATGTGCTTGCAGGGTATTTGGCGGGTGTTTTTGTACAAAAGAAAGGAAAGACGTTTGAAGGCTTGGCACTAGTGCTTATTGCCGGATTTCTAATCACTTCGTTGGCTTTGTGGTGGGATCTTGTTTTTCCTATTTCCAAAAAACTTTGGACCAGCTCTTTTGTACTCTATACCGTTGGCTTGGACCTCTCGATTATGGCAGTTTTGATTTACGGAATCGAAATAAGAAAAATCAAGTTTGGAGTATATTTTTTCGATATTTTTGGAAAAAACCCGCTGTTCATCTATTTGTTCTCGGAGCTATTATTGATAAGTCTTTTAACCATCCCCACCAGTTCTGGACTAAATGCCTTTGAATGGGTAAGTGAACATATTTTTCAAAATATATTTCCAGGTGCTTTTGGATCTTTAACAACGGCGGTAGTGTTTATGCTTGTCTGCTGGTTTATTGGGTGGTGGCTCAACAAAAAACGGATTTACATTAAGCTATAGTTGTATACGTACTTAAATAACAATCACAAACCAAGCTTAAAAAATCACATCATTATATGAAAAATTACATCGTTTTTATCTTTCTTTTTGTGTTCATCCTATCTGGTAGCGCACAACAAAAAGCAAATAATAAAAAACTGGACGCCATGATTGTTCAAGGCATGAAAGATTGGAAAATTCCAGGGTTGGCTACCATCGTAGTCAAAGATGGTGAAGTCGTCTTTAACAACACCTACGGTGTGAAAAATCTGGAAACTAAAGCACCTGTAGATGGGAACACCCTGTTTAATATGGCATCGACCACCAAAGCTGTGGTGGCCATCGCTATGGGTATGCTGGTGGATGATGGCAAGCTAAATTGGGACGATAAGGTAGTGGACCACCTCCCCTATTTTAAATTGTCCGACCCCTATATTACTGCAGATGCACGGATAAAAGATTTGCTTACACACAACTTAGGCATCGCTAATGCAGATGCCTTGTGGATTGTTGACAGTGTTTCTACTAAGGAAACCATACAGAAATTTCAGTTTGCAAAAGAAGCGTATCCTTTGCGAGGTGGCTTCACCTATCAGAATATTATGTATGCCGTTGCCGGAGAAGTGATTGCAGCTGCTAGCGGAAAGCCATGGAACGAATTTGTCACCGAACGCATATTTGAACCTTTGGGCATGACAAGGACCCAGGCCCTAGCGAAAGATATTTTCAAAGTCGGAAACTATGTAACGCCCTATTTAGATGACCCTGAAGACGGAATGGTACAAGTAGATTACGGTTTTTCAGATCAAATAGGTCCGGCAGGGATGATCTGCTCTACGGCCAATGACATTTCAAAGTATTTGACCTTCTTGGTCAATGACGGCATACACCAATCGGATACGCTAGTAAAACCAAAAACGTTCAACTACCTTTTTGAGCCGCAGTCCTTTTTGGGGGAGAGCGGCAGCTACCCTACCAATGCACTTACCAAACCTAATTGGAATACTTATGGTCTAGGTTGGTTTCAACAAGATTACAAGGGTCATAAGCTAGATTTTCATACCGGAAGCCTTTTTGGTTTAGTCGCCATCGCCGGCATTATGCACGATAAGGATGTAGCGGTATACGTATTTGCCAATTTGGATCATGCGGAGTTACGCCATGCCATCCTATACAAAGCCATGGACCTGTATGCTTTTAATGACGCCGGTCGCGATTGGCATACCGAGGTTTTTAATCTGTATGAAGGCTTCAAGAAAAAAAA
>CAZUIE010000197.1:0-6515 GCA_964620945.1 uncultured Maribacter sp.
AGGTGCAAATCTCCAAAAAAGGAGCTGGTATTGCTTGGGGTGCCCTATCCTGGCAATATTTTGAGGATTTAGATAAAATTACCTCGGCAGAAACCCCGTTGAAGCTAAAAAAGAAGCTATTCCTTAAAAAGAATACAGATACAGGGGAAGAAATTTCAGAAATTACAGACAAAACCAATGTAATGGTAGGTGACTTGGTTAAGGTGCGCATAGAACTACGCGCAGACCGCCCCATGGAATTCGTACACATGAAAGACATGCGTGCCGCTGGTTTTGAGCCGATAAATGTGATATCCAGATACAAATGGCAAGACGGCCTGGGCTACTATGAAGCCACAAAAGATGCTAGCACCAATTTCTTTTTTGATTATTTACCCAAGGGTGTCTACGTATTCGAATATGATGTTCGGGTTAACAATGCCGGGGATTTCAGTAATGGCATTACCACCATACAAAGCATGTATGCACCGGAATTCAGTAGTCATTCCGAGGGAGTTAGGGTTTCAATTGACAATTAAATCTAGTAAAACATTCTAGGGCATGGTATTACTAGCCTAAAGAGGTCTAACCATCATTCAAATGTGAATATAAACGAACTATTAAGAGCACCAAATCGATTGTAACGTAGATAGCTATAGACTCATTTTGTCCTTAAAGAGATAGGACTGCCTACGGGACACCTCAACCTCAGCACCATTCTGCATGGTCAACTTTAATTTTCCATTAAACCATGGAACTACAGCGGCAATAAAATTTGTATTGATAATCTGTTGCCGGTTGGCCCTAAAAAAATAGTCTTCCGGTAGTTTTTCCTCCACTTGGTTTAAAGATTTATAAAGCAAGGGGTTTTCGTCCTTAAAGAATACCCGCGTATAATTACCTACAATTTCAAAGTGAGAGATCTCCCCTATTTTTACCAACCAGCACTTTTCACCATCCTTTATAAAAATTTGGCTCGTACCCGTTAGCCTTTCTTGCGCAGTCAAGGCAGGTTCATCCTCATTCTTCAATTTCGCTTCAATCTTTTCTATTGCTTGGGCAAAACGCTTCTCATTGATGGGCTTTAACAAATAATCCAATGCATTATATTCAAAGGATTTAATAGCGTACTCATCAAAGGCGGTTGTAAAAACCGTAATAGGGACCTCGTCTAACATTTCTAGTAGTTCAAATCCATCTTTTTCTGGCATATTAATATCCAAAAAGAGCAAATCCGGTCTACTTTCAAGAATGAGCGCATACCCATCGTCCACATTTTCGGCCTCTCCAACAATTTTTATCTGGGTATGTGTCTTTATCAGTTCCTTTAACTCGTTACGAGCTAAACGAGAATCCTCTACTATGACAGTCTTTATTGTAGTACTCATGGTAAGGGAATATTTATGGTAGCCACGACTTCTTCATTTAGTTCCTCAAGCAAGAATGAGGCACCTTTGCCATATAATAAACGTAAACGTTGCTTGATATTTTTAAGCCCTAAGTGTGTGGAATTTTCGGAAATTATTAATTTTCCCGTATTTATTACTCGTATACAAAGACTATTTTCCGTTTTTTCTGTAATCAACTTAATGGTACCACCAAACTTTAAATTAGATATGCCATGCTTCACGGCATTTTCCACAAGTAATTGAATAATCATAGGCGGAATTTGAAATGCAAGCGTTTCAGAACCCACTTCCTTTATAAAAACAAGTCGGTCTTCAAACTGAATTTTGGACAAGGCTATATAATTATCCACCATCTCTAGCTCCTCTTCCAATGCAATAGCATTGACATTATTCTTAGTTAAGGAATACCGAAGCATCTCGGACAACTTGGTTAGCATATCTCGAGATTTTTCTACATCCTCCAGCATTAATCCTCGAATATTGTTAAGGCTATTGAACATAAAATGCGGATTAATCTGTCCCTTTAAGGTATTCAATTGGGCCTGTTTTAATGTGCTCGTAAGTTCTGCGCGCTCCAAGCGATTTGAATTTAATTTTGCAGCGATTTTTACGGACAGGAAAAAAACTGTCCAACCCAAAATGATAATGAAGGAATTAACCAACATTAAACCAATCCCCAAATTTCTATACATTTCAGGAATCTTTACGTTTTCATCGGTATACTTGCCCACAAGGTATCCAAAGCCATAGGACAGCCCAAAATAGATAAACGAGGCAATACCAATACCTATAAGTATTTTTATAAGTTGTTTGGAATCGAACTCGTCCAAATGTAAGATTCTGTTCAAAAACGAACGTAGGAAACTGGTGGCTGAAATACCGATGACGAACGTAGCGATCAGTCCATAATAAAATAGTTTACTTCCCTTATAACCATCCATATCGGGTGTAAAGGCATAGGCGATAAATACCAAGCCTCCCCAACCTAGAAATTGCACCGTCCAAAAGTAAAAGTGCCATCGATGTCTTTTAATAAAAGAAGCCATTAATCTTGTTATTAGGGGTCAAATATAGGATAATAATCAAATTTTTAAAGGTTTGCGCCAGCCTATAGAAATATGAGCAGGAGTAACGATAAAAGTAATTTCACAATGGTTATCATAGAATTCATCTTTTAAGATTGGTTAATAAATATTATCTAGTGAGAAGTCAAACGGCTCAAAAGTTTCTATAAATTGTATTTTGTACTATTTTTTTTTAGGAATACCCCTAAAATGGAATCCTTCGCAATACGCAACTATGAAATAGGTTCTGTAGTTGATAGTGTTCAATATCCCTTACCAAATTTAATGGATGGCCTCAATACTAAAATAATATTTAAGGCCAGTGGTAAAATACTTTTCCTGTACGGTTATAGCTTAACCTATTATTCCAGTAATTTTCTCACATGTTGTTTCTTGCTCTTTATGCAATACGGATACCCCAACTAGCGTAAGGCCAAGATACAGTGGGAAAACGTAACTCATAAGACTAAGACTTGTTATGGCTCCCACCAAAGATCCAACTACCGTTAGCACTCCAATACTTAACACTACTGTTTTTGTTCTGTCGATTGTTTTCATGATTATTTGATTTTAAATAGTTACTAAATTTATGTTTCAAACTGTGTGCTATACTTAAAAAGCCACTAGGTTTGTTCGATAGTGTAAATCTAAAGGAGAAGTTGGAAATGTTTCACTAAATTATGACGAACGGTAGAATGAAAGTACCGAACGGGTATTTTGCCTAACTGAATAATAAAACACTGAATATCAATATTTTACAAAAATAACATTTTATAAAAATTGCTCAGAATACCTATAAAATGGGGATTTATAACGTTTTTAGGGTATTAAAATTACCAGGAGTTTTAGTAGTAATTGCACTATCTAGCTACGGGATTTAGGAGGGTATTTTTCTAATATCTTTACCACCAGTTCCTGCATTTTGTTGTCTTTGACCGCTGGTGTATCACCTTCTCTATATGGAGATTCACTTATAGCTTGCCAAATCAACATATCCTTTTTAGCATCTACCAGGTCAATTTTAATCTCTCTAGCAACGTTGGGTCCACCAACGGGAATACCTACCGAAATTCCGCCGCCTACTGTGCCACCACCACCAAGTCCCACGCCAACAGCGTTATTCGTTTGACTCCTAAGTACCGTACTTTGTATATTGATGAGCATATCCGGTTCCTCTGAAAACAATAAACCCTTCGATTGCAGAGTAGCGTCCATAGCGTTAATTAACCGTCTTTCATCCAACTGACTGAGCCCGGTTTCCATATCTGCATAGTAACCATAGGTGGTATACGCGGAAAAGTCGGTACTCTTATCGTAATCATAGTTTACACGCGTCGCTCCGCATGAAACCATTAGAATCAACAGTATTAAAAGACTAAGATGTTTCATACTTATGAATTTGAACCAAGTTACGTAAAATCAAACTTCCTCTTTTTTGTCTACAGACTTTGTAAGCGCGGAGGATATAATACCCGTTGGGATGGCAACGATACCTAAACCTATCATCAATATAAAAAATGTAAACACTTTTCCTCCTACCGTAATGGGATATACATCTCCGTACCCAACTGTAGTCAACGTAATAATGGCCCACCAAAGACTATCGAAGATAGACGAGAAATGCTCGGGCTGTGCCGCGTTTTCAAAATAATAAATACCTACTGCAGAAAAATAAATAAGAATCAATGTAACGAAAAGGAATAACAAGATTTCTTCTTTTGCTCTATTGATAGCTCTAGAAAAATGTGCCAAAGCACGGTTGTATCGCATAAGTTTAAAGATGCGGAACAAGCGAAAAAACCGTAGGGCACGTAATGACCTTAAATCTACCCCTAATGCCAAATAAAAAGGCAATATGGCCAAAAAGTCGATAATGCCATAAAAACTAAAAATAAATTTGCTCTTTTTATCTGAACAATAGATACGAAGTATATATTCTATTGTAAAAATCACTACACAGAACACTTCAATAATGCGCAGTATCATTCTAGTGCTCGGTTCTAAATCAGGAACCGTCTCAAAAGAAAATGAGATAATGGAAACTAAAATTAAAACCTGAATAAAATAAGCAAATCCCCTGCTCTTTGGCGTATCATTTAGCTCAACAATACTTTTAATATATCGTCTCATGTTATCCTTTTACATTTAAACACTGAGCATGGCCCAAAGTTTATCCTTAAGCTCGGTTATACCTATTTGAGCAACAGAAGATATAAACATAAAAGGTACTCCTTTAAGATCTTTCTCCAATTCTGTACGCATTTCGTCCATTAGCTCATCGTCCAGCATATCGCTTTTGGAGATGGCTATCAGTCTTTCTTTATCCAGTAACTCGGGATTATACCTCCTGAGTTCGTCCAACAAAATTTCATATTCTTTGCTGATATCGGTACTGTCCGCAGGAATTAGAAATAACAAGGTAGAATTGCGTTCTATATGCCTTAAAAAATAGTGTCCAAGTCCTTTTCCCTCTGCAGCACCCTCTATGATACCTGGAATATCGGCCATTACGAAACTCTTAAAATCCCTGTATTCTACAATACCTAAATTTGGTTTTAGCGTTGTAAACTCATAATCGGCAATTTTAGGTTTTGCCGATGTGATGACAGATAGCAAGGTAGACTTACCTGCATTTGGAAATCCTACGAGTCCAACATCTGCCAATACTTTAAGCTCTAGAATAAAGTCCTTTTCCTGACCATCTACACCTGGTTGGGCATATCTCGGCGTCTGATTGGTAGCCGTCCTAAAATGCCAGTTACCGCGACCGCCCATACCACCTTCCAAAAGTACTTTTTCTTCTCCGTGTTCGGTTATTTCCGCAACGACTTCTTGGGTTTCACCATCCTTAACTATAGTTCCCAAAGGCACATCCAAGTAGACATCTTCACCATCGGCACCAGAACTTCTATTCTTGCTCCCATGCGCACCATGCCCTGCTTTAAAATGTTTTTTGAACTTGAAACTAATAAGTGTCCACAGGTTTTGATTGCCTCGTAGAATAATATGACCTCCACGACCTCCGTCGCCACCATCCGGTCCGCCTTTGGTGATAAATTTTTCTCGGTGTAGATGCACAGAGCCTTTTCCTCCTTTACCGGAATTCAAAAACACCTTTACGTAGTCTACAAAATTACCTTCGGTCATGAAAGTTTACTTTAGGTTATGGGAAAACGCCCAATACGAATACAAAAATAAAGAAAACGAAAGGGTGAGAACCTATTAATACTCAAATAAGCCTTTTAATAGTTTTAAGGTAGGGAATCATCTAAATAAAAAACGTAAATCAAATAGCCAATTGAAACAAGAATAAAAACTAGTAGTACAAAACCGCCCACGGTCAAACATCCCCTTAGGGCTACTTTGGGTCCTATTACTTCCTCGGCCATTGAACTATGATTTATCCTTCTTTATTTTTATAATGTTTACAGGCCATCTACCACTTTGGTCAATCGCTCTGTAATTTCGGTTATGGTACCGATTCCATTGACGCTGTGAAATTTATGCTGCTCCTGATAGTAATCCTTTAAAGGTGCCGTTTTTTGGTTGTACTCATCAAAACGATTTCTAATCTTACTTACATCTTGATCGTCCGAACGGCCACTTACCTTTCCACGCTCCAACAAGCGTTCTATCAAAATCTCATCATTGGCATCAAGCGCAACCGTTGCATTAATTTTCATATCCTTGGATTCCAAAAAATTATCCAATGCTTCCGCTTGTGCGACAGTTCTTGGAAAACCATCAAAAATAAACCCATCTGCTTCTGGATTTTTATTCACCTCGTCCTCCAACATTTTAATGGTTACTTCATCTGGCACCAAATCGCCCTTATCCATGTAGGATTTGGCCAACGTACCCAATTCCGTATTATTTTTAATATTGTATCTAAAAACATCTCCGGTAGAAATATGTTTTAAATTGTACTTTTCTTTTAAAAATTCCGCTTGTGTACCTTTACCGGCACCCGGTTTTCCGAACAAAACGAGGTTAATCATGTATGTATAGTTTAATTGGTATACTTGTTTTAAATTTCTGCCCAGTTCCTTATAATCCAAACCGT
>CAZUIE010000198.1:0-6503 GCA_964620945.1 uncultured Maribacter sp.
GCTCCTACCGCTACAAACGAAGCGTAATCGGACCCGCCACCGGCCGGACTGCCCGGGAACGTTGTTTCTATATGTTTTGTGATATCCTCTGGAACCGCTTCCATCCATTTACCCAAGTAGTCGTAGGCATGTAAAAAACCTTGACCCGAAAGTCTAACGACCCGACCCGTACCATTATCCTGATTAAAGACGGCTTGGACACCATCCACAATTTTCGGATTGTCCTCTACAAAGGCTCTTGATCCGTTAAGCCCTTGTTCTTCACTTCCCCAAAGCCCGATGATGATCGTTCGTTTTGGGTTGGGGTATATTTTTTTCAAGATTCTTGCTGCTTCCATCATGGTGATGGTACCCGTACCGTTGTCCGTTGCACCGGTACCACCGTCCCAAGAGTCGAAATGAGCGGAGAGAATTACGTATTCGTCCGGTAGTTCGCTTCCGGGAATGGTGGCTATGGTATTGAAGGTGGGAACCTCGCCCAAATCCTCGGATTCTGCCACAATTTTTAGTTCCGGAGTATTTCCGTTTTTAGCCAGGCGGTAGAGCATCCCGTAGTCTTCTAAGGAAATGTCCATCACCGGAATTTTTTCTGTACCTGCGCTAAAAATTTTATTTGCGCCAAAAGCTTCCGACCATCGAGATTGTACTATTGCGGCGGCTCCCGCGCTCTCCAATGCTGCGTTAATATTGCGGCTCGTATAACCTGTATTGTTCATGTTTTCTCTCCAAGCCTTTTCAAGTTCGGTTCGTTCAGCTTTCATTTTTTCAAAGGATTCCGGGGTCGCCCATTCCTCCCAATTGTAGTCTGGTCTTCCTGTAGGTTGCAACATGCTCACCATTACTATTTTCCCTTTTACGGTTGGTAGCCATTTAACAAAGGCAAGGGAATCTTGGACCTTGGGTAATAAAATAACAGGTGCCGTTATTCCTTTTTTACCCGTGCTCGGGCTCCAAGCCAGTTGTGTGGCCCTTAGGCTTGCTATTCTCGGAGATATCATATCTACATGCGAAATACCACGATTCCAGCCTCGCCATTTACCCCATTGCTGGTTTTCTGCCGAAATGCCCCATTTGGTAAATTCGCCTACTGCCCAGTCGTGCGCGTTCTTCATTTGCGGGGTGCCTACCAGTCTAGGGCCGTTTAGATCCAATACCTCGTAAGCCAAACGCTCTAATTGCGAATTTTCATTGGCTTCTTTTTCTATTGCGGATACAATATCTGCCGTTGTCTGCGACCAAGAAATAGTAGAAATAAATAACAGTGCTATGAATAAGGGTGTAACTATTTTTTTCATTTTCAAGTGTTCATTAGTTAAAAGAATTACCTAATATAAGGATTAAGGGGGGAATAGTACCAGCGAAAATAACTAGCGTTATCAGTTATTTGGATTTTGAGCCCTTTTAAGAATGGTCTTTAAGTCCTTTTTATCAAAGTACTTTCCGTTTTTGATGACGGCATTGATAGTTTTCGTGTTCTCAATTTTCTCAATAGGATTGGCATCTAGTAAAACCATATCGGCCCACATACCCTCTTGAATGAGACCTAGCTCCTTCTCTAAATTAAAATATTTCGCAGGGTTCATGGTAGCAGTTTTA
The DNA here is from genome assembly GCA_964620945.1 of uncultured Maribacter sp. Classification (GTDB taxonomy): domain Bacteria; phylum Bacteroidota; class Bacteroidia; order Flavobacteriales; family Flavobacteriaceae; genus Maribacter. Next base: position 1,597 of record CAZUIE010000198.1, read on the forward strand.
ATAGCTTCTAGAGGGGTGAGTCCAGCTTTGACTAACATCACTAGCTCTTCATGTAGACTTTGACCTGGAGTCAGTAGCGCAATAGGGGAGTCGGTGCCAGCCATAATTTCGATTTCAGCCTTATGCACTTTGTTTACCATAGTTATGAACCAATCTGAATATTGAATTCGAAAGGGAGTAACAGGTGTTTTATTTACAGCTTCGGCTCTTTCTTTCCATTCTTGTTCTATGGGGTCTGGTAAAAATGTAATACTTTCTTGCCAGTCTTCATTTTCGAAATGACGATTGGTTAGAAATGCACTTAAGGCAAGCGTTGGAATTTGCCAAGTTTCGTTCTTAGCCAAAACTTTTAGAATCTCATTCGCTTTATTGTCATCATAATTCTTTACCGCGACTTCACGTTGCAAATCATGAATTTTACTTCTTAGGGCACCTCCGGCACTATCTTTTTCCGCTTTTAATAGCTCTAGTCGTTGCTGCCATAATTCGTCCGCATTTGAGGCACATGACAATTCTAAATTACGCATGTGTTCCATGCTGCTCAAACCTGCATTCGAAGCACTAATGACATCCATACTAAGTGGAACATGTCCTGTTACCTTGAATCCTTTCTCTTTTGCTATTTTTGTTATTTGAGCGAACTGTTCTGGAGAAAGCATTTCATAGGCTTTCAATAAATCAACACCTAGACTGTCTAGTTCGTTTAGTTTTTTCGTAATTGCATCTTCCGTAGCTAATCCTACAGAGAGTGGTGGTAGGCTCGGCGAGCTTCCATCATAAACATTAGGTATTCCATCGAGTAGCGGTCCCGCTATCATTACTCGAGGCGCATTATTAGGATCTTCTAAAGCTTTGTCTTTCCAGCTTTTCACAAAGTTGATTTCACCACCGGTATCTCGAACACTTGTGATACCATACCCTAAAAATAAATCGAACATACTGGGTGCTAATTCTTCCATGTATGCGAAATGAACGTGTGCATCCCAAAGACCTGGCATTAGGTATTTACCTGTACCGTCAATGATTTTATTTTCAGGCGATAGTTGTAACTCATTCGCATATCCTACTTTCAAGATTTTTTCCCCTTTTACGATTACGGTTTGACCTTCGATCAATCCATCTTCCGGATGAATGATACCTACATTTTCTATACAGATGGCATCTTTAAAAATAGCACCGTTTGGCTGACAAGAGCCGAGAAGTATTAAAAGTAATAGCGGTCGAAATTTCAAAACGTTTTTCACAGGATTTTTTAGTTTAATTTTTTGTCCAAAGCCAAAATAGTGCGTAACAAAACATTGGCACCATTGGCCATATCCTCGGCAGACGTAAATTCTTTTGGTGAGTGGCTTATTCCACCTTTACTGGGTACAAATATCATTCCGGCAGGTGCGATTAATGCCATATCTTGTGCATCATGTCCGGCACCACTGGGCAGTCTTTTCGTTGTAAGACCAAGTTTAGTTGCAGATTTAGCAATTTCATCTTGAATAGCGGTCGTCATAATTGCAGGATCGGCTGTGGTGTCTAAGGGTCTGAATTCAATTTGCACATTGGAGGTCTTTGCGATTTCATTGGCTCTGCTTTTGACGGCTTCATATACCTTTTCAATCATTTCTAAAGAAAGGTCTCTGATCTCTAGACTGGTTACCACCTTACCGGGAATTACATTTGGTGCGCCTGGTTCCGCTTTGATCCTGCCAACAGTACCTACGTGCGCACCCTCAAAACTAGTAGTGACCTCATTTACGGCAATTATAAATTTTGCAGCTGCCAACAAAGCATCTTGTCTAGCGTTCATTGGCGTTGTTCCTGCATGGTTGGCAAAACCGGTAAATTCGACCTCCCACCATGCAAGTCCTACAATACCCTCCACGATTCCGATATCGATATTTTCCTTATCAAGAGTACCGCCTTGCTCTATATGTAATTCTAAGAATGCAGCGATTTCATTTTTTTTACGCGCCACTTCTGCGATGCGCGTAGTATCCCCACCGAGTCGCATAATTCCTTCTGCCATAGAGTAACCTGTAGAATTCACAATGGGGAATGCCTCTTTTCCTAAATGACCTGCTATGGCCCTGCTACCCATAACGCCGCCTTCCTCATTGGAGAAAATTATGATTTCTAAAGGATGATCGGTTTTTATCTTGTTTTCATTGAGTACTTCAAGCACTTCCAGTGACGCCATGGAGCCTACGCAACCGTCGTAGTTTCCACCGTTGGGCACGCGATCTATGTGCGAACCAAATGAAATCGGTTTTAATGACGGTTTTTTTCCTTCGCGTCTACCAATCACGTTCCCGGCAAAATCGATATGGACTTTTAAATCAAGTTCTTTTAAGATGTCTATTACCCATTGTTGTGCCGCTACATCTGCATCACTGAACGCTACCCGTTCGGTTTCTCCGTTTTCTTGTAATCCGAATTTGGCAAGTTCCAGGATTCGGTTTTCGAGTCGGTCTTGATTTACTTTAACCTGGGCAAAAGTCATCCACGAGAAGAAATAAATTAATGAACCGAAAAAAGCTTTGTGTTTCATACTATTTTTAATTTAACCCCAAACTTGCCTGATTAAAAACGCAGTTTTCAGTTGGGGTGTTATTGGTTAGAAGCGCAATGGTATTTTCTACTGTCATGGTACACATTTTGGCATAGGTTGTACTTGTGAGACTTCCTACATGTGGCGTAATATAGGTATTTGGATGTTTTGTTATGGTTTCGTTTAGTTCTGGTGGTTCTGTTGCTAATACATCTGCAGCGAATCCACCGATTTTATGGTTTTCTAATGCGATTGTCAAGGCTTTTTGGTCAATGATTCCTCCTCTAGCAGTATTGATGAGCAGGGCGGTGGGTTTCATGAGGGATAAAGCCTTACTGTCGATTAACTTCTCTGTTTTCGATGTCAGTGGAAGATGCAGACTGATGCTGTCCGCCATTTTTATAACCGTTTCAAAAGATTCAAAAGAGTATGGGACGTCTTCTTTTTGCGCGCTCCAGTACATAACGTTCATGCCCATGGCATACGCAATGCGCGCTACTTTTTTTCCAATATTACCCATCCCTAAAATTCCTAAGGTTTTTCCATGTATTTCATCACCGCTATAGCTAGCGCGCTCCTTCCATAGACCTTCTTTGACCAGGGTGATGGCATTGTATAGATTACGTTGTAATATTAAAAGTAACGAAATGGTATGTTCGGCGATGGTATTAGCATTTGAATTGGGAGCGTTGACTACTTTAATACCTCTTTTCGTTGCTTCGGTCACATCAATATTATCTAGCCCTACGCCACAACGGGCTATAACCTTTAGTCTTGGCAATTTATCCATTAAACCAGCTCTAACCTGACCTTTGCCACGGGTGATGATGGCATCGATATGATGGGTTTTTATGGCTTGTTGTAGGGTGGACTTGTCAAAACCAGTGACTACAGTTACATCTTTCGCTGTGGAGAGTATCTGCATTGCCGCATCGGCAATAGTTTCTAATAATAGAATTGTATGCCCCATTTATTTTTTATGGTATAAAGTAGCATCCTTGGTTTTATAGCCTCTAAAATCGTTTCTGCCGGACACATAAATACCTTCTTTGAACAGTTCGTCTTCGAAGATTTTTGGGTCGATTTCTGCATCTGGAGCGCAGGAGATTTCCACTAAATTGCCCGATGGATCACGTACGAACATTTGAATAGGGCCGTCCGGTAGTTGCCGCACGTGTCCCCATGGTTTTGTGTCGATAACACCGAGTTCCTTCATGCGGTAAAAAATGGTATTGATGTCATCTACCTGCACACAAATATGTCCGCGAAAGGAATACGCATCTTCCCATTCCGTCAGGTGTAATTGTTGTTCTTCGTTAAACTTAAAAAAGGCCGTTGGATAATCAAAAAGAAAGGCAGGAATAGGTTCCAGGCCCAACTCGTGTTCGTAAAACTTACAAGCTTCCTCTAAGTTGCTTACAATTAGGGCTACGTGATTTATTTGTATTGCTTTTGCCATCGTCTTACTGTTTAAATTCATTTACAAAATCCCAGTTTGGGGTGAGTCCTAAACCAGGTCTTTTGGGTTCTGGGAGCATACCGTTTTCGTCCACGCTTATTTGCTCTTCCACCAGGTCGTACATCATTGGATTTCCGCCTAGGGAAAATTCAATAACGTTGGCCGATGGTGAAGCAAAGGCTACCGAAGCACCTGCCATAAATGAAAAGGCAGAACCCCAACAGTGCGGTGCCAATTCTAGTTGGTAGGTATGTGCCAATTGTGCTACGCGCATGGCTTCGGTTATTCCACCAATAATGGCGCAATCTGGTTGTAGTACATCCAAAGCGCGCTCGGCAATCAGATCACGTACATCAAATGCGGTGTATTCGCTTTCGCCGGCTGCAATAGGAATATGTGTATTGGCGCGTACTTCCGCAGTACCAATTTTATTGTCAGGACTTATGGGTTCCTCAAACCAATAAAGATTGCACTCTTCAACACCTCGGCAAAATTGCTTTGCTTCAGGAACACTAAAGGTTCCATGGGCATCGGTCATTAATTTAATATTGTCGGGTAGTGCTTTTCGTGCCGCTTTTACACGGGCAATACTTGCTTGAACGGTCTCATCCATAATCCCTACACGCATTTTTACGCCTGAAAAGCCTTTTTTTGTGTAGGAGAGGAGTTGCTCCCCGATTGCGTCAACTTTAGCCCAGCCACCACTGGCGTACGCTGGCATTTTATCTCGGCAGCTACCACCAAGGAGTTCTACGACAGGCACGCCCAACGCTTTTCCTTTTAAATCCCAAAGTGCTGTATCAATTCCGCTCATGGCAGATACGGTTAATCCACGCCTGCCTAAAATGGGGAATTTACGTCCTCTTGAGAGCGCATAATGGTCTCGTGTTCCGTTATAGATATGTT
>CAZUIE010000199.1:0-6449 GCA_964620945.1 uncultured Maribacter sp.
CCGGCACTCCAGTACTATAAACGAGGTTCAGATACATTTTTAACTCTGGTATGTTAGGGATATAGTCTTGAAATAGAATTCCCAATTTAACACGTTGATCAGTTGGTCTAGCGATATAGCCACGTCTGTTTCTATTCTCCTCCGTTTTTAAATAGCCCAAACTTATCCAGGATTCGACTCCAGGTACAAATGCACCATTTAGCCGCATCTCCGCTCCGTAAACGTATGCTTTTGTGTCATTAGTCGCAGCATAGCGTATGCGCACATCCTCAATGGTGTAGGGATTTACGTTGGTCAATTTTTTATAGTAAGCCTCACTGATCAAGGTAAAGGGCCGCTCCCAAAGTAAAAAACTATATTCGTTTCCTGCTACGATATGTACCGCTTTTTGCGCTTTTACATTAGGTCTTATAGTACCTGAACTGTCTCTAAGTTCTCTGTAAAATGGGGGTTGATGATAAACGCCTCCTGATAATCTAAATAATATATCTTTTCCCCAATCGGGTTTTATCGCTACCTGAACTCTAGGACTTACAACGGTTTGTGACACCTTAGCCACATCGGTTCCGCTAACGGTCCAGTGCTGACTGCGTACCCCAATATTATAATACACGTCATGCGGGCCCCATTTGCTTTGTTTCCCAAATTGAACAAATCCGGAAAATCGATTGGTCTTTACAAAATTGCTTGCCGTAAGATTTTCGAATGCTTCCAATGGAGCAGTAAAGGGTTGTTCTGGTTGGTTGTTAATAAACTCGGAGCGTGGAGGTCGAATGGAGAAACCTGCAGAATCTATGAATTCGGATTCCCTAAGTTGATCGCGTATATCCTCATGGGTGTATTTAATTCCCCACTCTAGTAAATGATCTTTTCTTTTGTGAACTCCTCTGTGATTAATATTGAAAATTAAAGCATCCAAATCATTTCTGGACCTATTGAATTGAGATCCTACACCTCTGGGATTCGTAATTTCACCTAAGGTTTCGCTACCGAGATTACTGTCTACGGTGCCCAGTTGATACGATGCTATAACATCTGAGTATTCTTCTTCCGTGGTGTGGTAGAGCGATGTAATTAGTTTTAGGGTAGTGTCGTCACTGACTTGATAGTTGGCCTTAAAAGCACCAAGCGCTGTAGCATAACGGTTTACTTCTTTTCCTTGGTAGAAAACCGTTAGTGCTTTTGGATCTTCTAAGGTGCCAAAATTTGTTTGTCTGTTTAATGGTTCATTGGTATAGTTATTTACTGAGAGATTTCCTAGAAAGCTTAGAATGAACTTGTTAGAAAAACGATACGTAAAATAGCTTTGTGCATCTGTAAAGGCTGGATTAAAGTTGCTTTGGGTTTGTTGGCTGTTCACAAGTAATGCATTGTTTCTGTAACGTAGTCCTGTAATGCTACTTATTTTTTTGTTTTTGGAACGGGTTTCCAAGTTGGCACTGGCACCCAAAAAGCTAAAGTCACCTTCTACGGAAAAGGTGGTTGGAGTTTTATAGGTAATGTCCAATACGGACGAAAGTTTATCCCCATACTTGGCTTGGAACCCGCCTGGCGAAAACATAACGTCTTGCACCATGTTACTGTTTACAAAGCTCAAGCCTTCTTGTTGAGCGGAGCGTATGAGAAAGGGCCGGTACACCTCTATTTCGTTTACATACACCAGGTTTTCGTCAAAGTTTCCGCCACGGACGGCATATTGCGTACTCAATTCATTATTGGAGCTTACGCCCGGTAGCAATTTTAATATATTTTCAACACCTGCATTGGCACCGGGAATTTTTCGCAATTGTTCGGGTGAGATGGATGTGATTCCTGTAACCTCTTTTCTTCCCCTTGGCGATATGGTAACACCGGCAACTTGTACAACGTCGGTTTTAAGTATGGGACTAAATTCAAAATTTTCGTTGGTGGACAATAACAATCCTTGTAATATCACGTCTTTATGACCTAGGTGGGAAAAGGTAATTTGTATTTCCCTATCTGCTGTCATGGTTAGGATATAAAACCCATTATCATCGGTAACGGTTCCTAATCTTCCGGAAGAAATATTTACTCCGGGTAGGGGTCTATTTGCTTCATCTAAGACTATCCCGGTAATAGTTGCTGTTTGTGCCAGGCTATAAAATTGGCACAGTATAAAAAGAGTTAAAGTAGCTTTGCAAAATTTCACATAGTTTATTTTCGAAAAAAAGTAGTTGTTAGGGTATTGTTGTTGCCTACATTATCCGTAACGGTAACTTCGAGAACACATTGCTTTTCATTTAAGATTTTATCATCAAAATTGTACCTGAGTGTATTTGTTTTAGGTTCGTATTCCATTAAAATCCAGTTACCGTTCAAGGTTGCGGAATAAGTGTCTATGCCGCTCAAATCATCCGTAATGTCAAGACTTAGATATTTATAGTTGTTTAGCCATTGTTTTTCTTTAAAATTCTTAGCACGAATCTTAGGTGCAATCGTGTCTTTTGCCAAGGTATAGGTTCCTAGGTTTCTTGTTCTGGCCGTAAAGGTGCCAGAGCGTTTATAGGTACTCACATAACTGGGTCTTAATTTGCTGTCCAATCTGGCAATGAACAACTGTTTCTGTTCTTCAGAACTATATTTGTTTACATCAAAAGTTAAGGTGAAGTTACGATGTGCAGGAACTGTATTTCTGTGAATGGTGACGGTATCTTTTCCTTTTTTTAGGTCAATATAAAAATCTTCATAAAACGTATTGGAAGGAAAATATACTTTTGCACCCTCTAAATCGTAATTGTTGGGTTTTGATGCAATCACATAATTATCGGTTTTTGTTTCCTTTTTTGGTACCTTAAGTTCTTCCATTTTACCTTCTACGGGAATTTTTAGGATAGCCTCATTTCCTTTGAGATCCTTAATATTTACCCTAAGATTGTAACTTAAACCCTCTCTGATTTCGATTTCCCCGTTATTGTAGAGTTCTTCATATATACTTAATCTGTTTCCAGGAGATTTGAAGAGTTTTTGAATACGTCGTCGATACCGTCCAAAGTAATCATAATCAATCAATGTGTTGAGGTATCTTGTCTCGCCAAAGGAAAAGGATTCAAAATCGTAAGCCGTGTATGTTTTCCCGTTTACAGAAAGTGAAGCTGCATAAATACCATTTCTGTTCGCTGCCATATCTTGGCGGTCAAATCCAATAAACCCAACACCAATTTTTCCAATCGCATTGACCGTATTTGCCAAAAAAGTACCATCGCTTTGTTTGGTAAAATTGATTTGTATTCGTTCTTCACTTTTGTTTATCCGAGCGTTTTTAGAAAGCGGATATAAAAATAATTTTTCCAAAATAGGATTGGTGGCATCGGCAACATCAATTCCATAAAGCAATGGATTTGTAGGTTTTTCCGATACGCTACTACGAATTTCAAAATGTACATGTGGCCCAGAAGAGCCGCCAGTGTTGCCGCTGTAAGCAATAAGTTCCCCTTTGTCTACTTTTAGTTCTCCGTAGTCTGGGAAAACTTCTACCTCATATGATTTTTTTTGATATTGTATCTTTTTGATATAGGCTTCTATCTTAGGAGAAAATTTCTGCAAATGGCCATAAACAGAAGTGTAACCGTTAGGATGTGCTACGTATAATACTTTGCCATAGCCCCATAGTGCTACTTTTATGCGCGTAACGGTACCGTCGCCAATACCGTAAACTGGTAAACCTTCTCGCTGCTGGGTCTTAATATCGATTCCTGAATGAAAATGGTTGGACCGCAGCTCTCCAAACGTTCCCGCTAAAATGATGGGAATGTCCAATGGAGCTCTAAAAGCGTCAGTTGGGTACGTTTCCTGTCCTAAACTGGTATAGATAATCAATAGGAGTAGGAAACTAAAAATGATGTTTTTCATAAGTGTGCAAAATTGCTACGAAATTAATTAAACCAAGCCAATTCTAGAAAGGATTGTTGCGAATGTGTGAAAGCCTGCTGTCTATGGCCTTCTATTGACTAATTAAAATACTTAAAAGATTATTTGTGAAAAGTATTGCTAAGTCTGCCGATGAATGTTAACTTTGTGTAAATAGCATCGAATTTTTTAGATGAGTGAATTAATACAAATCGTTGATTCTTTAGAAAACAGGGTTAGCAAGCTACTTCATAAATTAGAAGTGATGAAACGTGCTAACACCGAACTGGAAAATGAATTGGTTTCTATAAAGTCCGTTCAGCAAAAAGCCGATAAATCGGTTTCGGATTGGGAGGAAAAATATAATTCACTTAAGCTTGCAAGTTCAATGCTAGGCAGTAATACCAATAAAACAGAAGCAAAACTAAAAATAAATACGTTGATACGGGAGTTGGACCATTGCATTGCACAGCTTTCGGAGTAACGTTAAAAATAACATGTCAGATAAGCTCAAAATAAAGCTTTCCATTGCAGACAGGGTATATCCGTTAACGATAAATCCAAGTCAAGAGGAAGGGTTGCGAAAGGCAGCTAAAAATATAGATCAGCTGGCCAAGAAATTTGAGCAAAACTATGCCGTAAGGGATAAACAAGATGTATTGGCCATGTGCGCCTTGCAGTTTGCCTCTAAAATTGAACAAAAAGGTATAGAGCAGACAGAAGGTACCCAAGAAGCGGAACAACGTTTAAAAGCGTTAAGTGATTTGGTACATTCAAAGTTAGCTTCACAATAAAAACGTTCTTTAAAATCAATTAAAGTTACTGCCCACATTGGTAATACCTTTTGTCGAACTCAACATTTATTTTTTTAAAAAGGGTGAGTTTAGATTGTAAAAGCAAGCCCTACTTGTATAGGGATCCTTGATCAGTCTGTTAGCCCTAAACCTGTTTACCGGAGTTTGTACAAAACTTCTCCAATGTGGGCTTTTTTCATTTAACACAAACAACTATGGACAGTACAATGATTATTATAGCCGCCATCGTGGGACTGGCGATAGGTTTTGGAATAGCGAAGTTTATGGAAAAGGGGAAAGCCTCCAAAACCATTGCGAATGCCAAAAAAGAGGCGTCTCAACTTTTAAAGGAGGCTAAGGTTGAGGGAGAAAGTATCAAAAAAGATAAAATACTGCAGGCGAAGGAAAAATTTTTAGAATTAAAAGCGGAGCACGAAAAAGTAATTATAAGCAAGGATAGAAAGATAAATGAAGCAGAAAAACGCACTAGGGACAAAGAGTCCCAAGTAAGCAGTGAACTGGCCCGGGGAAAAAAACTAAACGCTCAGTTAGATGAGAAGTTGAAGGATATTGACCATAGGAAAGAGTTCTTTGAAAAAAAGCAATCAGAAGTGGATAAACTGCATAACAGCCAAATTCAACAATTGGAAGTTATTTCAGGCCTTTCGGCAGACGATGCGAAGAGCCAACTTATTGAAAGTTTACGCGAAAAAGCCAAGTCCGATGCGATGGGTTACATCCAAACTACCGTAGAGGAGGCAAAGTTGACTGCGCAGCAAGAGGCACGGAAAATCGTAATAAACACGATACAGCGAATAGGAACAGAGGAAGCGGTAGAAAACTGTGTTTCTGTTTTTAATATAGAATCCGATGATGTTAAAGGAAGGATTATTGGTCGTGAAGGAAGGAATATTAGAGCCTTGGAAGCCGCAACCGGTGTTGAAATTATTGTAGACGATACGCCTGAAGCAATTATCTTGTCCTGTTTTGATTCGGTTCGGCGAGAGGTAGCGCGTTTATCGCTCCACAAGTTAGTGACCGATGGCCGTATTCATCCTGCCAGAATTGAGGAAATCGTTAAGAAAACAGAGAAGCAAATAGAGACCGAAATTATTGATATAGGTAAACGAACGGTAATAGATTTAGGAATACACGGTTTACATCCAGAGCTGATTAAAGCGGTAGGTAGAATGAAATATCGTTCCTCTTACGGTCAAAACTTACTACAGCACTCCAGGGAAGTTGCCAAGTTATGTGGGGTTATGGCGTCTGAATTAGGTCTTAATCCTAAAATGGCCAAAAGAGCGGGACTCTTACATGATATAGGTAAAGTTCCCAATACAGAAGCGGAAGTAGAAACGCCGCATGCGATATTAGGAATGCAGTGGGCAGAAAAGTATGGTGAAAAACCAGAAGTTTGTAATGCGATTGGGGCGCACCACGATGAAATTGAAATGAAAACGCTTATTTCCCCTATCGTTCAAGTTTGTGATGCTATTAGCGGAGCAAGACCTGGCGCAAGGAGACAGGTTCTAGATTCGTACATACAACGTTTAAAGGATTTGGAAGAAATAGCGTTTGGATTTGGCGGAGTTCAAAAAGCGTATGCCATACAGGCCGGTAGAGAGCTTAGGGTAATTGTAGAAAGTGAAAAGGTAAGTGATGACAAAGCGTCGCAATTATCTTTTGAGATTTCACAGAAAATACAAACGGATATGACTTATCCCGGACAAGTAAAAGTGACGGTAATACGTGAGACTAGAGCTGTTAATGTTGCTAAATAATTAA
>CAZUIE010000200.1:0-6427 GCA_964620945.1 uncultured Maribacter sp.
GAAATTATTGAATTTACATACCAATTGATCAAGCAACTAAATTAGGTAGATTTTAAAATCTTTGTTTGCCAAGGGCCTAAAACAAAATGTTCGTCTTGGTTATCGGTGCTATTCGATTTAAGAAGGGTGTATTCGTTAGCGTTTAGGTCAGTAGCCCAAGAAACGAGTGAATCCGCAAAATTATGTAGCACTAAAAACTCGTGGTCATTATCCCATCGTTTATAGGCATATATGCTGTGATGTTCCACATCCAAACATTCATAATCTCCATAAACAAAGGTTTTATGCGCTTTTCTAAACGCAATCATCTCTCTATAAAAATTGAGTATGGAATTTGTGTCGGTTTCTTGAGCCGAAACATTCACTTTTTTATAATTGGGATGTACCGTAAGCCACGGTTGTTCCGTTGAAAATCCGGCATATAATTCGGAATTCCATTGCATAGGTGTTCTGGCATTGTCCCTGCTTTGTGAGTGGACGATATCAAAAAATAGGTTCATATCCTGACCGGCTTCTTCTGCTGCTTTCCAAGCATTCAAGGTTTCTACATCGTTGTACTCCTCAATACTTTCATAGGCGACATTGGTCATTCCTATCTCATCTCCTTGATAGACGTATACCGTTCCCCTTAAAGTCAACAACAGGGTTGCCAACAATTTTGCCGAGGCTTCCCTGTATGCATTATCATTTCCAAAACGCGATACCATTCTACTAAAGTCATGGTTGCCCAGGAAGATACTACCCCAACCTCCGTTTTTGAGTGCTGCGTCCCATTGGTTAAAAACGGTCTTAAATGTTTGAAAGTCGAACGGAACAGGATCATATTTTCCTCCAACGCCACAGTCAATAAACATATGGTCAAAATGAAAAACCATATCTAATTCCTGCCTGGCACTTTCTACATAAAGTGGTCCATTTTTTAAATCGATTCCTGGCCCCTCCCCTACAGTCATGATATCATACTTACTTAATACCTCCTGATTCATCTCATGTAAATACTTATGGATTTTGGGTCCATTAGCGTAATAGTTGACAATGGTATCTTGAAATTTGTCGAATTCCGAATCCGAGTAACCTTCGTTCTTTGAAATCAAGGAAATAACATCCATCCGAAAACCATCTACGCCCTTTTTAAACCAATATTCGATAATGTCAAAAATTTCCCTTCGTACCTTCGGATTGTCCCAGTTTAAATCAGGTTGTTTTTTAGTGAAATAATGTAGATAATATTGCTTCGTTTTTTCGTCATACTCCCAGGTACTGCCATTGAAAAAGGATTCCCAATTGTTCGGTGGTCCTCCATTTTTTCCATCCTTCCAGATATAATAATCTCTAAACGGATTATCCTTTGATTTTTTGGATTCCGTGAACCAATAATGTTCGTCCGAAGTGTGATTGGCGACCAAGTCCATGAGCAATTTCAAACCCTTTTCATGAACTTTGTGCAACAACTCATCAAAAGCGGCATGTCCTCCAAAATCATCCGAAATGGCTCTGTAGTCGCTAATGTCGTAGCCATTATCATCATTTGGAGACTCGTATACGGGACACAACCAGATAACATCAACACCAAGTGACTTTATATGATCTAGTTTTTCGATGATACCGTGAATATCTCCAACGCCATTACCTGTAGTATCTTTAAAGGAACGAGGATAAATTTGATAGACTACACTCTCTTTCCACCATGTTTTCTTCATGTACACTAAAATCTTTTATCTATTTAAGAGAAAATAAAGTAGGTGCTAAACACCAGCACTGTGATTATGCCACCGATTAGAAAAGCATATTTCCAAGGTGTAATATCTATCGCATCTGTTGTAGTCTCTACGGTTACTTGAGTTTTCGGTTTCAATTTGCCGAAAATAAGCATCACAATAATGTTGAACACAAAAAGAATACCCATTACATGTAAATAATGCGGATAGGCCTCCGCAGCAATGATACTAAGTTGTTTTGCATCGGTAATTCCTTGTGAATTTGCTAGTTCTAGTGCAGTTTCCCTAAAATAAGGCTCAAAAAACAACAAGCTAGACAGATACAGCAATACCCCACCGATCATGACTACTTTGGCACCTAGTGCAGGTACCTTTTTAGTAAGGATACCGGTCAGCACTACTGCCAAAATAGGCACGCTTAAACTGCCAAGGGATTGTTGTATGTAACTGAATAGTCCGTCAGGGGCAAAGGCTATAAACGGTGCAATGACCATGGAAATAACACCCAAAACAAAACCAAACGTTTTTCCTGCTTTTACCGTTTGAAGGTCAGATGCCTCTTTGTTAAAATACATACGGTACAAATCAAACCCAAACAACGTTGCGCTGCTGTTCAAAAGACTATTGAAGGAACTCAGCACCGCTCCAAAGAGAACCGCTGCAAAAAAACCTGTGAACGCACCTGGCAAAACTTTAGCTACTAAAGCAGGGTAGGCCTGATCCGGATTATCCAAGTTGCCACCAAAAACATGCCATGAAATAATACCTGGTAAAACGACAATGATAGGAATAACCACTTTTATAAACGCAGCGAGTAACATTCCTTTCTGCCCCTCCTTAAGACTTTTTGCCCCAAACACGCGCTGTAGTATGGATTGGTTGGTACCCCAGTAATAAATCTGCGCCAACATCATCCCAGTAAATACGGTACCAAAAGGAATGGAAGAATCAACGGCACCCTTCATTTGGAATTTTTCAGGATTGGTATCCCATAATATTCCCAATCCTGCCCCCAAATCTCCATCACCGATGAGCATTAATCCAAAAACGGGTATCAAGAGTCCGCCAATCAATAATCCGATAGCATTAATCAAATCAGAAACAGCTACTGCTTTTAATCCTCCAAAAATCGCATATACCATTCCTATACTTCCTATGGTCAGTACACAAATCCAGATGACAGTCCACGGTTCAGCGCCCATCAGCGCTGGCAAATCGAACATGGTACTAAATGCTAATGAACCCGAGTATAAGATGGTAGGCAACAAAACAATACCATAGGCAAATAAAAACAATAAGGATAGTAGCGCTTTGGTTTCTTGATCGAATCTTTTCTCTATGAATTCAGGGATGGTGGTAATTCCCTTTTTCATGTATTTGGGCAGCAAGTAAACGGCCGTAAATATCATCGCAATGGCCGCTAATGTTTCCCAAGCCATGACCATTAGTCCCTCGGTAAACGCTTGACCGTTCAAGCCAACAATTTGTTCCGCCGAAAGATTGGTCAATAACAATGATCCTGCAATAGTGACTGCTCCTAGGCTACGCCCTCCCAGATAATAACCATCTGCGGATTTTTCGTCTGTTTTTCGGGTTGCATACCATGCAACGACGGCAACAAAAAGCGTAAATCCTAAAAAAGAGGCAATAGTAAGAATTCCCAAAATAGTTTGTATTTAGTTGGTTTGTTAGCAAATTAAGGAAAATACTTATGTTTTGGGGCTAATTTTATAAATGCTGGTACATATTTAAAGCAAATAATGAACTCTAACGTTATAGCGATTTAAAAAGTGAATAAAAAGTTGCGACTTCTTACTTTTCTAAGCCCAAATTTTTAAACTTCAACATTAGGCATGCAATTCTTGGTTTATATTTCGTAGGTGTAGTATACTTGATGGCTTGTCGTTAGTACGCTAATTATAACAACAGTATATAGAAAAAAAACTAGAATCTATTTCCAAAAAGAATCACTAATAAATTGTAATCCGATGGGTAATGACTCTCGCCAAAAGGGCCATGTATGTGCTCCATCCCTAACCCTATATTCATGAGGTATTTGGCGCACCGTAAGTTGCTTATGTAATTCAGCATTTCCTAAGGTTAGGAAATCATCGTCACCACAATCAAAATAAACTTTTACCGATTTTAACAAAGCTGGATCTTTGGTTTTTACTAGGTGCAGCACATCATAGTCTTCGTAGCTTTTATTGAGTCTATTCTTACCTTTTACACCTACCATGTCCGGCATAGCTTTGGAGATATATCCATTCATCGATTCTTGGTCAGATGCCGTAACCGATTCCTCTGTAAATACGGCAGAACTAAACGCTGCGCACGCCCCAAATTGCTTGTCGTAGCGTAATGCTAATTTTAAGGCACCTGCCCCGCCCATTGACAACCCGCTGATTCCCGTGTATCTTTTTCCATTCCGAATGCGGTATTTACTTTTGATAAATGGCAATAACTCTTTCATAAACATATCCTCATAGGGATACGTTCCATCCGTTCGGTTCATGTATAAGCGGTCATCGCCATCGGGCATCACAATAATCATTTGTTGGATCCTTCCCTGTTCAATTTCATAATCTACAATATGCTGCATACTACCAGATTCAATCCAATCGGTTTCATTTCCCGTATACCCATTTAGGAGATAAACCACCGGGTAATGGCGTTCCGATAAATCATAACCATCGGGTAAATAAACAGAATACTTTACTTCTGTATTTAATAGTTCGCTTTTCATACTTTGGCTCTCCAAGACTTTGCTTTGAGCAAAAAGCGTACTTGTAGCGGTAAACAAAAGAACAAATAAGTAGTATTTTTTCATCATGATTTATTTTTAACTTTAGGAGCTGGGTAAACATACATTTACGCTAATTCGTTTGCTGCTCCCCTTTTAAACGCTTCAAGATAAGAAAAGGATTCCAGTCGAGCGTTCTGAAATTTTTCTCTCTTGCTCTTTTACCTCTTTTAACCATGTTTTTCAGCACTATTTAAAACTATATAATTAATAGCAGCCGCTACTTATAATGCTCCTATTCTTAGCGATCTTATTAACGTCCTCAAGACTTTTTAATTTATTCGCTACACGATAATTCATTACCTTGGCTAGGTAAGTACAAGTACACACCGGATGATTGACCTTTAAAAATCATAGAAACAAATCAATGAAAAACGTAAGAAAAAACGAATTAATGAAAAAATGGTTAGTACTAACATTGCGTTCTATGAGTGTTCTAGCGACACTATTTTTGATGGAGAGCCTGGGTGCTCAAGAAGCTACAACCATTGGTGTTGGCGCAAAGGCACCGAATAACGCCGAAATACTTTTTGATGGCTCTAGATCTTTATTGGATGAGAAATGGACCTATTGGGAAGGTCCACGGTTGGCCGCTCAATTGCCTATAAAATGGAAAATAGAAAAAGACCCTGTAGACAACGGTACGGTAGTCAATACCAATGACCCGTCTGCCGCTGGTGGAAAATATGGTGCAGCCGATATCGTAACCAAAACCAAGTACCGCGATTTTAGACTCCATATTGAATTTTTAATCATGAAAAAAGGAGGTAATAGCGGTGTGTACCTTCAAAACAGATATGAAATTCAAGTTTTGGACGGGGACAAAACCAAACATGGCATGGGAGCCGTAATCAATGAATCTGAATCTCCATACGATGCCTATAACGGTATTGGAAAATGGAATGCCTATGATATTACCTTTCGCGCGGCACGCTTTGAACATGGTGTCCGAACCGAAAAAGCGAGGGTCACCCTATATTTTAACGGACAGAAAGCACATAAAAATTTCCCTATCGCTAAAGTTTGGGGAGGCGAAAATTCCGGTCTTGATGGTGGAGGTGAATTAACCGATACTCCAGGCGGTATAAAACTACAAGCTGAAGGACATGACGTGTTGTACAGGAACATCTGGATTAAAACGTTAGAACTAGAAGAAGCGGACACCGATTTTTGAAAAAGGAATTAGAATCTGGCAGCCTGAACCAAAAAGAATATACCTATTCAACCAAAGCCTTACACATGAAAAAAATTCAACTCGTTTTTAGCCTTGTTCTTTTACTAAGCATTAGCACTACCTATGCAAGAAACCAAACAAGCACTCTAATCGGTAAAATGGAAACCTCCAACGACTCTTTGCGAATAGCCGAACTAGATACTTTTTGGGCCGAGGTTTCAAGAACAGTACGTGATGGTGACTTTGAAGGCTATAAAGCCACGTATCATGAAGATGCTGTAGTTGTATTTACAACAGGAGAAAACAAGTCATCGATATCAATTACCAAAGCACTTGTAAACTGGAAGCAGGATTTTATTGATACCAAAGCAGGCCAAACACAAAATAGTGTAGAATTCCGTTTTTCACAGCGTGTGGGTGATGAAAACACGGCACATGAAACAGGAATTTTTGCCTTCCAGTCCCTCAATGGCAGTGTTAAAGAAACTCCAAAACAATTCGTACATTTTGATGCCTTGCTCGTTAAAAAGGATAAGGGTTGGCTGATGGTCATGGAATATCAGAAGTCTAGAGCAACCGAAGAAGAATGGGAACTATTGGAATAATACTTGGGACGGCACGCGTTGCAAACGAGTGCTAGCGGGGGAAAAACGACACTAACTAAAAAGATTATCTTTAAATCAAACTAAAAAAATGAAAGAACAGAATTTTAAAAATCATGGTAAACTTGTT
>CAZUIE010000201.1:0-6407 GCA_964620945.1 uncultured Maribacter sp.
AATCAGCAGGTAAGCAAAGGAGAGGTACTAGCGGTTTTAAAAACAAATGCAGTATTTGAACATGTAATGGTTTTGAAGAATGCGCTAGGTAAAGATGACATATCGTTATCAAGTTTTGAATCTTTAGATTCGTTGTATCCACACAATCTTTCCTTAGGATTGGAACTGCAAAAGCGCTACTCCTTATTTCTCAAGGGCTATATGAAGTTTGTGAAAACCATCCAGTCGGATTTCTATTTAATCAATTATCAAAACGATAGTCTTAAACATTCAAAATCCAAACAGCTATTAGCAACCTTAAAAATTAAAGCACTTACACAAAAACATCGGTTAGAAATAGCTACAACAAATCTGCTTAGAAGCGA
Source organism: uncultured Maribacter sp. (assembly GCA_964620945.1). Lineage (GTDB taxonomy): Bacteria > Bacteroidota > Bacteroidia > Flavobacteriales > Flavobacteriaceae > Maribacter. The sequence goes on from CAZUIE010000201.1 coordinate 366, forward strand.
AACCTTACTTGACAAGGGTGTGATTTCACAACTGGATTATAGTAAAGAGCAAGAGTATGTGAACGCCATAAAAATAATGCAACAACAAGTAAGAAGTGAATTGGACGCAGCAGGTATAGCAAATGTCGACTTATCCAAAAGTGCAACAGATGCATCCGATAAGATTATGTATGACTTACCTATGCAAAAACGTTTGTTGCAAATGCAACGGCGTGAGTTGTTGGAAACCATAAAGGATTGGGAGTTCACAAACACTATTACGAGCCCTATGGACGGAACGATAAGTTTAATCAAATCTATGAACATTGACCAGTATGTGAAGTTGGAGGAACATATTTTGACCGTTTCACCATTACATTATGGAGGAATCATAGCCGAATGTAAACTTCCTATTTGGAATTCGGGGCGGCTAAAGAAAGGTATGAAGGTCTATGTTAATCTGGAGAATTTTCCCAGTAGGGAATGGGGTCGATTGAAGGGTGTTGTTGTTTCTTTTTCGGAAACGCCACTTATGGATGGGGCAAAGATGTTGAGCGTTAAGGTAGGTTTTAATGATATGGTATCCACGTATGGGAAAACTATAAAATTTAAACAGGAGATGTCCGGAAATGCGGAAATCATCTTAGAGGATGTAAACTTAATCCAACGTATAGGGTATAGTTTTAAGGATATTTGGGACAACTAAAAGTCAAAAACATGAAAAAAAATAGGATACTGAGGTTTTTGCTATTATTTGTATTTGTATCACCAACATTAGGTCAGGACATCTTAGATTCCAAAATTTCGGAATGGCGGCAATTGTCAATGGATTCATTAAAAAACTTGAGCTATGGGTTCGAAAAAGACGATAAACCGGAACTATTGAATCAACTGTATCTAACTATAGAACAGCAAGCCGAAATAAAGAGGGACACCGTAGATCTTATCTGGGTTTATCAGCGAATGGCTTGGTACGCAGCTGATGAAAGTGCAATTGAGCTATTGAACAAGGCTATTTCTTTGGCAGGTGATTTAGCCGATAAAAAGCATAAGGGCGATGCAACATACTTTTTAGGTGCATTTTACTATCAAAACAATAAGCCTCAACTAGCAATCGATATGTTTATAGAAGCTTATAAAATTGGTCAATCAATAAAATATCATGAACTAATTGTTGATGCTTTGAACGCAATAGCTACTATAAAAGGTGAATATGGTGAACATTTTGAAGCCTTGGATTTAGAGTTGGAATCCTTTAATTATTTGAAGGCTCATGCCAATAAAATTTCCAACTATTACGAGACTTATCTCATTAGTGTGGACAATTTGGCACTAAGTTATCTACAGCTTAAAATTGTTGATTCCGCGCGAATCTATACTCAAAAGGCGCTGGATTGGGTAATACGGCATGATGATGTAGATTCCTATCCTGAATATAGAATACTAGAAGCACAGGTCAATTACTATGACGGTAATTTCATTAAGGCTCGGGATTCTATCCTAAAGTATTTTGATGTTATGGAGCTGGACGGACAAGCAGATTTGTTGTATTATTTAGGAATGGTGGAAGGGAAAATAGGTCGACAGAAAAATAAGCTTGACTATTTTATGAAAATGGACAGTACCTTGGTAGAAATTGATTTTCCATTAATCGATAATACCAAAGAACTTTATCGTTTTTTAATGTTAGAAGGTGGCAACAATGAGGAATACCTAAAAAGATGGGTGTATTATGATAGCTTACATGCCCAAACAGCCGAAACAGTAAAAGCCATCACTTTTAAAGATTTTGATATACCCAGAATTCAAAACGAACGTACCGGGGCATATGCGGAAATAGTATTATGGCAAAAGAACAATACTTTTCTATGGTGGGGCATAAGTCTGCTTTTGCCTTTACTATTGGGAGTTTTGTTTGTTTTTTTTAAAGCAAAACGGAAGCTTGATAGGATACGAAACATATCGGTTTGGCAGGAGGTAGAAAAGCATAGTGACCCAACTCCTCTGGATATAAGCCCTGATATTGTGATGAGAATACGTGAAGACCTGGAGCTTTGGGAAAATAATAAAGGATTTTTGGATGTTTCAATTGACCAGAAAAGTTTGGCGGAGTTATTTCACACTAACGATACCTATATATCCCAGATTATAAATCATTACCAACAAAAGAATTTTTCGACTTACCTTAAGGATTTAAGAATGGATTATGCGCTTAAGGAACTAAGAAGGAATCCTCAAATTTCATTCGGAAAATCCGTAATCCAATTAGCGGAATCATTCGGGTTCAGGTCTAAAGAATTATTTTCTAGAACTATGAAGTCTAGAATCGGGGTAACTCCGGCAGTATTTCTAAAGCAATTGAAAAGTGATAATTTATAAATGACAGTATTTGCTTTATAAATTATAGTCCATTTAATAATAAATTCGGTCTATAAAAACTTATAAATCACAGAACATGAAAGAGTTAAAACGTAGGTTAGGAGCTAAAGAAATCAAGAATTTAAATTTTATAAAAGGTGGAGACGATGATGGTACTATAAAGAAAGGAAGGGTGAAAATACCCGGTAGAAAGAAGAAGTAATTATCAAATGATTTTAGTTAATAGTATTCAAAATTCTTTTACAATGATGCGTTTAAATCTATCTACATTGATTCTTATCTTTTGTATGAGCTGCTCGGATACGGAACGGAATTTCGAGTATCCCTTCATTGAGAATGTGCAAAAGGTTGAAACGCATTTTGATATTTCCTATGTAAATGATTATGTTAATCTTGAAAAATTCAAGGATTCCGCCATACTCGGATGGTTCCATAAACAGGACACCATTGCGAAGGGCTATTTTGAATCAAATTCAGCCTTTGAAACATACCTTAATCACATTAACAAATATGCCACTGCGGGTTCGAGTGGAGTATCTAACATCAAATATGATGAAAGAGTATCAACATATTACCTACAGGATACGTTGTCGTCTTCAATTTTATTTAGACGAAATACCCAAACTGGTACTAATGAATTGCTTTTCGATCCTGTAGCTTATTTTGATAAGGATTTAGTAATTGAATATTATAGACCTTCTTATGACGGCAAACATGTAGCGATTGCAGTAGGTAAGGATTCTGATTTTTTTCAATCGATTATCGTATTGAATACGGAATCAAAAGAGGTGATTGCTGAAATTGATACGCAGTCCAAGCCGAATATGGTAGGAGGGATTGTTTGGACTCCAGATAATGCCTCCATACTACTTATTGCTTATCCCAATACCTCCGATGAGGAAAGAATAAATGATAGTTATATGGGCCGTTATGAAATAGGGCAAGAAAAGAATAGGATAACTCCGATATTTAAAAATGGAGACTTTGGTATAGCTGTACATCCAGAGTTTTATATTATACCAAAAATAAGATCCGAAAATGACACCTACGTTTTTGTATACGTAGCCAATGCCAATGAGTATTGGGATTGTTATTACACTACTTATGAGGCATTTAAAAACGGAAATTATAATTGGCAAAAACTATTTGCACCTGAAAATCAAACGTTAAACGATTACGGAACTGAAAGGAACCATCAATATTATTATAAGCGTGTCAAGGACGGTAACATCCAACTCTGTCAATTAGATTTGAGAAGTCCAGATATTCCATCAAAAGTTTTGTATCAAGGAAGCGGGGAGGAGCAACTCTCTAATTTTAAGGTAATAGGTAATGCCATTTATTATTCGGTAAGCAGAAATGGAGTAGAGGAAAGTTTATTTAAAATAGATGAAGTAGGTGAAGTTATACAGATTGAGTTGCCTAAATCCCCTGGTGAAATTAGCTTCAAATACCGTTCACCATATTTGAACGACCTATGGCTAGAACTGACTGGCTGGACAATAAATTATGAGGATTATAAGGTATTGCCTAATAATTCTTTAGTACGAGAATCTTTTCCGAAGGCAAATAATTATCCCGAGTTCAATGAAATTATGAGTCAGGTAATAGAAGTACCTTCCCATGATGGCACCTTAGTACCGGTAAGTATAGTGCATCGAAGGGATTTTAATAAAGAAGGGACGAATAAGGCTATTGTATCGGTATATGGAGCGTATGGTATCTCGGAAACACCATGGTTTCATGAACCCATTTTAGATTTTGTTAATCAGGGAAACATATACGTTACGGCACACGTAAGGGGTGGTGGTGAGAAAGGCCCTAAGTGGCATGAAGACGGAATGATGTTGAACAAATCAAATTCTTGGAAGGACTTGAACCATGTGGCTAAATTCTTGATAGCTGAAGGATGGGTACATCCCAAAAAAATAGGATTAAATGCGAATAGTGCAGGCGCAATCTCAGCAGGTATGGCAGTAAGCACGGCACCGGAACTATATGGGGCGCTAACCATTTTCAATGGAGCTGTAAATGGAATCCGTACCGAAAGCATAGTTGGTTATGATGCAACGGATAATGCCTATGAATTTGGTTCTTCCTCGGATAGTCTGAGTTATAAGAGTTTTGTGCAGCTAGATCCTGTTGTAAATTTCAATGCCGAAGTGGACTATCCAAGTACTTTACTTTTTATGGGATACCAAGATTATCTAATACCTCCCTCTGCAAATGGAAAGTATATTGCTTTAATGCAATCCGCCAATAGTCGTAACAACAGGCCTTATCTCTTAGATGTTAGTTTTGATAGTGAACATGAAATTGATTGGTATTCCGATTATGCCAAGGTCATTTTCTTTATAAATGCAGAGTTGGATCGTTAGTCACTATGAATATCCTTTTCCAAAGCCTGATGGAAGGATAAAAGCATTTGGTTGAGAAAGGCGGAAGGTTCCTTCTTCCTTCTTTTTATATCACTGTAAGTATTGTAAATATCAAATGAGGGTATTTGGAAACACTCGCCCAATACCTTGGCAATGGTACTTACAGGAATATCTTTATGTTTGAAGACTCCGGTATGATATAGGGCGTATACCAATTCTACAAATGCTACTTTTGAGCTTGCCCATTGCAGTGAGGTTACTTGGTTCGATTTTCTTTTTCTCAAATCTTTTAGATCAGTCTCATAGAAGGCTACTAGAGATTCGTTAGCTTTAATTCGACTTAAAATAATATCGTGGCTGGTGTAGAAATCGGACTCGACAATAGAACCGATTGCCATTGCTGCGTTTACCCCTTGAATTCCTTTTCGGGTGAAGTATAAATGGTCATGATGAGTATGTCCCAGTTTTAGGTAGTTTCGGAAATTGGTATGGGAATCTAAAAATGTTTGCGCCTTCTTAAGTTTCAGTTGTATGTATTCTTTCTCAGCTTTATTACCAGATAACGGATAATTAGCTTGGTATGCTCTTAGTTCCCAATAATAGAACAATTGGCTTTGTGCTTTCTGCTTAATGATTTTGAAAAAGTTAATCTCTTCCTGTACACCTAAGTTCGACCCAGGTATAAACTCAAGCCTTAGCTTCTTAAGTTCTTTTTGGCAAAAGTCGATACCCTTGTCGTAACCTACAAGCTTAGTTGCCTCCGATAATACGATAGTTTCTAATTGATCTTGAAAGTCCAATCTAAATCATTTAATTATTATGATTACAAGGTTGGATAAATACAATACTAATTCATAAAGGTATTTGTTTGATTTATAAATAATATAGGGCATTTAGAAATCCCATTAAATCTTCAATGTGCTACAGCCAAAAATTATTGATTTTGAAGTTTGAGCCTTAAAAGGTTCATATCCTCACTAATTTTCTTTTCTACAACTCGTGCATAAATTTGGGTAGTAGCCAGTTTGGTATGCCCCAATAGTTTTGAAACGGTTTCAATAGGAACACCATTGGTAAGTGTAACTGTAGTAGCGAATGTATGTCTAGCCATATGGAAGGTCAAGTTTTTATTGATGTGACACAAATCTGCTATTTCCTTTAGGTAGCTATTTAGTTTTTGGTTGGAGATTGTCGGCATTAGTTTTGAATCATATTGTGTCCGGGGATGATTTTCGTATTTGGCAATGAGCTGTTTTGTTTTAGAAAGAATTGGGATTTTAAAAGGTGTTCCGGTCTTATTTCTGTT
>CAZUIE010000202.1:0-6396 GCA_964620945.1 uncultured Maribacter sp.
GTGCCACAGGTAATTTCATCTGCTTTACGAATTAAAATCGTTTGGTTTCCAGCTCCAAAAACAGGAGTTGTGGTTACGGGAGAGGTAGTTGATGTAATCCAAGAAGTCCCGCCATCTACCGAGTATTGAAATCCTGCAACAGTGTCAAAATTTTCAACCTCAAAAGTTATTGTACCATCGCTAAGGCCATTACAGGAAACGTTAGTGGAATTTTGAATAGAAGAAGTAAATACTTGTCCTGCAGCTACCGTTACCGGTGTTTCTACAAATAGTTCACATACTTCTGGAATCTGATAAATCTCAATATCATCCAATGCAAGGTCGTTGCCATTATTCCCTGAGATTTCGGAACGTATAACAAAGTCCAAGTTTGTATTCGTTCCTGGATCAAAGTCGGTGGTAAACAATACCCAATCATCCGGTCCTGTATTCTTTGGAATTTCTCCGGTTCTAATGGACTGTATAACCGTACCTCCCGCATCAACTATTTCTATGGTCAAATCCGGATTTAAAATGGTTGCGGTAGATCGCACCACATTAAAGATGTTCAAAGAAATCCGTAAGGGTCTATTTGGAATAATATCCTGAATTGGTTTTGTATAAATAATCTGGCCTGGACTCGGAGTGCCCACATTAATGACCAAAAAACGCCCATTGGGATCGGAGGGGTCGGTGTGGTCGTTTGGACTTAACCAAGTTCCAAAAGGAGCCACAATCCTATTGGTTACGCTATATTGAAAGTCGTTAATATTGCTGTTGGCATCTCCGCCCGCTACTGTACTTGTAGTTTGGTCTTCATAGGCATAACCTCTAGTATCGGGACTAGGGATAGTTCCATTTCCTATACCAAAATCCTCAGAAAGAAGTAGGCTTGGACTTGGTGGGGTTTGTGACGTGTAATACGTGGTAACCGTATATGTTCCAGGAGCAACATTATTAAATACATTGCTTGTGGGGTCTGGTGCGTTGGGTACGCCGTCTAATTCATATCTATAATCGTATCCTGTAATACTTGGTGATGCCGTAATAGTACCCGTACCATCACAATTATAATCTACCTCAGGGGTCAAGGCCACGTCCGGCGGAGCAGGAAGGCCTTCTACGGTGACGTTCATAGGAAAGGAACAAAAAGCATCCCTAACCAATACCGTATAATCTCCTGGTGTCAATAGCTCCGTAGATGAGCTTCCCCATGTACCACCGCCATCAAAACTATATTCGTATGGAGCCACACCACCAAGTACGTTGGTAATACGGACTTCAGCACCGTTAGGGTCGCAACTGGCATCTCTTGATACTCCAGCAGAAGCACTTAATGGAAAAGGTTCTGTTAAGTTATAGGGAAGCGTTACGTCACAACCACTGCTGTCGAGAACTCTTATTTCATATGGCCCAGCGACCAGTCCAACAAAATTAGGTGTTAGCTGATAGGTTGCACCGTTATTAATGCTATATTGAAAAGGAGCTATGCCCCCCAATACATTTACAGTCAATTGACCATTGGCATCGCCACTACAAGCAGGTTGTACCTCGTCTACAGAATCGATAGTCAAAGAACCTACATCGTTTATCGTAACCGGATTGGAAAGCGCATAACAACTGTTGGCATCCAGAAGCACAAAAATATAGGTGCCTTCTTCCCCGGGGAAGTATTCGTCGATGCCATCGCCATCGCCATCCCTCCAGCCAAAAGAAAACGTGCTTTCGGTCTGGTATGCGTTTGGATTTATATTATTCACGATTTGCTGTTCCGTAGCCGACCCTCCTGGATCATGCAGCAACACCCCGTCTTTGCTCCATATGGTATAGAGGAAATCTGGATTCCCTAATCCACCGGTTCTAGTAAGTTCTATTGTGCCGGCACTACAACCTATGTCTGCAACGGTCAAAGCAGACAATGTTGGGTCGGGAATTCTATCTACACGAACCGATTGTACATCCAAACAGTCATCATCTGAACGGGTGATAACAAAATAATCGCCTGCGTTCACATTAAATGTGTAACTATTAACAGGTTGTGCGGTTTCCGAATCTATAAGTGTCCCACCTGGATGGGCAGGGTAATAATCTGGACTCCCGATACTAGGTGCAGGTGTGCCATCGTCCAATCTCAGCTCATAGCTATAATTAGGAAAAACATCCAGAGCATCCACTTGAATAGTCCCTTGAGCATTACAATTAGCTTCTGTAGTGGTTATGTCTACTTGCATATCCCGATCAAGAATCCCTATTCCCGGAGTGCTGAAGATACAGGCTCCGTCAATAGGAAGCCCCGTATTAACATCTAACTGTGTGACCTCTACCCTGTAAGCCCCATTCGAGGTAAAATTAAATATAGGCCCATTATTTGCGCTGAAAGGAATTTCAATGGTATTTGTCGCTATATCAACCAACTGAAAACCATATCCACTGCCAATATTGGTTACAGTTATATTTCCTTGGGTTTCACAAACCACGTCTCTACTCGTGTATTGAATGTCAAGGGTGTTTTGAAAAACATTAAAGTAAAACCTGTTGAAGCATCCATTTTGATAGGTAACGACCAGTCTATACATCCCCTCTGTATTGGCAGAAAAGGAATTTCCTGTAGCCACCTCGTTCCAGGTACAGGTAAGGTTTTTATTTGCACAATCGTCCCCTGAAGATGCACAACTCCCATCATCTAATTGCTCCCATACAATACTTTGAGCATCGATAATGTTTACTTGAATAGGTTGCAAATCGTTAGTTCCACATAGAAAAATTTTCGGCAATAAATCGCCATCGACCGAACAGCTTACTATTTCGCCTTGTATGTCGTTTGTCGGGTCTGCATCAGAATTTGAATCATTGAAAAATGCTATGATAGGATTCTCTGTATTATCCCCAAAACGCTCTACGGTAATAATTTCCATAAATCCTTTACAAGGATCTGCAATCTGTTTGTCTACAATATACATTCCAGATGAAGTAACCACTGTAGTGCTTGGGTCATTATCTGGATTTCCGTCCAAGCCAGTAATATCTATATCACCAGAATCTATTTGGCCATTCTCATTTACATCTTGATACCAGACATAATTATCAAAACCATCTCCGGAATCTAGTACTATAAAATCCCCACAAAGTTGGGCAGTTCTAGAAAAATTACAGTTAGCAAGGTCGTCTAAAAGAAAGTTTGTGGCTCCTGGGGTTACGAACCCACAATTATCAAAATCGGACACGCTGGGGTCATCCGTAATTATGGCATTATTTATTACACCACTATAGGTAGAATAAGCTATATTTTGTATTAGGTCTGTACACGCGTCGACAAAATCAAAACAATTCTCCGCTACTCGTACGGTCAAACGAATATTGCTTGTAGGGGTTCCAATCGCTACCAAATTGTCCGGTATCGTGAATACGACTTCGTTTGTTGTTGTGTCTACCGTATGGGTTACTCCAGGTGCCCCATTAACATCAACACTTAGGAATGTTGTGTTTACGGGAAGAACATCCCTTATGGTGTATCCAGAAGCGGAATCGTTACCTAAATTTCTAAAAGAAAGGACGTAATCAATAGTTTGACCAAGATTTACGCCCGCACCTGTGATATCATTACCCGCTATATCCTCTACCCTTTTCTCCAGTACAATGTTCGGTTCTATTATCTCAACGGAAAAAGTGGCCAAGAATGGGCCATAACCGTCACCGCTGGAAGTAAATCGAAGCGTGGCACCACTTTCTGAATTCGGCAATACATTTTGACTGGGATTATTTAAATTGAACAAATCCAAATCTGTCCCCAACGTATTTGTTCCATAAGGTGTTCTTGTAGGTACTTCGGCTCCGTTAGTGGTAATTGTTGAATTAAAAAAGTTATTATTGGGATTCAAACCGGTTGCAAGGTTGGTAAATGTAGATCCCGAGTTCATATCTGCCCTAAGGAAAAAACGGTCGTTCCTTATACCTCTATCTCCTTCCAAAGCGCCTACCCCAATTCTAGCCCTTACTGGAAAAGGAGTCGGCAAAGTCCTAAATCCATTCACATCCACGTCCACGTTGCCTACTGATCCGGAAAGGCCGGCATAGCCGTCAAAAGTTGAGATGAATTTACCCGATTCGTTTGGGTTTTCATAAATAATTACCATCACCCATCCGGCCGAACTAGAACCATTTCTTCTGCCTCTTGTGGCCCTAATATTCGCTGCTGTATATTCCCCGTTGGGATTAGCGCTTGACCGAACAAGATTGGTTATATTCTTATAACATATTACGGGACCGTCCTTTGCAAAAGTAGTAGGATTTAAAGGCTGATAACCGTTCATTATAATGTCGTCTTCCTCTCCAAGTATATCAGGATCATTATCAGCTACAAGGTCTACGTAGGAACCACCCGGAACCATAAACTTTATCTGGTTCCATTCCTCGCTTCGAGGTGTACCGGAAAACTGTTGGCCGCCATCGGTGCTTCGCTCATTGGGATAAGTACTGGCCCAATACAATCCTGCATACCTAATTTGAGAGCATGACGGGTCGTTAAGGTTAAGTTCAGCGCTACTGGAGCTGAAGGTAGTGGGGTCAGCATCAATATCAATATACTCCATCCATAGGGAGTTATTGTTCTGTGTGCCATTATAGGGGGTGTTCGCTTCTTCGGGATTTGCCTGTGAGGCCCGGTTTAAGATGTTGTTACCAACAAAAATAATATCGCCTCGAATCTCTATGTTACCACCTTCCAGCCTTGGAGTGAACGGCACATATTCCTGAGCGTTAGTAAATTGTATGCCAGCTATCAAAATATAAAAAAGGAGTGCTAGCTTTTTAAGAATAGTCAGTTTGTTCATCTTTTCCAAGACTATAGGTTTTGGTAATCAGTTTTGTTTATTTTGGTGTTCGTTCTTTGAATATCAATAAATACATAGGAGCGGAGTCCACCAATTACAAAGATTGATTTAAGTAATTCCCTGTAAAACTTAATGTTGTGGCAACCCGTTTTTATGTTGTGAAACGGGTATTTGATATAGTATGTTCCCTAAAGGATACTAGGATTTAACCCAAAAAGCTGAGTGGTGAACTCAGTGAAGACTGCATCTAGATTTAAATTGTCCTTGTAATAACCCCTTTTGTAAAGCCCCAGTGCATTGCTTCTAACTTTTTTATATTGAATAACTTAGTTACAAATAATTACATCGTTCCAATTTATGCTTGGTTTGTATATCTAAAAACAGGTCTCATTTTGAGCACGTTTTATAACACAAAAAATTATTCGCAAGGTTTTGGGTACATATGCTTTTTTTTACTTAAAAAAACATTTACAAAAAGAAGCAGAAGCGTTTTCGATATATTTTACTTTACAATGAAATATTTTTGAAATCAACAATTGTAATTACGAAGTTCCGCCGTTATTCTTATTTTACAAAGGATACAACTACTTAATAGGTTTTGAAAGCTCTATAGAATAACATTGGTCTTCTAAACTAGTTGGTTTTGACACTTGAGATTGCCTTCTCTTAAAATAGCGCCTTCATGAACCAAAAGTTAAGCGTATTGGAGGAAGGACCTTAGGTATGAGTTGGATTCCAATTTAAAGTTGGAGGAAAGCATACGGGAATTAAAAACCATAAGGTTCTTCTGGGGTGATACTAAAGCTTTACTGTTTAGGTTTAGTTGAAATAAGAACTGTCGTTTTATACAAGCCTTGATAATTGGCTTCGTTTAATACACCTTTTGTTTGTCAACATATATTTGTTGATTATTCTTGTGCGCAATGATTTGCATTCTATCTAACCTGAATTTATTATAAGAAAAAGCAACATAACGCATTACAGCCGTCTCACTATCAAAATAGGGTTTTCTATTCCTAAGCCATCTGGTCTGAATTAACGCGCATAATCCACATCTTATCATTATAGGCATCGTTAAGTTTAGAGTAATAGGAAATCAATGCATTACTCCAATCATCATGGCGCTTTAGGTACACATACCGATAGTTATTTTTTGGATTGACAAAATAACTTGCACTAAGCCCAATAGAGTTGAGCAAGGCTACAAAACGATTGGCATTCTGAGGAACTGCAAATACATTAGCAATAAGGTAATATCCAGAACCTAATCCATTAATTTCATAACCATCATTATCCGATTTGTTCGCGACCACTTTATCTTTAACGATCACATTTTTGCGCAACACATCACTTTCATATTTAGAGGATTTCTCCTTCAGCTTATTCACGTTATCTGCATATGCTTCATTGGTGTATCTATTATCCACGTTCATTATCCACATAGCGCCATCATAACTACCATTTAGATTACTTTCAGCAGCAGCTTGAGCTTCCTCAAAAGTATCATACCTATTCAAGTATACATATTTGAGTCCGTTGTTGGGGTTTTCTACATAATTGGCATTGATGCCCTTATCGTTCAGCTTGT
>CAZUIE010000203.1:0-6389 GCA_964620945.1 uncultured Maribacter sp.
TAACTGCTGCGCTGCATTAAACGGGGAAAGTGTACCCAACATCACTTTTTTCTCTAAAGCTGGTAGAAGCTCTTTAATTTTGGGATTTCGGTTGAAATCGTTTTTAAGGCTTTGTTCTATATGCTGTTCCAACCAACTTTTATTTTGTTCTTGCCTGTTCCGTTCAAAGGTTCCGTTTTCTTTAGTAGATTTTAAAAATGTTTGTATGGCATCCCAAATTTCTTTTAATCCTTTGTTTTCTAGTGCCGAACATCGGAACACTCTAGGGCTCCATCCATTTTCTTTTGGCGGAAACAACTGTAAGGCCCTTCTGAATTCAATTTCGGCCAGTTTTGCTGGTTTTAAGTTTTCACCGTCGGCTTTGTTTATTGCTATGGCGTCCGCCATTTCCATAATACCTCTTTTTATCCCTTGTAGCTCATCACCTGCGCCAGAGAGTTTCAATAATAAAAAAAAGTCTACCATGCTATGTACCGCCGTTTCACTTTGTCCTACGCCTACGGTTTCGATAATAATGGTATCATAGCCCGCAGCTTCTAATAGGATAATACTTTCCCGTGTTTTTCTGGTAACTCCCCCAAGGGAATCTCCCGATGGTGATGGCCTTATGAATGCGTTGGGATCTTGCACCAATTCTTGCATCCGTGTTTTGTCACCTAAAATGCTTCCTTTTGTTTTACTGCTGGTAGGGTCTACCGTAAGTACGGCTACTCTTTTTCCTATTTTGGTCAGCATCTTTCCGAAACCTTCTATGAACGTACTTTTTCCGACGCCAGGTACCCCCGTAATTCCAATACGAATGGTTTCCTGGGGCTTGGTAAGACACAATTCTATAATTCGATTGGCAATTTCTTGGTGTTCCAGGTTAGTGCTTTCTACCAAGGTAATTGCCTTGCTTAGCGCAGCGATATCACGGTCGCGTATACCTGCAACAAGTGCTTCAGAATCATATCGTTTTCCGGGACCACTACCTTTTGATTTTTTGGAAGTATACTTCCTGCTATCCTTTTCGTCCAAATTTTATTTATTGATAGGAATACGGATTTTTACCATATCCCAAGATAAGTTAAGGTATAGCTGTGTATCTTCCTCAAATGCAATAGTAAAATTTTCAACAGGTGTGGTCAGTTCCCGCACTGGTATTTCTACTTCGAGTACATCTTGGTCCGCATCCCTCGTAGTCTTTGCACCACCGCTACTCAAAGTAACACCCCAATCTGGTACCTCTCCGTTGAAAATCACTTTCCAACTATTTTTATTAGGTATGGTCCATAGGGAATAGGTACCTGGTTCTAGATCCTTATCTATGATTTTTATGCTTTCTGAATTCGTAAAGGTGGTAGGTTCGTTGGCTCCTGTGCGCCAAACTTTGTTGTAAGGAACGAGCTCTCCAAAAATGGTTCTACCTTTTTTGGCCGGACTAGAGTAGCTGACTTTTAAGTCAGCCCCTTTTAATACATAACTTGTTGTTTTTTCAGGACTATTTTTTTTAGTCTGTACTCGTAAGTACGGTAGGCCAAAAAAGTAAAACAAACTTCCAATAACCAATAGGAAAATAACTAATCTCTTCAAAAATTTCATAGCTCTTATTTTTAACCAGTTTACCTGTTACTCTATTCTAAGGTACTAGATCAAACTTAAATATAGTAATGTTGTTGTAGGTTTCGCCTGGTCGCAACACACTGTTTGGAAAGTCGGGTATGTTGGGCGCATCCGGATAATTTTGTGTTTCAAGGCAAACTCCTGGAAAGTCTAGGGGAGTAAATACGACTAACGCAGGCTGATTGGTATATACTTTCATCGAAATTCCGGAACGGGAAGAATTCAGTTCCGCTACTTTTTCGCTACCCATATCTTTAACAAATACCGTATCCATGCGTTTTATGCCAATGGGCTTTGGTAGCAGAAAATCATTGTCCGTAGAACGAACAGGAATTATATTACCTGTAGGTAAGAGGTTCTCTTCGAGTTCTAGATAGTAAGGGCAGTTAAGTTGTAGTTCATAATCGTCAATGTACGGACTATCATCTAATTTGAAATACGAGTGATTGGTTAGGTTGATTACAGTACTACGGTCCGTAACCGCTTCATGAATAACCTGCAAAGCATTTTGTACTAACTTGTAGGTTATGTTTATGGTGAGGTTTCCAGGATAACCTTCTTCCAAGTGCTTGCTTTTGTAAGATAATTTCACATAGGGGTCTTCCGTTTGGCTCACTTCTTCAATAGTCCAAGTCTTTTGATTAAAACCTTCTTTACCACCGTGTAGGTGTACCCCATCTTCTTGATGTAGAAAGATTTTTTCCCGATCCAGCTCAAAGCCTCCGTTGGCAATACGACCTGCGTATCTGCCTACACATGCGCCAAGGCAGTTTTCATCCAATTTATATCTACTTGGGTGGTTGTAACCGACCACCGTATTTGTATAGCTCCCATCTTTTCCCTTAACCAGCAGTTTCTGTATAATGGCACCGTAATCTAGCACCATAAGGGTTATATACTCGTTGGAAATCGTAACTTGTTTCAATTGGTATAGTTCTAATGATCGGTGTAAAAATAAAAGAATTTTGCCACAACTGTTTTTTTCTTTCGTCCTTTAAATAACAACAACTTAAAACCAATACCAAACTGGCTAATGTTCCAAATTGATGTCGTCGAAAAATGTAAGCAGAACGACCGAAAAGCGCAGTTATCGTTGTACTCACAATATTGCGACGGTATGTATGTTGTGGCCACTCGGTTTCTAGGTAATAATGATGATGCCGAAGATGTACTCCAAGATGCGTTCATAAGTGCCTTTCAAAAAATACATCAATTTAGTGGTGAGGTTACGTTTGGAGCGTGGTTAAAGCGAATCGTGATAAATAAGTGTATTGATTTTTTAAAGTCTAAAAAACAAGAGTTTATTCCCTTGGAAGAATCCTATATGCAAGCGGTAGATGATGACGATTGGAGCGTAAGCACAGAAATAACGATAGCAGAAGTGAAAGAAGCTATTCAAAAGTTACCGGATAAATATAGGTATGTAGTACTCATGTTT
Organism: uncultured Maribacter sp.; assembly: GCA_964620945.1. Lineage (GTDB taxonomy): Bacteria > Bacteroidota > Bacteroidia > Flavobacteriales > Flavobacteriaceae > Maribacter. The sequence continues at coordinate 3,041 of CAZUIE010000203.1, forward strand.
TTGGTGGAAGGATTTGATCATAAGGAAATTTCACAGGTTTTGGGTTTGACCGAAACAGCGAGCAGAACACGTTTAGTAAGGGGCAAAGGATATTTGAAATCAGCTTTAATAAGAAAAGGATATGGAACAGGATCTTAGAGAACTATTTAATCGTGAACCTGCAGCCAATCGGGATGGCTTAAAAGAGGGACATATCCTTCGATTTGAAGAAAAGTTGGATAAGGCAATCCCTATAGCTAAAAAACGTTTTGGCCAATGGAAGATAGCCGCATCTATCTTAGTGTTGTGTTGCCTTGGTCTCGCAAGCTATTTACAATTTGTGGTAAATGATACTGCTATGCCTAATATAGTGAAAACGGCGAAGGAAAGTAATAGCTTTTCTTTAGGCGACCTATCCCCGGATTTAAAAAAGGTAGAAAGCTATTACGTGGCCAATATAAATTTAGAATTTTCAAAACTTGAGGTTTCTGAAGATAATAAGGCGGTCGTGGATAGTTTTATGGACCGATTATCGGAATTGAACAATGAATATGAGGGGCTTACCCTTGAATTAAACGAAATAGGTCCTAATGACCAGACCATAACTGCCCTCATTGAGAATTTACAGTTACGCTTACAGCTATTACAGAAATTAAAAAAGAAATTAAATCAATTAAAATCATCAAAAAATGAACAGATTCACAGCAATACTATCTAGACAATTCATCATTGTGCTAGGCTTCTCGAGTATTACATTTTGTAGTACGGCCCAAAAACAAATTAAAACCTACACAGAAAGTTTTGATGTGGGCCAGGATGCCGTTTTGGACATCAATACCAGTTATTCGGATATAGAGTTTGAAACTTGGAATAAAAATAAGGTTACGGTAACAGCCACGTTTGAGCTTGAGGGTGCCACAAAAGAGGAAGCCAATGCGTATTATGACAGTACTCCTATAGAAATTTTGGGGAATAGCAAAAAAGTATCCGTTACTTCTAATTCGCAACGAATGGGTCTTTTTCCAGGTCGAGAGTTTGATTTTGATATTGGTGATATTGATATTCCCGATGTTTCAACGTTTATTGTTGATATTCCCGAAATGGGACCGCTTCCAGAAATGGTCGAAATGCCTCCTTTGCCCATGACCAAAGCTTTCCGATTTGATTATGATGCCTATAAAAAAGATGGAGAGGAATACATGAAAAAATGGCAAAAGAACTTTGAAAAAAGTTTTGATAAGAAGCATCAAAAAAGACTGGAGGAGTGGGGAGAGAAAATGGAAAAACGTGCAGAGAAGCTACAGCAACATATGGAAGGAAGAAGTCAACAGATGGAAGCGCACGAAAAGAGAAGAAACGAATTGATGGAAAAAAGAGAAAAATTACTTCAAAACCGATTTGCGGTATTAGATTCTTTACGAGTGAAAAAGGATTCGTTACACACTTTTTTGTTTCGTACGGATTGCTTGACAGCCGGCCCTACGGTTTTTTATTCTTCCAATAATGGGGAGAAAAAAAAGTATAAGGTCAAAAAAGTCATTAAGATTCAAATGCCAAAGGGTATGCGCATACAGATGAATGTACGCCACGGAGAAGTGAAATTAGCGGAGAATACTAAGAATATAAACGCAACACTGTCACATGCTAGTTTGTGGGCCAGCACGATAGAAGGGAATGAAACAAAGGTTTCAGCTTCCTACTCGCCCGTGAGCGTTCAAAGGTGGCACCGTGGACAGCTGCACGCCAACTACTCCAAAAATGTTGCTTTGGCTGAAGTTATGAATCTACAATTAAGTGCTACTTCTTCAGATGTGACAATTGATGAACTATTGGGTAAAGCATTCATAAAAAGTGATTTCGGACCTTTGGTGATAAAATCTATTTCGAATTCATTTGAGGAACTAGACCTTTCCCTAAAAAATGGAGAGCTGCTCCTAAGCCTGCCCAGTACTCCTGCCAACATGTATATAAAAACGACCAATTCCGAACTTAGCACACCAAAGAGTTTGCTGCTGGCATCGACCAAAAACGGTAATACCAGTATTCACAAAGGAAACCACATAAATAATAAGGGTAGTGCTACTATTCATATTACTTCTGAATATAGCGATATTGTCATACAATAAATGCTATCTTCTTAGCTCAAAACTTGTAGAAAATAAGGATTCGGTTAGTAATAAGTATAATGTTATTTTTTTTGATATTTATAGCTACATCCTTCAATGCATATAGGACCACTTGTTGGCGTTGCAATAAAAGCATCTGCTTCAAATTTCAAATCGTAGGTGATGAAGCCATCCATGTTTTCAGCTTTAGATTCAAATCCGTCACAGTTATATTTCAGCATTAGTTTATTCTGTTGCACCGAATAAATACCTACTGTACATTCAGAAAATTGATTAGAGCTAAACAAGCCATTTGCGAAAAATTCAAATTCCTCTCCATTTTCTATGTCTACCCAGTATTGAGGACCGCCTGAACTAATAAATGCTTCGGTCATTTTCCATTTGCCAATGAGTTCTGAATCGACTGATTTATCTCCATCATCTAAACTACACGAGAAAAAACCAAAAACAAGAATAGATAAATAAACTAATTTTCTCAACATATTACCCTCTTTGAGTATAAGATGTAGAAAGTCAATTTTGGTTGCGTTAAGTTACCGTCGACGTGGTATAATAAATTATCCCATAACTTAAATAAGATATGGCTTAATGCGCATCCTTCTTTAAGAAATCTCCAAAATTCGCCTTAAATCGGTTCAACCTCGGAATCGAAACATTGCGCACGTAGGAGTTGTTCGGATTTTTTCGTTCATAATCTTGGTGGTACTCTTCTGCCTTCCAGAATTTATCCAGTTCGGTTACCTCTGTAGTAATAGGATCTCCTTCATAGATGTTCATGTCCACCGCGGCTTTTATATATCCTTCGATAATTTTCTTTTCCTGCTCGTTTTGATAAAAAGCAATAGATCGGTATTGCGTTCCACGGTCAGGACCTTGTTGGTTTAAAGAAGTAGGGTCATGCGATCCAAAAAATACCTGTACCAGTTCAGTAAAGGAAATCACATTTGGGTCGTAATATACCTCTACAGCTTCTGCATGTAGAGTTCTGCCACTCCCTATCATTTCATAGGTTGGATTTTCCTCTGTACCACCAGCATAGCCGGATACGGCTTCTTTAACACCCCTTACACTTTCAAAAATAGCTTCAACGCACCAAAAACAACCGCTGGCAAAATAGGCCGTTTCGTAGTTTTGAAGTTCTTGTGAAGTTAATTTTACGATTTCAGGTGCGGACTCCTGAGCTACTACAGTTACGGGTTGGGAATTATTTTCTTTGGTGTTCGACTTGCAACTTGTTACCATTA
>CAZUIE010000204.1:0-6383 GCA_964620945.1 uncultured Maribacter sp.
GATTATAATAATTTTTTGTTTTGGTGTCCTTAGCAGCATAGGTCCAATCTTCATCAGCCCCATCAAGAATAAACCTGTAGGTCAATTGCCCTCTATTAAATACATCCCCACTTCCATAGCTAAAGCTTAAACTGTTCTGGTCAAAAGGAAGTTCAAGCCCTTCCGCAAGACCATAGGGATAGGTAATGGAATCCCATTTCATTTTTTTGGCTTTTGCGTAAGATGTTGCAACTTCTGTATTCAAAGAATCCACCCCGTTTTTGGAACTAAAACCAGGTTTTTCATCCATAACGAATATATCCTTGATGAATACGGTACTCCTAAGACTATCACCATCAGGTTTTGGTGCCGCATCTAAGACCAGTAACCTAAATTCATTGGTAGGGCTTCCTACGCCTGACCAAAATTGCCCATTTCTTAGAAACTTAGGGGAATTTTCGAGATAATCCGTAGATTTAAATCCTAGTCCTCCATTAAAGGTATAGTATCCTTTATTTGTGGTTTTTGCCGTTTTTCGTTCCATCGGTATCAAACCATCCACACTTGCAGCATACATCAAATTATCAAGTTCAATTAAATCATACATTTCCGCGGGAATCAATCCGTTTTCTTCTTTTACATTGGTCAGCGTGTTCTCTTCAAGATTAAGAATGGCAATACCGTTTAAGGTGGCCAACCATAATTCACCTTCTTTTGACAAAGAGACCACGAATGTTGAATTATCACAAAGACCTTGTTCCTCATTAAGATAACTAACGGTTTGTGCCTTTAAATTAATTTTGGCCAAACCATCATTCGTTGGAAACCAAAGAATTTCTTTTTTGTCATAATAAATGACTGACTGATTACGCTTCTTAAAAATTCCCGGAGTTGTTTTTGATGTAATTTTCTTAAGAACGTTGGTTTTAATATCATATACGAAGATACCTTCTTCGGTAGTCATTAAAAAAGTATGGTCGTTCATAAGCTCTACGTCCCATATGCGAAGAGGCGAATTTCTGTTACTGGCATAAACCGTTAGTTTGTTTTTCATACGGTCTAAAATAGAAAAGCCCGAAACCGCATTAATAAAGAAAATATCGTTCCGTATCTCCTCAATATTTTGAATAACATTTTTAAGCGTACTGTGGAGCACGTCATGATTTAGAGCCTTAATAGTATTTTTTTTTGGGTCAATAATATTGATTCCGTCTATGGTGCCCAGCCAAATTTCTCCTCTAGAGTCCTCCTCTATTTCCCAAACTTGGTCATTGATCAACCCTCTGTAGGTATCAAAATATTCTGTTGTTAAGGTAAAATCATTTGCGATGATGGCACCTTTATCTGTTGTCGCAATCCAAATGGAACCATCTTTTCGGTTGAAAGGTCTTGTAAGCCTAAGACGACCTTGTAGGGCACTATTCAAACCAATCGTTTTATAAGCGCTTCTATTTTTATTGATGATATACACCTCTGAAGTGCCCATTACCCATAAATTACCCTGTTCATCAAATAAGATTAAACCACTTCCAGCCCAGTTTAAGCCATTATCTTCTCCCAGTATGCGAACCGTTTCGTCTTTAAGTGACAGCTGTAAAACAAATAACCCTTGGGTTGTACCTAATCCCCCTAGGCTCAACCATATGGCACCCAGTTCATCCTCTTTAATATCCACCACGATAGAATTCAGTTCATAATCGGTATGAGGTGAGATGGTTTTTAATGTCTCTCTTTCTTTATCCAAAACAGCAAGACCATCTCTATATCCTATCCAAAGGTTATCATTACTATCTTCCATAAGGCTCCATGCTCCATTTCTACCTTCAATGGTGAGCTGCTGCAAATTGACCATCTCTGGGTCCATGGTGAATAACGGGCCATTACCTGAGGATATATAGAGGGTTCCTCGATGGTCACAAAGAACGTTTAGCGGTACAAAATCTTCATCGGTGAGGATACTGTAGGCGATATTATTCTTAAAATCCAATACTGTGATTTCATCGGGTCCTGGCCGCATCATCCAAAGTTTCCCTTGTTTGTCCAAGGTCATTTTATACACCCCGTTATAGTCATAGGCAAATGTATTTTCTCCGTCATAGCGCATTACCGCTGATCCAGAAGTTCCTATCCATATAGCCCCATCTTCGGTTTCTACAAAAGACGTAATGTCATTACTGATTAAACCTTCATCGGCAGAAAGCTGGAGGAGATTGGCATTGGTGCCTGCCATCATGCCCGGTGGTTTCATTTTAGTGATGGTGGGCTTTTTTATAGGAGCTGTTGTAATCGTAAATGGAACCGAATCATATTTTAATGCCCCCACTGGCATATTGTCCCATTCCAAAGCGTACTCCTTCATAGGCGTTTTTAGCGGCTTAAAGGTATTTAGCTCAAAGGGTTTGGTGGGCAGGGCATCCACATCGAGGGAATAGGTAACCGGGGTTGTCAGGGTATCTGAGGTAATGGTTTCCCATTCAAAAGGTTCAGGTTCCGTAAACGTTAATGGTATGGTTTCAGGCACCTTGTAGTCACCAATAGTAGTTTCCGATTCAGATTTACTGGGTTTATTACAGGAAAGAATGAACAAACAACATAATAAGCCTTTGAGTGCAATACGGTATTTCATTTTGGTTGGTTTTTTGCTGATCATTTAGTTATTGGTAAGTTAATACAAAAAGTTGTTCCTTCTCCCTCTTTGCTTTCTACTTTTAGCGTACCACCATGGCTTTTGGTCACAATATCATAGCTCATGCTCAGTCCTAGTCCGGTGCCTTCTCCCGTGGGTTTGGTGGTGAAAAAGGGCTGAAATATTTTACCAATCACCTCTGGTGGGATGCCGTTGCCGTTATCCGTAACCTTGATTTCTACATGTCCTTGTGTCCTTTTTGTGCCCACAGACACTAAAGGTTTAAAAGCTTTGTCCTGTTGCTTTTTCTCGTTAACAGCATAAAAAGCGTTGGTAATCAGATTCAAAACCACACGGCCTATATCTTGGGGTATTACCTTTACTTTTCCAACACTTTTGTCAAAATCAGTTTTCATTTCAGCGTTAAATGATTTATCCTTTGCCCGTAAACCATGGTATGCCAGGCGCATGTATTCGTCAGCCAAAGTATTGATATCCGTGGGCTCTTTTTCACCAGAACTGCTGCGGGTATGCTGCAACATCCCTTTTACAATAGCATCTGCACGTTTTCCGTGGAAAATAATTTTATCCTCATTTCCGGCAATATCTTTGGCAAGGGCTTTTACTTCCTCGAAGTTTCCATTTTCGATTTCCTCACTCATTTCGGCCAGGAGTTCCTTGTTGACTTCAGAGAAATTATTGACAAAGTTCAAGGGGTTTTGGATTTCATGGGCGATGCCTGCGGTTAGCTCCCCGAGCGAAGCCATTTTCTCAGATTGTATCAGTTGGGATTGGGTGGCTTTAAGGTCTTCGTAGGCCTTTTCAATTTCACGGGCTTGTGCCAATTCCTTTTCCTGGTTCTTCTCCTTTTCCTTTGCTAGTACGCGTCCTGTCTGCATTTTAACCAAGCCGTATACGATGAGGCCAAAACCAAGGAAATATAATAAATAAGCCCACCATGTGGCATACCATGGAGGTAGCACTACAAAGGAGTAGGCGATTTCTTCAGATAGGGTACCAAACGTATTTTTTGCCTTGACTCTAAAGGTATACCTGCCAAAAGGGAGACTAGTGAATTCGCGAGAAGTCTTACTCTCCCAATCACCCCAATCTTCATCAAGACCTTCTAAAAAGGTCTGGTACTGCATCCTATTTTCCTGGACGAAAAATGGCGATACGTAATTAAAGCTTATGTTATTATCGCTGTACAACAGTTCTGGAATATCATCTCCATGGTATTCTGGCAAGGTCAGTAGGCTGTCAGCCGATTTTACCACGCTAAAATATAGGGGGTTAACATAATCGGTCTTGTATTCCATGTTCGGGTCCAATCGCAGCAATCCCTCATCGGTACCAAGCCAAAAAACACCACTGGGTTCTGTATAGATTGCAGGGCCAAGGGTGGCAGTAATTAAATTAAAGGGATATTCTTGTACGATATAACTACCGTCCGGTTGTAGTTTGGCCAATCTTTTTTCCCCTTTAAAAAGGAGCGTAACATCTCCAAATTGATTTCCATTGAGTCCATTGATGTCCAAATTGATATCAGCAATTTCATCCGAGAAACTGAATATGGTGTCTTTTTTAAAGGATTCGGACAATATATCAAAGTAAAAAAACCCTTCGATACCAGAGGTATACACTTTTCCTGCAATTTCGACTGCATTTCCAGAGAGCCCTTCTATACCATCTGCATCGTTGTATCCTTTAACTTCGGCATTTGAAATATCTAGATTGCCGGAAGCAGTTTTTGGGATTTGAACTCTATATAAAGTACCCGACTGTGTTCCTGCCCAGATTTCACCTGAACTGTTTTCAACAACCGTATAGATGCTCCGAGTGACCTCCGAAATAGGTCCGATAGATTGGTATTCATATGAACCAAATTGGTTGAGGTAACGTTTAAACACATGTAGGCCAAAGCCTCCGCCTAAAAAGACATAGCCCGGATACTTTTTAGAGATGAGAAGTTCAACCGTTTGAAACGATTCCGTACCTGGGAGGACACTGGCTTTATTTCCTTGAATTTTATAAAGTCCGGGCCCAGAGGAGATGAGCTGATTACCATCCGCTTCCAAATCAAAAACTTGGGTGTTGGGAAGGTTCTGGACCTTTTTGATGATGCCATCCGCATGGTCTATGTAAAGTATGGAAGTAGAAGTGCCCATATACAGATCATCTCCATAGGCATTTATGGAAAGTACGTTCCCCACTTCATATTCGTCGGAGTCAAAGCTAGTGACCGGGGAAAAAAGTTCAATTTTGGAAAGTCCAGAATTGGTGCCTACCCAAAGATTCTGCGTACGGTCTAGATAAAATGCATAAACGCTTTGGTCCGGAATGGAGTTTTTCGTAGTAAATTGGGATAATGCTTTACCCTCTTGGTCAATGATAAAAAAGCCACTTCCCAATACACTGATCGCATACGTATTGTCGGGTAAGGCCAGGGCTTTGTATAGACTTCTAGTTTGCATTAGGGAGTCAATTTCGGTTCTGAACGGTTTAAAGTCAGTTCCGTTAAAATGAAAAAGACCGCCCGCAAAGGCCCCTACAAGGAACTCTCCTGGATTTTTATAGGGCAGGAGTACTTGTACCCGATCCTTTCCAAAAAATTCACTACCGGGAATCAATTCTAAACTTTTATTTTTCTCCCGAAACAAACCAAGTTCGCTTTGGTGGGCATAAAAGGTATCGTCCAGGGAGAAGGAATACATAAAGTTGGTGTCCGGTTTCCAGATACGAATGGGTTCCTGCCCATCTTCCGCATCTGGGGAATAAATAAAAATCGCGTCTCGGGATTGGAAGTAGATTTTTCCCTTCACCTCCCTAATGGACCAGATATCATTAAATGGTATTTCCTCGGGCAATAGGTCAACCAAGGATGTAAGCAAAGAAGTACCTGAGGAATCCGTGGTAACGATTCCAAAATCGTTGATCGATCCGTAATAATACGTACCATTAGTAGCGAGGTAGGTAGCTCTAACATTAGTATTAAAATCCTGTTCAGGATTGGTAAGAATTTCCCAGTTAACCCCGTCAAACTTCTGCAAGCCGCTCGATGTTCCTGCGTAAATAAACCCCTCCTTGTCCTGGCCAACATTCCAAACCTGCTGGCCCGCGGGGTTGTCATTACCTATGACATAGTTCGTAAAGCTAGGAACGCCTTTACTAGCGTTGATTTGGGCGTTGGTGGGCGTACTATAATATAGCATGGAAAGTGCGGAAATAAACATCCCTAATACGTTTAAGTTCAGTTGGGAACTAGTATTCAAAGCCATTTTTATTTTTTTGATTTTTTCTACGTTTAATGATTTCATTTTTGAGATTTTTTTATCGCATCATCGTGTACTTTGTTCTGTATGGGTAGGTATATGATAAAGGTAGTACCTACTCCCTGGTTAGTCTCTACTTTAAGCTCTCCACCATGGCCTTTGGTCACAATATCATAGCTCATGCTCAGTCCTAGTCCGGTGCCTTCTCCCGTGGGTTTGGTGGTAAAGAAAGGTTGGAATATTTTATCTACGATGTCTTTGGGAATCCCCTTGCCATTGTCAGTGACCGCGATACGTATAACTTCTTTCTCTTTTTTGGTCTTTACCGATACTGTTGGTTTAAAGCCTTTGCCGGCTATACTTTTCTTTTCGTTTACGGCATAAAAAGCATTAGTGATCAAGTTTAACATCACTCTGCCTATATCTTGAGGGATGACATCGATTTCACCAATGGTCTCATCAAAATCAGTGACCAATTCTGCGTTGAACGATTTGTCCTTGGCACG
>CAZUIE010000205.1:0-6335 GCA_964620945.1 uncultured Maribacter sp.
GGGTCATTCAATAAAACCAAGGCCTGTAACGGGGTATTGGTCTCTTGCCGTTTTACAGAACATAAATCTCTGGAAGCACTGTCAAAGGTCATCATACTTGGTGGCGGTACCGTTCTTTTCCAAAAGGTGTATAAACTTTTACGATATAGGTCATCCCCTGTTCCCTGAATATAGTTGGAGGTACTTCCCCCGCCGCCGCCAGTGGTTTCTTCCCAAATACCTGCCGGCTGGTAAGGTTTTACGCTTGGCCCACCTACTTCTTTTACCAATAGCCCGCTTATCGCCAAAGCTTGGTCTCGTATCATTTCCGCTGTAAGTCGTAGCCTTGACGCCCGAGCCAACAACTTGTTTTCTGGATCCTGTTCCAACAGCTCCGGTGTTGTTACTGCACTTTGTTTGTACGTATCGGACATGGCCATGTATTTCAACATTTTCTTGGTATTCCATCCTTCCTCCCTAAACTTAATGGCCAGGTAATCTAACAATTCTGGGTGGGTAGGTAAAGCTCCTTGATTACCGAAATCATAGGAAGAACTTACGATACCCGTACCAAACATGCGCTGCCATAACCTATTTACGGTAACTCTTGCCGTAAGGGGATTCTCTTCGTTGAATAGCCATTGGGAAAGACCCAATCTATTTCTTGGATACGTCTCTGGAAAAGACAATACCGAGTTAGGCGTATCCGGAAATACCTCATCTGTAGGTTGATCATAGGCACCTCTGTTTAAAATAAACGCCGGTTTGGTTTCTTCCCGTTCGTACATCACCATTAATTCCAATTCCTTCTTGGGAGAATTTTGCATGTTTACAAAATCGAGAATGCCTTCCGTGTCTTTTTCTGTAATGGTAATGTAAGGTTCCGGGGTTTGTCCAGGTAAGGGTATCGTCAGTTTTTCCTTATTATTATTAAAAAAACTAAACAGCTCAAAATGTTCTTTTTGACTTACTGGATCGTATTTATGATCATGACAACGAGCACACTCTACCGTAAGTCCCAAAAAAGTGGTTCCAAAAGTCTGTAGGCGATCTTCTACATATTCTATATGGTATTCCTCAGGAATTGTCCCCCCTTCAAACGTTATTTTGTGATTTCTATTAAAGCCCGTAGCTACCATTTTTTCTAAATCTACATCTGGCATAAGGTCGCCCGCCAACTGATAGGTAACAAATTTATCATAGGGCATATTTTCGTCAAATGCATGTATGACCCAGTCGCGCCATGGCCACATGGTCCGTTCAAAATCATCTTGATACCCATGGGTGTCCGCATAGCGCGAAATATCCATCCATTCTGCGGCCATATGCTCCGCAAAATCCTTGGTGGCCAGTAAGGTATCTATCATGCGCTCATAAGCATCATCGGAAGTATCGTTTACAAAGTCTTCTATCTGTTGGGGACTTGGTGGAAGTCCGGTTAAGTCAAAAGCCACCCGTCTTGCCAGTTTCTCCTTAGATGCCTGCGGTGAAGGTGTAAGTCCGTTCAACTGAATTTTATCCCATACAAAATCATCGATTTCATTCACGCCCCAATCCGTAACCTTATTTCCTGGAACTTCTGGTTTCACCGGTGGTATAAACGCCCAATGGTCCTTGTACTCAGCTCCTTGTGCTATCCATTTCTCTAAAATAGCCTTTTCCTTTGGCGTTAATACTAAATTGGACTCCGGAGGAGGCATTACCATATTCGGGTCTTCGCTATAAAGACGTTTTACCAGTTCGCTCTCCTCGGGCTTATGTGGCACGATGGCGAATCTGTCCTTTAACTTTCCCAAGGCAGCATACGCGTCCTCTGCCTTATGCAGGGACAGCCCTGCTTCGATAGCATTTTTATCAGGGCCATGGCATATAAAGCAACGATCTGAAAGTATCGGCTTTACATCAAAAGTGAAATCAATTTTATCCGGAATTCCCGTAAGGTCTGCTTTCGCGATGACTTTTTCGGAAACTGAAGGGTTTTCTTTGCAAGAATAGTACAAACCACCTACAAGCAGCGCAAGACATAAAATGATTGCCCCTCGTGCGTAGGTATTTATATAAGAATTGATTTTCATAGTTGTAAATATCCTTTATGATAGCTCTTAAAAATAACAACAAAAAGTCGTTATTTTAGCCAAAATTCGACTAATGACAATTTGTAAGTCACTAATACGGATGTTATAAAGTAAACTCATAGGAAGTACTTGCATATTTCAATGATATAAAATAGAACCGGCTGTAAACTAATGTATAAAAAAAGCCCGCTCAAAAACGGGCTTTTGTATCTCAAAATAAAAGTGCTTATTTGAACGTAGCATTTACAATAGCCAACATAGAAGGAGTCTCACCCTCTTCTACCGCACCTGTAATATAAAGTTTATGCTTGCCTTTTGCCTGTGCAGTCAAAGGTATGATGATTGCACCTCCCTGGGAACCTGCTGGCTGAACGTCCAAGGACCCATTTCCTATACTGTCACCATCTGGAGAATCTAAACGGACATCAAAATTATACACTGCTTTTGGTGCTTCCTGCCAACCTGCCCCTAAAACAATCATATTAACACCGGTTAGATCCGTATCATGAATTTCAAACCATCCTTTTTCGCCTGCAAGCAAAAGCAAATCCTGACCTCCAAAAGTAACGACGGTCATGTCCTGTGTTTTGGTCGCCTTTGAAAACCCAATAGTGTTGCTTGACAAAGCCACAGTCGTAGCACCTGTTAGTGGAATGGCTCCCTCTGCACCTTGATCTGTATAACTAGCCGTAATCACCATGAGTTCTCCTGGATTCTTAATCTCCGGTCGTATCTTTCCTTTTACCGGTAATGAAGGTTTTTGCTGTCCTTCTGAGGCTAAGGATTGTATGTACATCGCTATCTGTCTAGATTCATCGGAGGTAATATCGGGGTGAGCAGGCATCATCACTTCTCCCCAAACACCAGTACCGCCAGAAACTATTTTCTTTTTTAAATAGGCTATCGCGTCTCTTTGGCCTTTATATTTTTGTGCAATATCCATGTAATTAGGTCCTATGGATGCTTCCAATTCTTTATGGCAGGTTTTGCAATCCAAGGACTGTGTAAGGGCTTTCCCGGTCACCTCGGCCGATATTTGCTGATGTCCGGCAGACATTGCAACTTTGTCCATCCCTTCCAAGTAATCTACACTCACAAAAATATTATCTTCAAGAATTCCGGTATTGGTATCTGAATCCGTTACGCTTACCGCGTATTGAACTTCTTGTCCGGGAACAAAGAAGGAGGTATTCCCCCCAATGACTTCAATAGAAACTTCCGGTCTTGAATTACCTGCCACAACGGTAACCGTATTGCTTTTAGCAGATTCGCCAGCAGTATCCTTTACTTCAACATTAATTCTATAATCGCCGGCCTTCTCATAAGCGTAGGAGATTTGAGGTTCCGAAGTTTCTTGGACCACGCCATTGCCTAAATTCCAAGTGTAACTCAACGCATCATTTTCACGGTCTCTCGCCTCAACAGTAGCCGTTACAGTTAATGGAAGTTGGCCAGAATCATTGTCAACAATTAAATTATCTATAAGCGGAGGCCTGTTACCACTATTATATTCAATGTAACCCAGGCCGGAATCTGCGTTTTTTGAAAACCAACCACTCCCATATTCAAGCAGATAAATTTTCCCGTTGGGACCCACTTCCATGTCTATTAGATTATTTACACTTATATCCGAAGCAAACGGTTCCATTTTAGAGAAACTACCATCCTTGTTCAAGTGAATTGCCTTCATCCAACCACGCATCCAATCATAAATAATCACCTTACCATCATAATAACTAGGTAGTTTTTCAGTGCCCTCGTACAAATCCGAATAATACGTTGGACCGGCCATCGCGTTTCTACCTCCTGTACCCAATTGTGGGAAATCTTGGGAAGCCGTGTACGGATAAAATGCATAAGCAGGCATCGCTTTAGGCAACTCCGTTAAACCGGTATTGAACTTAGAGTTGTTTATAGGTTTCTCAGCATCAAAAGCATCACCAGACTCGCCAGTTTTATAATCATAAGCCCGATATGCTTTGTTATCACCAATAAATAATGGCCAACCAAAATTACCGGCTTCGCGAGCCTGGTTCATTTCATCATAGCCTCTGGGCCCTCTTGTCTCAAGACTATCCACTCTGGCATCTGGCCCTACATCGCCCCAATATACGTAGCCCCTTTTGCTGTCTACAGATATACGGTATGGATTACGGTGTCCCATGGTATAGATCTCAGGTCTAGTCTTCTCCGTACCCACGGCAAATAAATTCCCTTCGGGTATGTCATAACTTCCATCTTCATTAACCTTTATTCTAAGAATTTTGCCTCGAAGATCGTTCGTGTTTCCGGAAGACCTTCTAGCATCAAATTGCTCATGACCGGGAATGTCGTTCAAAGGAGCATACCCGCTATTGACATATTTTGCTCCTTTTTCGTTAAACGGTGTCGAATTATCCCCTGTGGACAAATACAACAAATCGTCCGGACCAAATGCGATTGAACCTCCAGTATGGCAGCAGATTTCACGCTGACTATCAACATCTAAAATCACTTGTTCCGAAGCCATATCAAAAACACCATCCGAGTATTTAAAACGGGACAGGCGGTTTATTTGTGCCTCTCCTGTAGGTGCATAATAAAGATACACCCAATTGTTGGTTGCATAATTAGGATCTTTTTGAATTCCCATAAGACCTTCTTCAGCATTTACACCAGGCGTATTTAATGTTTTGTGATACACATCCAGTTTGGCCACTTCCGCTACTTCTTTAGTCGCGTCGCTATACAATACTACTTCGCCCCTTCGTTGCGCTATCAGCACATCACTATTGGGTAGAATGGTCATCTCGGTAGGTTCAAAAAACTCCCCATCTGCTAAAGTGATTTTTGAAAAACGGTCTATTTCAGGTGGTATTTGAGACGAGGCCTTGGTATAATCGAGTTGCTTATTTGCACCAATAGCATATTGAATTCCTCCTAATACATGTTGTAGAAAAAGATCTTCGCTAAAACTTTCATTGGTATGGCCGGCACCCGTATAAAAAGCTCGTCCACCGTCAAACTCATGATACCATGCGAAGGGATGATTATCTCCGTTTTCACCACCTTCATAGGAAGTTTCGTCCACGGTCATCAACACATTGACGTCTGGATTTATATTTTTATAGTTATAAATTTCGTCTGCCCTGTGCCAAACGGAATCATTAAAATGTTTTGTAGCGACAAAGGTATTATCTGTGATTAGGAAATCGGCCTCTGGTGTTCCTGATGGATGACTTAAAAATTGCGCACCTACCAAGGTATTGTACCAGCCCCAGTCATACTCCGCATCTGCTGCCGCATGTATTCCTACAAAACCACCACCTGCTTGAATATATCGCTCAAATGCAGCTTCCTGATAGTGGTCCAACACATTCCCGGTGGTACTTAAAAAAATTACTGTGGAATATTGCTTCAAATTCTCATCGGTAAATAGGGCAGCATTCTTGGTCGTATCCACCACAAATCCATTTTCTGTACCTAGCTTATTAATGGCGGCAATACCTGATGGAATACTCGCATGTTCAAAGCCCATGGTCTTTGAGAACACCAAAACCTTAGGACTCCCCTTTCTAGTGTTATCACAGGAAAAAAGAACTAAAGCAAAGACGAGAATGGTTAAAAAAGAGAACTTTTTCATTGACAAAAAAATTTATTTAAAAAATTAAAAATGTGGTTAAAGGTAAACATCCAAACAAGATTTCCCAATAGTTTTGATACTAGATTGTTATTTCCATAATATTAACCTGCCAAAATTTATAAATTCAAAATACAACCAATATACTTTGGCAAGGATTTGAAATAAGTAAGTAAATAAATTGTAAAATAAATGTTATTTTTGCTTTGTATTTAAAAGGTGTACCAAGCAAGCGTGTTTCCGTTATTGGTTTTCCTTTTAAGTTCAAGTCAGATGTCAAAATTGCCCAAGGAACACCAATTCTTGGATTTATCGGATTACGGTAGACCTGTTGCACGAGTTATTGCAAAATCACTGAAACATACTTCTTTTACCCCAATACATGTGACCATCATGTTCGTAATTGCAGGCTTTATAGCCATTGCCTGTCTTTTGAACCAATACTATTGGGCTACCTTATTTTTTCTACTCTTAAAATCTATTTTGGATGCAGCGGACGGAGAGCTCGCTAGAGAAAAGAAAACACCATCGCACACCGGTAGATACTTGGATTCGGTTTCGGATATTGTTTTAAACCTGCTCATTCTTATCACAATTTGGCACGTAACCGATGGTTCCCTAGGTCTTACTTTAACGGCGTTCTTTGGTATTCAACTACAAGG
>CAZUIE010000206.1:0-6318 GCA_964620945.1 uncultured Maribacter sp.
GGTTAGAAGGCTACATCTAGGATTCAAATATTCTATTTTACATAATATAAATTATAGAACAATTAAAGCAAATTAGCGTATAGCGCATTTCCGTGCTATTTTACATAGTTACGTTATAGCTCCTGAAAGTGAGAAATAACAAAGGAATTATGTAAAAGCTAATTTGCGGATCATCTCTGATAGTATGAAAAAAGGAATTCACGAGTAGCATCAACCATATTCCTATCAATGCAGCCGCATATCATCGCGCCATCAAAAGCAATCAGCCACTGGCTAATTTCTTTTGTCACGGGTTATGTAAAATTGCCGCACAGCCAAACGCTCGATTGCTTTTTTAAAATAAACGCTAATTGGCGTTCATTTTAAAACACAATTTGCCATCGCTTGGCCAACGCCAAAAAAAAGCTAACCTTTTAGATTCTTTTAAAATTCTCGTATTCGATAAAATGTACGTCATATTTTTTTCTAGAGCATTCTCGGCAGCTCGCCGCAACAGTACAAAATTTAAGAAAAATAAATTTCTGTACACTTGCTCACATTTTGCAATTATTCAACCTTTTTAAATGATTCTTATCTTTTTTTCTTGATAAAAAAAGAAACAAAAAAATCAAGGCTTCAGATAACTTTGGAAACAATGTACGGGTCGGTTGCTAAATTTTAGGATCCATTCTAACTCTTAAGACCGCTTTGAACTTTATGAAGCATTTTAACGGTTAAGAAAAAGTAGTACCAGCCCCCTAAAATTCTTAACGCTACTTTCCCCTATTGTTTGGCAAAAGTTCTCTTAGGCCGGAAAAAGTAAATTCAACATTTTGCAAAAATGTTCAGGATTCCCTATTCACTTGAACAATATCATCGAAACCGGATTTAATTACTAACATTTTTATAGTTGTAATAAACCTTCTGAGTTCTCTTTCCAAGATTGCTTCATATCCTTCTGTCAACTTATTGAATTCTCCAGGTAATAAATTTGAAATTGAATGTCTTATTCCCTTTATTATGGTCGGGAAATCAACAATCTCTAAAGTTCCATTTTCAATTTTAGTATCTACAATAATATTTCTAGGTCTACCAGCATATTCAATACTGACATCTTTTGTATTCATCTTCTTTTTTATTATTTGGAACTGTAAATTGACATCCTCATCAATCTTTTTTGGCACAATAATGTTTACATTACACTTGTCATAGTGTATTGATTCTGAAACTATCCCATTGTTAATAATGTGCTTACATATTGGCTTTATAAAGTTCTCGAAATAGACTGATGCCAAGGTTGATGAAGGAAAAAAGTTTATTTCGTCATCACTACTTGCTAGGAACATATCCCGACATTGCTCAATAGCCTCGTCAAAAGATTTTTTATTTCTTTTATCGAATCTTGCGAGCGAAATACCTTTAAAATCTGAAAGTAAATCTATTTCCTTATCAATTACAAAAGCACACTTGGAAGTCCCTAATCTACCTGTAAATAAACCTAACTCGAAAAGGACATTATCTCTAGGTTTCATAACCTCCTTGCCTCTTATTAAAACTTTATCGTCCTGTGTTCCCAGTAAAATCCCAAAATCAAACCTTAGTGATGCTTTGAGCAGGTCTGACAAAAAGTTTTGATTGATTCTAAAAACGGCTGAATCCCACACGTTTTCATTCCAAATGGTAATTTCAAATTCGTTTTTCAAAAGTTCCTTGGCTCTCTTCGCAAAGGCTAACTCTTCTGACGAAGACCCTATAAACAGTCTTTTCTTATGCATAGATGTATTCTTTTCCTAAATCGTTTGCGATACCTTCAACTTCCGAGAGTAATTGCCTTAATGATTTCAGCTTGTTTTGATCATATCTAAATATATATTCAGTACCAACCACGGATCTCAGCGAATCAGCATGTGCGCTATCTTCACAAATACTTTTTAACTGTTTGTATATTACTGGAACTAGTTCATAAAACGATGCATTATGATACTTAGAAGTAGAAATGTCGTAACAAATAGCATTTATATCAAAGCTGTTCAAATCAATTTCATAATCAGAATCAGTTTTGACATTTTTTAAAAAACGAATCATTCTTTTTAGACGACCATTAGTATTTGAGCTTCTTTCGTTAATTCTAAAAATGCTCAAAAAGGGATAGTTAGCAGGACCTCGCGAGTGCTCTACTTTATTATATATTTGAACCGCTCTGTTTTCACCTTTACCATGAGCTATTGAAAAAGAACTATCATACCAATTTGCGATCACTGTATCGACATCTCTTTTCAGGTTTAAATTATGAATTTTTATAGCTTTTGGCTTCGAAGTATTACATATAGAGTATACAGATTGTAAAACTTTTTCGCCATCCATTCTAATATCCCTTAAATCTTGAAGGTCATCTCCTTGATAACTACTATAATCCAATTCTTTTTCCAAAAGCTGAATTTGAGCAGAATTGTATTTAGACCTTTCAGCAAAATTGTTAAGTATATTTCTCACCTCTGCTCCATTCCACTGATAGTACTTCTCCGTGATTACTAATAAATCAATATCACTAGCACCTCTTATATGCGTATTAGTCATAACCGAACCTTGGTATTTATAACTTACGCGTTTAAGTTCTTTGGAAAGATGTTCCTTTACCTTTTCACCAGCTTCCTTACTTCTTTTAGTATATTCCTCCGGTACGGCTTTCATGGCGGTTCTGATATAAACTAGAATGTCACTATACGATACAGTACCTATATCATCTCGATAAGCCTTTTCAAAAATTAAATTTTCAGGATTAATTCGAGAGCGAACATTATTCGCCAATGCTTTATAATTTTTCGCCATTATTTTCTTCTTTTCTTCGTCGGCCCAACTTTTAGGGTTTCAATCACTGTGGTTGCAGGTCTTCTTTTTGCCTCTTCAATAGTCACAAATTGACCTGTTTCTGCACTTCTACCTCTTTTGCTAGTTCTAGTCATAATACTATATTTAATATTAGAATGAATTATCGAACGAATATAAAAATTCGTAGAATAAAAAATAGAATATGTTTATAAGTTCTCATAAATGTTAACTACTTTAGCAATGATGAAGAAGTTACACCCTAATCAAGAAAAGTTAATCCATATTTTACGAGAAAATATAGATGACCCATTAACCATGTTTGAGCTAATGGAAGAGTTGGATGTTGCATCAACAAGTGTTGTTCACCATCATATTATACAATTGGAGAAAAAAGGATTTTTAAAAAGAAATCCATCTAATCCAAGGGATTATCAAATTTTAGAAGACCCCGAGAAACCCATAACATATATTAATCAATATGGCCTTGCCGAATGTGGTCCAAATGGTACTATTTTGGACGGTAGTCCTATTGACAGGATACCCATTGCTTCTAGAATTTTAAAATTTCCAACTGAAAAGGCTTTTATTGTTGTTGCTAAAGGAGATTCCATGGAACCTCGAATTTCTTCCGGAGATTATATTATTGGAGAGAAAACAACCCTTGCAAACGATGGAGATATTGTAGTCTGTGTAAATGAGGAAAAGGCTTTAATTAAACAGCTATATAGAAAAGACACTGTCAATATCTTACATTCATTTAATACCGCTTATCCTCCATTCATATCTGCTGAGGATTTTAAGATTGAAGGAATAGTAAGAAGTATTCTAAAGAATAACATTTAAAGACTATTAACCGATTCCTAAACCAGTGATTTGTAATGATTCCCAATTGGTATTTGGGATAACTTTGTTGATAATAAAGTTCCTTTCAAGTTATATCATTTCAAATTCTTTTTAAAATTGTAACCAAGTACTTGAACCTATAAATGAAGAATTACTCCTCCTTAAAAGCCGATTTGAAGTTTGGTTTTGACAAGAATTTCACAAACGAACATGCATATATAACTCACTACATGCAAAGTAATCAAGTCTCATGCACCTATGAGAACAAAGCATTGGGTTTTATAGAAAACAGGGTTGAAGAGCCTAACTTCCAAACAATTATTCCAATAAAGTGGGATGTTCCATTTCCTCCTCCTAAAGACGAGAAGTTTACTTTCATCGACCTATTCGCCGGAATTGGCGGCTTTAGATTAGCATTACAAAGTCAAATAGGTAAATGTGTATTTTCATCCGAGATTGATAATTCCGCTAAAAGAACTTACGAATCAAATTTTGGAGAAGTACCTTTTGGAGATATAAGGGAGTTTACCGGAGAACAAATTAGTGATTCGGAGTTAGATTTGTTGATTCCTGACCACACAATTTTAACAGGCGGATTTCCATGTCAGCCTTTTAGTTTAGCTGGCGTTTCTTCTAGAAATTCATTAGGTAAATCACATGGTTTTGAAGATAAGG
Source organism: uncultured Maribacter sp. (assembly GCA_964620945.1). GTDB lineage: Bacteria > Bacteroidota > Bacteroidia > Flavobacteriales > Flavobacteriaceae > Maribacter. Next base: position 4,327 of record CAZUIE010000206.1, read on the forward strand.
TTAAAGGAAATCTCTTCTTTGATATAATGCGAATCGTGTCAGTTAAAAAGCCAGAAGTTATATTCTTGGAAAATGTCAAGAACTTCAAGCGTCATGATGGTGGAAACACATATGATACTGTAAAGTCAGTAATAGAAAATCTGGGATATTCTTTTTTTAGTAAAGTCATAAATTCTAAATCCGTTGTACCTCAAAAACGTGAAAGATTTTATATGGTATGCTTTAAAGATTCCTCTATAGACTTTGAGTTCCCAAATTTTGAAGGGGAACCACTAAAATTAAAATCAATACTTGAAGATAATCCATCTGAAGAATACACTATTTCAGATAAACTTTGGGCAGGGCATCAAAGGCGTACAAAGCGTAATTTAGAAAGAGGCACTGGTTTTACAGCTTTCACAGCGAATCTCGAAAAGCCTTCAAATACTATAGTTGCTAGATATGGAAAAGATGGTAAGGAATGTTTAGTTCCGCAAGAGGGATTAAACCCAAGAAAACTTACCCCAAGAGAATGTGCAAGATTACAAGGTTTCCCTGAAAGTTATATTCTTCCTTCAAGTAATGCTGCTTCTTATAGACAATTTGGCAACTCTGTTGCTGTGCCCGTAGTCGAAAGTATAGCAAAGAAAATTGTGGAAACTTTAGAGAAAAATAAAATATTACGATAGTTTGGATTTTAAAGATTTCCATAAAGATTTTTTCAGCTCTCGTAACGGAGCCTATTCGCGGGTTACGGAAAGAGAAAATTATGATTCCCAAATAACGCTTACAGATAGCGAGGCTGAAATGGTAGTGGAATATTTTGGCAATGAAAATATTCAAGTCGGAAATGTAGGAAGCAATCCAGATTTGGCTAGTAAGGAATTTCTGTTGCACCCAAATTTCGATTCCATCTCGTTAAATCTAGTCTATCCAAAACCTGATAAACCTGAACTCAGGCTTTATCTATCCTCACGGAGCGGATTCAAACCAAAGGGCGGGGATATTTGGTTTATATACATAAACTTGGATAATCGAATTGTTATAGGTTCAATTGATGAACCTGCGTGGAGAACATTAGGACAAATTGATTATGAAGATTTGGAATATCAAGAAATAATCGAAAATACTATTCCCGAAGTATCTGCAATTGATATAGACCCAAAAGGTAAGATAATCACACAAACTTTAAGTGGTAGAACAAGCTTTTACAGAGACCCTAGATTGGCGATAATGCGTTTTGATATAGCAAGTTATACTTGTGAAATTGACAAATCCCACGAAACATTTATTGCTCAAAGAACGAGAAAGCCTTACGTAGAAGCTCATCATTTTATTCCGATAAAGTTTCAAACTTCTTTCGATTATCCCTTAGATAATTTGGATAATATAGTTTCGTTATGTCCGAATTGCCATAGAGGAATTCATCATGCGGTAACAGACCACAAGTTAGAACTAATTGAAACTATTTATTCAATTCGCCCAAAATTGATAAAAACCTATTCCTTAGATGACATAGCGCAATATTACAACAGTTTGAAGATTGTTGACTAAATCCATTCCACACACATTACACTCCCCTCCTACTGTCGGGTCGCATAATAAGTGTTCCATTACCTTAGTAATGGATCTTTTTAGAATAAAAATTTAAAGAAAGAGAAGTGCCAAATACTTTGCTTTTCCAAAGCAAAGTTACATAACGCGGAACATTATGTTTCAAAAACGAAATATAATTTGACCTTATATCAAATAGCGATACGTTATACCTGATTTCAGCGAATTCCAATGTCAACTTATGATGCTGCTAAGAATCTGTATGTATAACAAAAGTGATTGCCTAATAGTAGACCATCACTTTTTTTAGTTCTAAAATACGTTGGTAAAATCTAGTTGATTCCCATACTATGATTTATTGCAAGCTTTACTATATTGATTGAATAGTTTAAATGAATTAGTCTGAATTTAACTTTCTTCTTTTTTCAAAGGAGAATGGTGCTCTGCAACAATTTTCCA
>CAZUIE010000207.1:0-6175 GCA_964620945.1 uncultured Maribacter sp.
AAAACAATCAAGAATTCCATACAATTTACCACGGACAAACAATTAGGATATCAGTAATGTGCATGTCATGTGCTTTAATAACCAATGCTTAATGTAAATAAATGTTGAAAACACAAAAGTTATTTCAAAAAAGCGGTGTCTTAGTTGTAATTGCATTAATATTTTCTTGTAGTAACGAGACAACCTCTGACTTATCCCTTAACACAACTCCGGTGATAACAAATCAACAATTTGATGTTCTAGAAGATATTGGCCCATCAAAAATTATAGGTCGTGTAAATGCTTCGGATGCAGATGGTGATATTCTTTCTTTTAAACTCGAATCAGATATTGACTTAATTATTGAACCATCTACAGGGGTTGTCAAAACTACAGTAAACTCTATTCTTGATTATGAAACGATTACGACCATACGATTTAATGTAAGTGTTATGGATGACAATGGCGCCATGTCCATTGCAACTATTACTATTAACGTTTTAGACGTTAATGAAGGTCCTTTAAACAGTTTACAGCAAAGTTTCCTTGATGAGTATATACATGTCTCTTATAATCTAGCTGTAGGTCGTTCACTTAGCGAAAAATGGGAAGGTGAGATTAGGATTTTTCTTGACGGCAATATAACATCCAACTATCGGCAAATGGTAACGGATTCTCTTGAAGAATTCAATTCTTATTTCACTGATGGTACCACAGTAATACTTGTTAATACATTGGAGACGTCTAATGTTCATTTAATTATGGGTCCAAGAACGTTGATCCGACCAATATGGCCAGATATGTTTGATATAATCGAATTTGATTTCATAGGTTATGCTTTATATGATAAAACCGTTAATAATAATATTTATAAGGGTCGTATTTGGGTGGATTTACCTAGTCGAGGCCTGTTCATGCATGAGTTGGGTCACATTATAGGTTTAGGTCATGCTACTGAACCCTATTGTGGTGTTTCAGACAATCCCAGTATTATGTGTCCACTAACAGCATCTACAGCATCAGGATTTAACCTGTTTGATCAAGAAATAATAAAAGCCTTATACCATCCCGGTACTCCAGTTTCAATAAGACAAAATGAAATGAGAACCTTGATCACTGAATATATTATTGAGAACTCTATTTTGGAATAAGGTAAGATCAATTGGATTAAATTGAGCCAAAAAATAATCAACACAACTTAATAAATTATAGGAAATGAAGACATACCCGGTTTTCTTAGGGTTTTGACATAAAAATAGAAACACAAATGAAAAATGCATTTCACATCTTAGTTTTACTAATGGTTGCCAACTCCTATACACAGGTAAATAGCTTTACCGAAGAGGTAAAAACGAAATACACAGTTGTTCAATTAGACTCTGAATTTTTCCACGATCAAAAAAGAACAATTAAAGTAGCTTTGCCTGAACAGTACGATAGCTCAAAAGAATATCCAGTAATTTATACGCTCGATGGAAACAGCTTATTTTACATTACGACCAGTTACGTAACCCAATTAAGTAAGTTAACCGTGGATGATGATGGTTTTGACTACGGTTCTGATGCCATACCCCAGTCTATTGTCGTGGGAATATTTCATAATGACAGAGGGTACGAAACACAGCCCAATTTTAGTCTGAAGGAAAATATAGATGAAAGTATATTTTTGGAAGGCCCGGAAAAATTGAAAAATTTTCTATTTCATGAAGTTGTTCCTTACATAGATTCGGCCTATAACACCTCGGGGTATAATGCTATCATTGGACATTCGAATACTGCGCATTTTGTAATGTGCCTGCCCTTCCAAAACGGAAATCCGTTCAAAGGAATAATCTCAATCTCATTAGCTGGAGGAACAAAAAGGTTCAAAGACCAAATAAAGAGTTATTTAGAAAAAAATGAGACAGCACCAATATTTTTAGGGTATGGCACCAAAGACTTGGGTTTTAATGAATTGGCAAAAAGTCTGAAAGGAGAGGTCACAAACAAAAATTTGGAAATACATGCATATAATGGTAATCATAACGAAATGCCCGTATTGGCGTTAACAGACGGAATCAAACATCTTTTTTATAAATATCGGAATGTGGACGACTTCATCGAAGCATCACTTAAAAAAGACTTTAATATAGCAGATTACCTTGATCAATATCAACAAAAAAACAGGGAAGCTTATGGCATTAATACCGAAATGAAAGAGGATGACTTTTACACCTTGCTAGATTTAAGCATCAAGAACAAGAACCGGCGGGTTATGAACCAAATCCTGGAATACGACTCCAAAGCCAATGGATTTGAACAACAGACCCACATGATGTTTATCTACAATAAGCAAATTTCGGATTATGAAAAAGCCGAGGGGTATGCCACTCAAATGCTCAATAGCAATGACGAGTTTGAAAATAGGATACTAAAGGCCAATCTGAACCACTACTATGAATTTTTTATTGATGATTTGGCAGATGTGGAAAAAGGCTTACACTTTTTTGAAGAAGGCAAGAAAAGGTTTAAGGACAAACAATTAGAATTCAGTTATTTCATAGCGAAAATATCCATCGAACAAGATTACCAAAAACTCAAGGGGTATTCTGATTTGAAATATTGCATGAAAAACTATAAAGAAAATAATTATTTCAATGAGGTGGATTTAGAAGGTTTAAAGAACCTTTAAGCTAGAAAATTGTTAATACAGCAAATACAACTATTAATCGAGTAAAAAAACAAAATATTAATACAAAGGACATGAAAAAAATACTAAAATATATCTCATACTTTACTTTTTTAATAGTTTCATCAAAGGGGTTTGCCCAAGAGGTAACTTTTTTTAATGCAGATGGTTTTTTATCAATCGGAACGCAATCGAACCGAACTGCATCTATAACCTTAATTGACATTGATAAAGACGGAGATTTAGATGCACTTGTTGCGAATGGTAGACATTGGGCTGAACAGAACTATCTTTTTTATAATGCCGGTAAAGGAGGTTTCAAGACAGCTTTGCCAATAGGAAAATTTATGGACGCTTCGTATTCAATAAAAAGTGCGGATTTTAACAATGACGGATTTATGGACATTGCGGTGGCAAATGATAATATTGAGAACAAACTATTTTTTGGCTCTTCCAATCAATTATTTGAAAAAAGTAACTCTTTTGGTTCAATATCGCCTTCACGAAACCTTGAAATAGCCGATATTGACAATGATGGAGATATTGACCTGATACTCTCTAATAGAAAGGCAATAAATGAAATTTGCTTGAATGATGGAAAAGGCAATTTTAAAGATTCAATAGCTTTCGGAAACAAATCCGACCAGACCATCCAGACTAAAATTGTTGACATAAATCAAGATGGCTTTTTGGACTTGATTACCGCAGAGAGACAATCAAAAAACAAGATTTATTTAAATGACGGGAAGAAGAACTTTGCAACAATAATAGAGTTTGGTAAAGAAGAGGAACAAACGCGTTCTATAGATATAGGTGATTTCAACAAGGATGGATTTTTGGACATTGTAACAGGAAACCTAGGTACAAGCAATCAAATATATTTCGGAGACAAAAATTTGTCCTTTAATCAAGTTTTTGATTTCAAGGCAGAACGTAGCACTTACTCCATTAATAAAGCTGATCTAAATCAAGATGGATATTTAGATATTATAGAAGGAAATTCAGGAGATCGAAATTATGTTTATTTGGGTCAAAAAAATGGAGAATTTATCGAAATTGGACTTCGTAAGGACTTAGAGGACGATACCTACAATATAGAAATTGGCGATTTAAACAATGACGGTTTTCCTGATATTGTGGAATCAAATTCAGGAACTTGGAATTTGTTCTACTTAACAAGAAAGGAGTAAATATGGCAATATCGAATAAAACAAATACTTAGTAGTAGACCACTTAATAAAAGCCCTACAGATTTTCCACTCGGTTTATATTTGATAAACAAGCCATTAAATAATGTATTGAACTATGCAGCAATATGTGTGAAAAATATAATCGAGAATAAAACTCATCAACAACTATGAACAAATCAACTAAAATTTTATTAATCATATTCGGAATCGTATCCATAGCCGTAGGAATTTGGTCATATGTTTACGAATCAGACCCATCTAACGCTTATTTTGCTACTGGCATTGGAGCGGCTTTAATTATTACTGTGCTTTCAATACAGCCTAAAAACAAAGAAAGTTAAGACGTTTTTTTTTTAATACCTTGAGCCTTACAGGACCTGTATTAAGGTTCGGAAAAAAATAATTTAACAGACAGTACTCGTTTCAAGCAGGTTTTCAGTTCAAAACGAAAAATCTGAACATCAAAGGAATTAAAGAAATAGTACCAAAATGAAGCGTCATCATCTCATATTTGATTGGCCAATTTTAGTCGCAAGTCATAATAAATCATAGAGAATTATCTCAGATGACATCCCAAAATATTTTAAACTTAAAAAGAACAGATTTACCATAAGTAATATCTTGGGTCGTGACTTGATTTACTACGGTATATTCTTATAAAGAATCTGACTAAAGTTTGAAATAAACCTAATTACCGCAATGCTTTCCTCCTATTGGAATGAATTAGCTAATTAATACACTTTAATAGCTGCTCTATTAGCCGGTTTTCTTGTGGGATTTTTTTTTCCAACCTAATAATTTACAAATTAAATAACAGTATGTCGAACTATTTGTTAACATATAAACCATAGCAGCAAGTTGTTTTCTTATTAAAATATACACTTTCACAAAATGATAATGATAACAACTTACGCATAAACCTTTATAGCACACAAGAGTGATCCTTGAAAAAAACTAAAAAATCTGTAACCTTTTAGTGTTAACAATAATCATATAGATGTAACTTTTAAAACATAAAACAATGAATGATTTTTTCTTTGGACCCGGAATTGTGTTAATCGCATTATTCGTCGCGGCCGGATACACAATTTACACTTTTATTAAATCTTCTCATTTAGAGCGAATGGCTAAAATCGAAAAAGGAATCGATACAAATGCGCCTTCCAATAATAGTCGATATCTAGAACTGAAACTAGGAATGTTAATGGTAGGTATTGCTTTCGGTTTGCTTTTGGCATACGTAATGGAAAAAACTTTGAAAATTGACGAAATGGTTTTTTACCCGTCCTTTATGCTTCTATTCGGTGGAGTAAGTCTTATCGTATCATTTTTCTGGACAAAGAAATTACAGAAAAACCAATAGCCCTTGATGGATGTCCATTACATTAATGAGGTTTTAAATGGAAACACGAATGCTTTTGGGTATTTCATAAGAACATATCAGAACAAGGCTTTTGGAGTCGCTATTTCAATCGTAAAACGCGAGGACGATGCAAAGGATGTTGTCCAGGACAGTTTTATTACGGCCTATTCTTCGCTGAATAACTTTAGAAACGATGCAAAATTTTCAACTTGGTTTTATCGAATTGTGGTAAATACGGCATTGCAGTTTATAAAACGAGAAAAGCGGAAAGATGAAGTAGCGGGAGAATACTCAATTACGGATGATGAAAAGGCCGCATTCAATAACGCCATTGCTCGACTAGAAAAGCAAGATTTAAAAAAACTGATAAAAAGAGTATTTGAAAAAATACCTGAGAAAGAAGCTTTGGTATTGCAACTGTATTACATTGATGACCAAAGCATTGTGGAGATTGAGGAAATAACCGCCTTTACAAAATCTAACGTAAAAGTCCTTTTACATCGGGGAAGAACAAGTTTCTATATGATGCTAAAGGATGAAAAAATAAAAAAGCCCTATTAAAATGGAGGATAAAGACCACTTAAGAGAAATTTTTGGGAAAATAGACCAAATTAACGAACCTATTGACTTAGAGGCAGTTATTTTAAATGCAATACAGAAAGAAGAATTTTCAAAAGCTCAAATAGCCCGTTACAAGGCAAAAGGCTTGAAAGCTTTAATAGCCTCTGGTATCTTGGTTATAGTGCTTGGAATACTTTTTAGCCTACCAAATAGTGTTCGTTCAGTCGAACATTCAATTGTAACATACACTTCAATAATCATAACATTAATTATCCTTTTCATTTTGCTTGAAATGGGAAGAACAGCAATATTCAATAATCTGAAAAACAATTTATCATGAAATATAACGAACGAAAAAACCGTATGGAAATCAAAACGAATTACTTCAAAATGACCGCTTCAATTGTGCTGATG
>CAZUIE010000208.1:0-6128 GCA_964620945.1 uncultured Maribacter sp.
TTGATGATAACGGCATCCATATCCTACCTCATCACCAAAAACATCTTGGACCATACCATATATACAAGAGAATTGGCAGAACAGGGAGCTTTGCTTACACACGACAAGGACAAAAACGTACTAACGGTAATGCAATTAGATGATGTAATCGAACAAGATTTTAAACTCATTACACCGGACATGACCCTGGGCGAAATGTTGCACGAATCTGTTTCGAAATCTACACGTAACCTATACCCAGTTGTAAACCAAGAAAATATTTTGGTGGGCATCGTTCTGTTAGATGATATCCGGGAGTTCATGTTCGATACCACATTGTATGGCACCACTACCGTTGCTACCTTTATGCACCAACCGCCAGATGCTATTTTCTATGGAGAAGACAGCATGGAACAGGTGATGGCTAAATTTCAGAAAAGCGGTGCTTGGAACTTACCTGTAATCAAAAACGGAAGCTATTTAGGATTTGTTTCAAAATCCAAACTACTAACAGCCTATCGTAGGGAATTAATCAACTTTACAGGAAATTGATTGTTGCCATATCCTGGTGATTCCTCCTGCTATTTTTTTAACACCGCAAGACCAATTTACAAAGTGAACTACAAATTACCCTAAGTTTAAAATTGAATTTTATAACTTTAATTTATTGATTTTTAAATTCTTACTTCAAAATTCATGAACTTTTACCTATTATTTACCATACTCATAATGGTTGCGGTTTTTGTTTTGCTACCCCTAGTAGACAAATGGACAAAATCCAAAAAGCGTAGGGGCGGTAGGAACCCTAGAAGGGGAAGACGTAATTGATACGCATCATTTAGTCAAACTATTTTTCCTGAATGATAGCGGATAAAATTCTTGGTACGTATATCATAGGATGGAACTAAAAGGCATGGCGGCTCGCCAATGATTAAAGCTAAAGCAACAACGAGATTCAACAGACTGTTGTACCATATATCATCCTTCATAAATTCAACGTACTTTGTTTAACTTTGTATCTATGAAGTTGAAGCATATCATTACAGTAATCGTCATAGCCTCTTTTGGATCTATTATCTATGGCTATACCTTAGATGTAGATGAACAAGATACGGCGCATAAATTTATTGGTGCTGGAACACTTGCACTGTTTTTAATAGCGATGCCTCTATTTCTGTACAAGGAAAGTAAGCACAGAAAGTGGGACGACTATATGTTAAATGAAGAAAATGTACGTAAAATGCAGGGGAAGCCTTCTAAAAAAGACTCTGATAACCAATGAGTTAAAGTGAAGATTTAATGTTTTTTTGCCACTCAAATATGTCTTTATTTCCTTTTTTTATCAAAAAACCGCTTCAACAGTTCAGCTGCTTCATTCTCCAAGACACCACCCGAAATCACCGTTTTAGGATGTAGTTTAGTTCCCAAAACACCGCAGCCTCGTTGTTGGTCGCTTGCTGCGAAGACTATTTTATCTATCTGACTCCAATATAAAGCACCTGCACACATTTGGCAAGGCTCCAAGGTAACATACAAGGTACAGCCTTTTAAGTATTTACCACCTAAAAAATTTGCTGCCGAAGTAATGGCCTGCATCTCGGCATGGGCAGTAACATCGTTCAATTGTTCGGTTAAATTATGACCTCTCGCGATAATACGGTCTTGAATAACGATTACGGCACCCACAGGTATTTCTCCACGCTCAAAAGCATACTCGGCTTCTTGCAAGGCTTTCTTCATAAAATAGGTGTCATTATAAGGGAGAATCATAGTGCCTTTTTTGTAGCAATAGTACAGAATTTTAGCTTTCGACCCAAAACTCGTTTCAAAGCAGTCCATAACCAGTTAGGCTATAAATATGTATATCAAAACCTGAAAAATCGTAGCTTTACAGTTCCAAAAAAGTAAAATTGAAAGGTATCCTAGATTCTATAACCGACCCTAAGCAGTTGCGCAAGCTACCACCTTCAGATTTACCCCAACTTGCCAGCGAACTTAGGGAATATATTATTGAAATCGTTTCTGCCAAAGAAGGTCATTTAGGCGCAAGTCTGGGCGTTATTGAATTGACCATTGCACTACACTATGTTTTTAACACTCCGGAGGACCGTCTTATTTGGGACGTAGGACACCAAGCTTATGGACACAAAATATTGACAGGTAGAAAAGCGATTTTTGATACTAATAGGCAACTAGGTGGATTAAGTGGTTTCCCAAAACGAGAAGAAAGCGAATACGACACCTTTGGAACGGGGCATAGTTCTACCTCCATATCGGCAATCTTGGGCATGGCCATTGCTTCTAAATTAAAAGGAGATAATAAAAGGCAACATGTTGCCGTAATCGGAGATGCTTCCATAGCGAGCGGAATGGCTTTTGAAGGCTTAAACCACGCCGGTGTAACCAATGCGAACATTCTTATTGTCCTTAACGATAACGCCATTGGCATTGATCCTAGCGTAGGCGCCTTAAAAAAGTACTTGACCAATGTTAAAAAAGGAACGGCCAAGGACGAGAATATTTTCGAATGCCTGAACATGGCATATTCCGGTCCAATAGATGGTCACGACCTTGATTGTTTGGTGCAGGAGTTGGAGCGATTAACATCGGTACCAGGACCTAAGTTACTCCACATTATTACAACGAAAGGTAAGGGTCTCAAAAAAGCAGAGGAAAATCAGGTCATATATCATGCTCCAGGAAAATTCGACAAATCAACAGGAGAACTACAGGAAAAATCCAAAATACCTAGACCGCCAAAATTTCAGGATGTTTTTGGAAAAACCATTGTAGACCTAGCACATAAAAACAAAAAAATAATAGGAATTACGCCCGCCATGCCTACCGGTAGCTCCTTACGCTATATGATGGATACCTTTCCGGACCGTGCCTTCGATGTAGGTATAGCCGAACAACATGCCGTTACTTTTGCCGCTGGCATGGCAACAGAAGGGATGATTCCATATTGTAACATATACTCTACCTTCTTACAGCGAGCATATGACCAGGTAATCCACGACGTGGCACTACAAAACCTGCCGGTCATTTTTTGTCTGGACCGTTCCGGTCTTGTGGGTGAAGACGGCCCAACCCATCATGGTGTATTTGATATCGCCTATTTACGTTGTATTCCCAATCTAATCGTTTTTGCTCCCAGAAACGAAATTCAGCTTCGGGATATCATGTACACGGCGCAACTTGGCCTAAATCAGCCTATCGCTATAAGATACCCTAGAGGTAGAGGCCTTTTGTTGGATTGGGAGAAACCGTACAGCCAGTTAAAAATAGGCCAGTCTTTTGAGCTAAAAAAAGGAAACAACATAGCGGTATTAAGCACCGGGCCTGTAGGAGGTATGGTGTCTGAAATTATAGACGAACTTGAAAATGATACTAGAATTGGACATTATGATTTTCCGTTTGTAAAACCTTTGGATAAAACTGGGCTAAGAAGTATTTTCGCGAGCTACAAGCATCTTATCACAATAGAAGATGGTTGTATTACGGGTGGTTTTGGAAGCGCAGTGCTTGAGTTTATCAATAAAGAGGACATCACTATACATTGTAAGACATTCGGTATTCCAGATCAGTTTATTACTCATGGGCCGGTAAAGGATTTATATAAAATAGCAGGTATGGACAAGGACATGGTAAAATCGTATATAGAAGAAATTTTATGAGTAGACCGCTGACGTTTCATCAGACTGTTCTGAGCACGATTTTTTTTATGTTTACGATGCTGGTTTTTAGCCAAGACTCTATTCCTAGACCAATAGAAAGGGATACCATTTTGCTGGACACCACGGTGATAGATACTATTGTAATCAGAAAGACACTTACCAGGGTAAAACACATACCAAGAGGGGTAAATCTTACGAATCCTGTTATTTCATTTAAAAAAACGAAACCACTTAAGGATGAATACAATAGATTTAGGGTGCCTTCTTTTTGGACCAAGGAAAATACATTTGGGCTAAACTTGAGCGAAGCTGCATTTGTTAATTGGAATGCCGGTGGGGACAATGCCATAAGTGGATTAAGTTTTTTCAAATTTGTACGTAATTATAAGTTCAGATATTTTAAATGGGACAACAACCTAGACCTTAGGTATGGTCTCAATGCCCAAGAGGGAAGGCAACTTCGCAAGACAGAGGATGTGATTAGATTAAACTCCAACTTAGGGTATAGAAGGGATACGATTAGCAACTGGTACTACTCTGTGCAACTTAACTTTAATACGCAATTTTCCAACGGATATAAGTACCCAGACAGAGAAATTCCAATATCTCGTTTTATGGCACCAGGATACTTCTTCTTTGGAGCGGGAACCTCATACATAAGTCAAAATCAAAAATTCAACCTATACCTATCACCACTTACCCAAAAATCAACTTTTGTACTTGATCAGCGTTTGGCAGACAGAGGGGCGTTCGGGGTAAAAGGTGCGCAAAGGGATAATAACGGGAATATTATTCAGCAAGGAGAAAATCATTTCTTGGAACTTGGTTTTCTTATCACCAATAATTTTGATTGGGATATAGCCGAAAACGTAAATTTAAAAAGTAGGCTAAACCTCTATACCGATTACTTAGCAAGTTTTGGAAATATAGATGTGGACTGGGAACTAAATGTAAGGTTTAAGGTAAATAAATATATACTCACCACTATAGGAACCCACCTTATTTACGATGACGATATCCTTTTTGACGAGGTAAAGGATGCTAACGGAACCATTACCGACCATGGGGAGCCAAGAATCCAATTTAAACAAGTATTGGGCATCGGAATTGCCTACGATTTTTAGAGTTGCCTTCCCTTAATTTTATTGTGAATATGCACGGCCGAACTATCCGATAAACTGGCAACATAGCAACATGTGTTCAATACTATCTCATAGAGTGGTATCTCGGTGCGTCTGTAGAATTCAGGAAGTGTTTGGAGTATTAATTTATGGTAATTAGACGCATTGCCCTTTTTCTTTTCAGCCAAGGCATGTATATATACATCTAAAATATCGGCGATGACCGTATAGCCTGCAATTTCTTTTTCTATAACCTCTTGAGCCTGATACACATTTTGTACACTTAAAGCGATGATATCCTTAATTTGCGCGTCGTACTTGCTCTTATCCAAAAGGGACACATGAAAATCACCATTAAGTATGGCAGTTTCATTCTCCATAAAAATAGCTACCGCATCTTGAATAAGGGTATTAATTGCCAAGGCACGCAAATAGCTTAACCTATCTTCCTTATAGGTCAAGGAATGGTATTTTTTTGTATTGATAGTATCCTTTACCAACTTAATAAGATATTCTAGCGCATAATCCTCCGAAATAAGTCCAAGATTTATCCCATCTTCAAAATCAATAATAGTATAACAAATATCATCAGCAGCCTCTACCAAAAAAGTAAGTGGATGCCGTGCAAAGGAAACAGAACTCCCGTTGGCGGTTTGCCTAAGGCCCAAGTCTGCGGCAACCTTTATAAATGTTTTTTTTTCGGTCTGAAAAAAGCCAAACTTTTTGTCGGCAATGTGTTTCGTAGGTTTTTGGGGCAAGGATTCCTTTGGATATTTCATAAAAGCACCAAGCGTTGCATAACTTAAACGGAGTCCCCCCGCGACTCCTTCCCTATCTTGGGTCATTAACTTAAATCCGTTCGCATTGCCTTCAAAGTCGATTATATCTTGATATTCCTTTTCGGAAAGTTGCTCCTTAAAAATTTTGCCCTTCCCAGATTTAAAATATTCTCCAATTGACTTTTCCCCACTATGCCCAAAAGGTGGGTTTCCAATGTCATGAGATAGCGCCGCAGCGGCAACAATGGCTCCAAAATCATTGAATTTATATCCATGCACCTCTTTAAGATAAGGGTGTTTTTCCAAGATTTTTTTCCCTGCCAATCTTCCTAAACTTCTACCCACAACAGAAACTTCCAAACTATGGGTTAACCGTGTATGTACAAAATCTGTTTCGGAAAGCGGAATTACCTGTGTCTTATCTTGGAGACTCCTAAAGGCAGATGAAAAGATGATACGATCATAATCTACGTCAAAACCCAAGCGAGTCTCGTCCTGCTCGTTTCTTAGTCTTTTATTGGTGTCTCCACTTCTACGTAAAGAAAGTAATTGTTCCCAGTTCATGGTATGTA
>CAZUIE010000209.1:0-6077 GCA_964620945.1 uncultured Maribacter sp.
GTCCAAAGTGTACACCTGCTTCTAATAATTGTTTTACTTCGACTTTCGCCATTTTTAATTTAGTTTACGTTCTTTTGAATTAGCAACAATGAAGTGGTATTCCGCGATACGAAAAGCCTCCACTGTTTAGATGCTAAACTAATTTGCCCTACTCCGAAATTCCGGAGATTTTAGGGTAAACCTCTTCTCCTAGTACCGGATCAAAGGATTTTTAAGTGTCTTTAAAAAAGACTTTCAATGAACTTGTTAGTGAAAATATAATTTAGGCGCCCATTGGATAATGAACGCCTCGAAAATTTTGTAATAGATATTATCGTTTAGAGAACTGGAATTTTTTACGCGCTTTCTTCTGACCAAATTTCTTACGTTCAACCATTCTTGGGTCTCTCGTTAATAAACCTTCTGGTTTTAAAGCCGTTCTATGTTCTCCATCTATTTCGCAAAGTGCCCTTGAAATAGCCAATCGTATGGCTTCAGCTTGCCCTGTAATACCACCGCCGTAAACATTAACTTTTACGTCATAGTTTCCTTCCAAGTCCGTTAAGGCAAAAGGTTGATTAACTTTATATTGTAACGTGGCCGTTGGAAAATAAACGGCAAGGTCTTTATTGTTTATCGTTACTTTTCCATCACCGGAAGAAAGGTATACACGCGCTACTGCTGTTTTTCTTCTACCTATTTTATGAACTATTTCCATTACTTAAGATCTTTTACGTTTACTACTCTTGGTTTTTGAGCTTCTTGTCCATGTTCAGAACCAGCATATACTTTTACGTTCCTAAAAAGCTCCGCACCTAAACGGTTCTTCGGAAGCATTCCTTTGACGGCTCTTTCAACAACACTTGCAGGGTTTTTTTCTAATAGCTGTATTGCAGTGGTTGCGCGTTGGCCACCAGGGTACCCTGTGTAACGCAAGTATGTTTTTTCAGCCCATTTGTTGCCGCTTAGCGTAACTTTTTCAGCATTGATAATGACAACGTTGTCACCGCAATCTACATGTGGGGTAAAGCTTGGTTTGTGCTTTCCTCTCAATAAATTAGCTACTTTAGAGGCTAAACGACCTAGCGTTTCTCCCTCGGCATCAACCAACAACCACTCTTTATTCACGGTTGCTTTATTGGCAGATAAGGTTTTATAACTTAATGTATCCACTACAAATATTTTTAACTATTAATCTTCATCAATCCCGATAAATGGGGTGCAAATGTACAATTATAAACTTAAATTGCAAATACTTGTTTCTTTTTATTTAATGCTTTTTGGATTCCTGTTACAAAGTTATTTTTTTAACCCTAAATAATTGGTTTTATTTATGGGTATTGTCGGCATAAGTTAAAGATATGCGAATTTGGTTTAGCAGCATTCAGCGAGAAAATACTGCTCTTAATATTATTGTTTGAGAGAGCTACCTTAACAGAACTAAGTAAAGGTGAAATAATTACGAAAAAATTTCGTTTTACCTGATTAAGTAATTAAAACATAAGTATTATGAACGTAAAAGGTATTTATATAGCTATGGTTTGTGCATGCGCATGGTCTTGTAGTTCAGATAGTGACAGTTCAACGCCTGCCAATAATGACATTGTTGGTAGTTGGGATGCCACCGAATTAAGAGTAGATCAAGATACGGCTAGTGATGAAGCGATATTTGGAAGCCAGATTTTACAAGTGTTAACCAATGAGAATTGTTTTATCATAAGCCTACAGTTTAATGAGGATTTAACGGCCGAAGCTAGAAGTGCCGTTAATAATCTAGAAATCAATGTTGGTGCAAACGGGTTGGACGTTCCGTGTCCAACAGATTTTGAATCCGAAGCGAATACCTATACCTATACAGATGGCGTGGTAAGTTTTCTTAACGAAGATGGTGAGACAATAAATGCAATAGTTTCCATCGATGGGGATATTATGACCGTAAATGCCGCTAGTCTAGAGATTCCGAATTTTAATTACTCCGGGGAGTTGGTATTTCAACGGAGATAAAAGAAAAACCAACGTCCTTCTAATTAAAAAACCTTTCCATCAGGAGGATTTTGTAGTTTGCTTTTTTCCAGGATTATGGAGTATTGATAATGGTTTGGTAGTCTGAGTCGTCTACTTTTTGTAGAATTTGGTTTGGATGTGTTGTTCGGGAGATACTATGGTTAAAAGGTACATCCCTTTTTTCAAGTGGGCAACAGGAATATTGAGCGCTTGGTTTTGTATTTCCCACTCATGCTTCAAAACTGTAGTCCCGTAGCTATCCGAAACCATGATGTTAGCCTTAACACTATTTTTTAAGCCTAGGATGTGGATGACACTGGTAGTTGGGTTTGGAAAAATCTTAAAGCTGACTTCTTTTTGTGCTGAGTTTGTCGTGCTTGTTGATTGAGCTTGGCCAGAAGTCATACAGCCACATATCATAAAAACTAAACATAAAAGCCTTTTCATATTTAAACGTTTTAAGGTGGACAAAGGACAAGCCTTTTACAACTAACGTTTAATTAGCAGTTCTCTTGTATCATTTTGAAATGTTTAACAGTGCACTAAGCTCTTGGTATAGGTTAAATTATCCAGAATAGTTAAAATGTAGATTCAATCTTTAATTTTAATGCGCCTCTAACCAGTTCTGTCCTAAACCAACTTCAACATCTAAAGGAACCGCCATTGTATACGCTTGTTCCATTTCAGATTTTATAATGGATCTTAGTTTCTCAAGTTCCGGTTTATAGATGTCAAAAACCAATTCATCATGTACTTGCAAAAGCATTTTAGATTTGTAATTACCCTCATCCAATTTTTTATGAATGTTGATCATCGCTATTTTGATGATATCCGCAGCCGAACCTTGTATGGGTGCATTAACTGCATTGCGTTCTGCTGCACCACGGACTATGGCATTACTTCCATTAATGTCCTTTAAATACCTTCGTCTTCCTAATACAGTTTGTACATAGCCATGGTCACGAGCAAAGTCCACTTGCTTGCTCATGTAATTTCGAAGTTTCGGATAGGTTTTATAGTAGGTATCAATGAGTTCCTTTGCCTCGGCACGGGACAGGTCTGTCTGGTTGCTTAGTCCAAAGGCCGAGACTCCATAGATAATCCCAAAATTTACCGTTTTAGCATTGCTACGCTGTTCTCGGGTAACTTCATTAAGTGGTACATTGAACACTTTTGATGCGGTTGAGGCATGAATGTCTTCTCCATTTTTAAAAGCTTCTATCATGGTGGTTTCCTCGCTTAGTGCTGCGATGATGCGCAGTTCTATTTGGGAGTAATCAGCTGCCATGAGGACATAGTTTTCGTCTCTAGGTACAAAGGCCTTGCGAACCTGTCGTCCGCGTTCCGTTCTAATGGGAATGTTTTGTAAATTGGGGTTATTACTGCTCAATCTTCCTGTGGCGGCAACCGTCTGCATATAATCTGTATGTACCCTGCCGGTGCTTTCTTCTACCTGTAACGGAAGTGCATCTACATACGTGCTTTTGAGTTTCGCCAAACCACGGTAATCCAACACATGCTGAATAATTTCGTGGTCTTTGGCCAAATAGGAAAGTACATCCTCAGCGGTAGAGTATTGGCCGGTTTTGGTTTTTTTGGGCTTGTCCACCAATTTTAGTTTGTCAAAAAGGATTTCCCCTAATTGCTTAGGCGAGCCGATATTGAATTCCGCTCCCGCAGTTTCATAAATCTTTTTTTCCAAGTTGTCGATATCGCTATTAAGGTCTTCTGAAAGCGAATTCAAGAATTCTATATCCAGATTAATGCCCTCCAGTTCCATATCTGCCAAGACGCGTAATAGGGGTATTTCAATATCTTTAAAAAGTCCATCTGTTTTGGCTTCTGCCAATTCCGGTCTAAAGTGTTGCGCCAATTGAAAGGTGATGTCCGCATCTTCTGCGGCATACTCGGTTATTTTATCTAATGGTACATCCCGCATGCTCAATTGGTTTTTTCCTTTTTTACCGATAAGTTCTGTGATGGACAAGGGGCTGTAGTTTAAATAAGTTTCCGCCAGTACATCCATATTATGTCGCATATCCGGATTTATAAGATAATGTGCTAACATGGTATCAAAGTAGCTGCCTTTTACCTTAATATTATATTTGTTAAGCACTTTAATATCATACTTGAGGTTCTGCCCAACCTTTTCAATAGTTTCCGACTCAAAGAACGGTCGTAGTTCCTCGATCAATTGTTGGGCCTTCTCCTTGTCATCGGAAAAAGGAATATAAAACCCCTTTGTAGCCTCCCAACTAAAGGCGATGCCCACCAGTTCCGCGGTAAGCGGGTTAAGTCCCGTAGTTTCAGTATCAAAACAAACTGAAGTCTGTTTCATCAATTTTTGTAAAAATAATTTCATGGCCATGCCGGGCACAATGCTTTGGTAGGCATGCGGTATGTCTTTTATGGTTTTTCTACTAGAACTATCCTTGATAGTTGCCGGTGTGGCGCCATCACCTCCAAAAAGTGAGAACTGTCCACTACCTGCCGGAGACGATATTTTTTTCGCTGTTTCTGTGCCGGAAACTTGATCTGTTTTGGTTTCTTCTTCTCCAGAGAAAATCTTTATAAACTGGTCTTTTAACCTTCTAAATTCCAATTCCTCAAAGATTTCCTGCACTTTCTCGTTATCGGGAACGGACATTTCATAATCCCTTGCATCGAAGGTTACGTCGCAATCAATACAAATAGTAGCTAGTTTTTTAGAAAGCAAACCTAATTCTTTGTTCGCTTCAATTTTCTCCTTCATTTTCCCCTTCAGCTGGTCTGTGTTGGCCAAAAGCCCTTCCATAGAATCGAACTGCTCTATGAACTTCTTTGCTGTTTTGTCACCTACGCCGGGTAGGCCTGGTATGTTATCGCTGGCATCGCCCATCATTCCCAAATAGTCTATCACTTGTTCAGGACGTTTAACCCCAAAGCGTTTTTGTATTTCAGGAATTCCCCAAATTTCTATGCCATTCCCCATTCTGGCGGGGCGATACATGAATATATTTTCCGAGACCAATTGTCCAAAATCTTTATCAGGGGTTACCATAAAGACTTGGTATTCCTCTTTTTCGGCCTGTTTAGCCAAGGTGCCTATAATATCATCTGCTTCCCAGCCTTCCAAAACTACTGAAGGAATGTGCATTGCTTTTAAGATGTTCTGTATGTAAGGAACTGCGATTTTAATCGCATCAGGGGTTTCGTCTCTATTTGCTTTGTACTCAGGGAATAATTCGGTGCGCTCAACACTTCCTCCTTTGTCAAAACAAACGGCCAAGTGGTCTGGTTTTTCCCTTTTGATTACATCAAAAAGCGAGTTCATAAAACCCATGATGGCACTGGTGTCCATTCCCTTTGAATTTATTCTCGGATTTTTGATGAGCGCATAATAACCTCTAAAGATTAAAGCATATGCATCTAATAGAAATAGTCTTTTTTGTTCTGCCATGATTGGAAATTAGAAATACGAATTTAGCGGTACGAAATTGAAATTGCTAACCTTTTTAAGAAGGATTGTTAATTGGAGTAATAGAATGGTATTTTCCAAGCCTTTTCTTCCTCTTGCCCTAATTTTTTGAAAATAGTAATAGTATGATTGCCATTTTGTAGACCTGAAAGGTCTATAAATGTTTTAATTCCGAACTGATCGGTAATCGGATGGTCTGTTTTGAGAAATTGAACTTCAACTGGATTTTCATTGAGCAGTATGCGGTGTGTTTCCGTATAGCATTTGAGATAAGATTCACGTATTTGATTTCGTTCTGCGGCCTTTGGTTTTTTAAAATCTCTGTTGATATTCAATCCACAGACATCTTCCAATATAGAAATTTCATTATCAAAAATAGGTATGAAGAGTTGAATTGCTTTAGACTCAACGAAATCTGTTTGAATTTCTGGGGTCAATAGAAACTTGCTTTCACCATTATTTGTACTATAATAAAACTCGTACGCTTTGGTAGCATCTAGATTGGTATTGACTCCCAATAAGTAAAGAACGTTAGAATTGAATAATTTAAAAGTTCCTAACAGTGCACCAAAAGCAAGCATGAAAATCATAGTTCTGACCAAAGCTTTTTTCTTTTTGAAATTACTACCAAATATCA
>CAZUIE010000210.1:0-1336 GCA_964620945.1 uncultured Maribacter sp.
CATGTAAAAATAAGGGTAAACGGTCTTACACAATGGGTTGGTGTTAAGGATGCTCCAGATACGCAGTCGTTGGCGGCAGATATGCGGGTTGGCGAAAAATCCGGTGTTGGTGCTTTATTGTATAACGATAGCAACGGACAGACCAAACAGCGGGGCGCACGGGTTTCGTTTGCGCACCACTTAACCTTAGACCGTTATGAAGACGAGTTTTTATCGTTTGGGATATCTTATAATTTTAACCAGTTTAGAATTGATATAGAAAATTTTGATGCGTTGGATCCCAGCGTAACCGATGATAGGGCAACTACCAATCATAATTTTGATGTTGGATTGCTTTATCGTTATGATAAATTCTACATCAGTGCTAACGCATCTAACCTACTAGAAAAAGACCTTACGGCCTTTAACCCAATCTTTGAGCCTAACACACTTCGGAATTATTATTTGTATACTGGTTACCGGTACAGTAAAAGCAAAAACAGTAATTTAGAGATAGAACCATCTATTTTCTTCCAATTATTTGAAAGTGATGGTAGGTCTGTAACGGATTTGAACGTAAAGTTCCGTTGGTATGATTTCGAAGATTATTATTACGCTGGGCTAACCTATCGTTTTCTGAACGATCAAATTGGAGACCCCTTATACATTGCACCTATCGTAGGCCTCAAGAAAAATAACTTTTATTTTGGGTACTCTTATCAAGTCATTCTAAACGAAATTTTAGGCTACAGTAGCGGAACACATGTGGTAACCTTGGGCGTTGATTTATTCCAAGGGATAAGTAATTGTAGGTGTACCTATTAGATTTTGGTTTCTTTCCTTTAGTTTTGCCAAAATCTAGATTGATAAATGGGAACTGTACGCGTTGAAAATATTAGGGTATACGGCCATCATGGCTGCCTTTCTGAAGAAACTACCATAGGGAGCGATTACCTTGTTAACATCCTTGTAAAAACAAACCTTTCCAAAGCAGCAGTAAGCGATGCGCTTGTTGATACTGTAGATTATGTACACATCAATAAGATAGTAGAAGAAGAAATGGCTGTTCCGTCCAAACTCTTGGAACATGTAGCCAAACGGATAAGCGACAGAATTTTTTCTGAAATTTCAATGGTAAAAAAATCAACCGTAGCGGTCTCTAAAATTAACCCTCCCATTAACGGAGATGTTGAGAAAGTGACTATTGTGCTGAAATCGAAAAGAAGGTGATTATATCTTTTTGAAACTTTGAAATAAGGCAGTACCTTTACAATTGATTATGGCATCGTGGCCGAGTGGCTAGGCGCAGCTCTGCAAAAGCTTGTACAGCGGTTCGAATCCGCTCGATGCCTCCAAG
>CAZUIE010000210.1:1436-6062 GCA_964620945.1 uncultured Maribacter sp.
GGAATAAAGTAAACAGCAATGGTTTTTGCACCTTCATAATCTTTCGCAATCCGTTGCCCAAATAGCAACATAAGTAGCGCAACACAGGAAAGAATAGCGCCATATAAGGCTAAGGTAGGGTCCTGTGACAGTAAAAGTTGAACGACTCCTATAAAACAAAGTACACCGGCGGCAACTTCAATCACCAGGACAGTCCCTAAAAGAAGGGGAACCATATCTTTTAAGGGCGTTTCGGAAAAATGTCCCTGTAGCCAACCAAGATTTCCTTTCCAATCCGTAATCTTATCGATACCACTTTGCAAAAAAGTAATCACAAGAAAAATAAGGAGTAAAATTTCAGTGGCGTTGTTAAGAAGTGTTTCCATGATTAAATGATGTATTAATTGAGTTAAAATACCCGTTTATTAGCTATTCGGATGCAGGGGACTGATTCTCTTATGTAACAGCCTCGTTAGCTTAATAGACAAGTCTGTAAAGATGATTTTGGCATTGCCATTTCTTTCTATATGGTATATGGCATTTTCCAACTCCTCAACAATAGGTAGAATATTGTTTTCATGTACGAAGGGCGCAAATTTTTTCAGTTGAAAACCATCTACATGTATTTTCATATAGGCCAGCTCTTCTGTACCATAGTTCAGCAGTAGTGCTTGTCGCATCACCATAATGCAATAGTGTAAGAATTTTTTCTGTGTCTCCCTTCCGGTTTTGGCCAGTTCCTCGCTCCAAAGAATGAGTTCGTGTATAGCCGCTTTGTTACCTTTTGCCTTAAATGCGCTTCGCACCCATTGTACAAACCATTTTTCAAAGACCAGATCCTCGGAGTCGTTATGAAACAGGTCTAGCGCTTTATTAAAATTCCCGTTGGCTTCTTGCGCAATACGCATTGCCTCTTCTATGGTGGCCCCTTTATCAATTAGACCGGAAACTATGGCTTCTTCGGCCAACGGTGGAAAATGCAACACTTGGCAGCGAGATTTTATGGTCTGGATAATTTGTTCTTCATCTTGGCACAGAAGCAGAAAAATAGTTTTGTCGGGAGGTTCTTCAATAAGCTTCAAAAGTTTGTTGGATGCAGCGATATTCATGCGCTCTGCCATCCAGATAACCATTACTTTGTAGCCACCTTCATAGGATTTTAAGGATAGTTTTTTCAAAATATCTTGTGCTTCGTCTACCCCTATTTGCCCCTGTTTTCTTTCAATCGCTATAAGTCTGTACCAATCAAACAGATTGCCGTAAGGCTGCTCTGCCATAAAATTGCGCCATTCTTGAATATAATTATCGCTTACAGCATGCGATTTTGCCTTGTCCGAGTTTGCAACCGGAAAGGCAAAATGCATATCAGGGTGCGAAAATGAATTAAACTTTAGGTTACACGCAACCTCTCCTCCTTCGTTTTCACCGTTGCTGTTGTTGCAAATTATATATTGTGCGTAGGCCAGGGCCATAGGCAATAGTCCAGAACCTTCTGGCCCTACAAATAATTGGGCATGAGGTATCCTACCTGCATCGGCACTCATGGTCAAATGATTCTTAATATGGGAAAGCCCTAGGATATCGTTAAAAAACATAATTTCAAATATAAGTGTTTTTTAATGTAGCGGAGAATAAAGGTGCTTCCTACAAATTTACAGTATCAGAGTTGTATACCCACTCTATTAATCTTTACATTTGTGCCTTATTTAAAAGTAAAACCACATGAAAGAACTGGACGATTATAATTTCGCAAATAAAAAGGCATTGATACGTGTGGATTTTAATGTCCCGTTAAACGAGGATTTTGAAGTCACCGATATGACTAGGATAGAGGCTGCAAAACCTACGATTATAAAAGTGTTGGAAGACGGGGGCAGTGCAGTGCTTATGAGTCATTTAGGAAGGCCAAAAGGCGAAAAGAATCCGGATTTGTCCTTAGAACACATATGCACAGCGGTTTCCGATGTAATTGGGGTTGCAGTAAAGTTTGTTGATAATTGTGTTGGAGAAAAAGCCGAAAAAGCGGTCGCAGAACTTCAAAACGGAGAAGTATTGTTATTGGAGAACCTAAGATACCACGCAGAGGAGGAAAAAGGGGACGAAACTTTTGCAGAGCAACTATCAAAATTAGGGGATATTTACGTAAACGATGCTTTTGGGACCGCTCATAGGGCCCACGCTTCTACAACCATAATCGCAAAGTACTTTGAAGACGCAAAATGTTTTGGGTATTTATTGTCAAAAGAGATCAAGGCCATAGAAAAGGTTATGCGTACCGGCGAAAAACCTGTTTTAGCAATACTGGGTGGTGCTAAGGTATCGTCAAAGATTACCATCATAGAAAATATTTTGGACAAGGTAGACGACCTGATTATAGGTGGTGGAATGACCTATACGTTCATAAAGGCGCAAGGAGGCCAGGTTGGAGATTCTATATGCGAGGACGATAAAATGGAACTGGCCATGGAGATTCTGAAACAGGCCAACGAAAAGGGGGTAAATATTCATATTCCTGTGGACGTTATTGCAGCAGATGATTTTAGTAATACGGCAAACACTAAGATTGTAGATGTTGATAAGATTGAAGATGGATGGCAAGGACTTGACGCTGGCCCTAAAACACTAGAGAACTTTAAAAACGTTATTCTTGGCGCCAAGACTATCCTTTGGAACGGGCCTGTAGGCGTGTTTGAAATGGATAGTTTTGCTAAAGGTACTATCGCAGTGGGCAACCTTATAGATCAAGCTACTCAAAATGGCGCTTTTTCTTTAGTAGGCGGTGGAGATTCAGTAGCTGCAGTGAAACAGTTTGGATTCGAAAATAAGGTAAGTTATGTATCTACAGGCGGTGGCGCAATGTTAGAAAGTTTAGAAGGAAAAACCTTGCCAGGAATTGCTGCAATATTAGCGTAGTAAGGACGTTATCGATAAACGGGGCTTACCGGATTTTATATATTTTAAGCGATAATATTTTATTCTATCGATAAAATATACGATTTTCGTTAGTCCCGCTAATAATCTTTCGTCAGCTATGTACAACCCAAAATCAAAAAAAGTAGTTTTAATAGGCTTGTTTTCGGTAATTCTAGGCGTTAATGCGCAGCAACAGGATTCCCTTCTCAAAAGTTCACCTGTTGAGCCTATATCCCAGACAATATCAGATAGCCTTTCTCAGGACATGGCAACCGAGCAACTAGTGAATTTGGAGACTAGTTTTTTGCCCGACGCACCGGTATCGCTTTTTAAGAGAAATGACTCTACACAGTATGATTTAAGAGATTATAAGGCAGCTGCCAAGTTCGATAGTCTTTGGATGAAAGAGCTACTGCAAAACGCTTCTCTTTTTGATGAAATGTATGAAGAGGTTGTCAATCTGGACACTATTGCAATCACAGAAATAGATTTAAACACGGACACGCTTAAATTACGGTTAGAAAAGTTAAATAGCAAGACACCGTTTAACGTTGCTTACAATCCATCTTTGGAAAGCGTCATTAAGTCTTTTTTGACTAAAAGGCGAGGGCTCATGGAACGGATGTTGACTGCAAGTCAATTTTATTTTCCGCTTTTTGAACAAGAATTGGACAACCATGATATTCCTTTGGAAATGAAATATTTAGCCATTGTAGAGTCTGCCTTAAATCCAAAAGCCAGATCTCGTGTAGGTGCTACCGGGCTATGGCAGTTTATGTATGGTACTGGCCGTGAGATGAAACTGAAAATAGACAGCTATGTAGATGAGCGTAGTGATCCAATTAAATCTACGGAGGCCGCTTGCAAATATTTAAATAGGCTCTACAGCATTTACGAAGATTGGGATTTGGCATTGGCCGCTTATAATTCAGGCCCCGGCAACGTTAATAAGGCAATACGAAGATCTGGCGGGTACAGAAACTATTGGAACTTAAGGAGCTATTTGCCAAGGGAAACTGCTGGATATGTACCTGCATTTTTGGCTACCATGTATATTTTTGAATATGCCGAGGAGCACGGTATACACGGAAAAAATGCAGAACGAAATTATTTTGAAACAGACACGATACATGTGAAGAGTCTTATAACGTTTGATCAGATATCCAAATTAACAGGAATTGAGAAAGAACAGGTTGCGCTTTTGAATCCGTCATATAAGTTGGATGCGATACCTTACATAGAAGGGGAACCAAATGTCTTACGTTTGCCTTGGGATGTTATGGGTAAGTTCGTTGCGAATGAAGAAGCCATTTATGCTCATGTAGAAAAGGAGTTGAAAAGTAAGGAAAGTCCTTTGCCACAACTTGTGCAGCAGGCAGAGGAAAACAGGATACGTTATAAAGTGCGCAGTGGAGATTTCCTGGGTAAAATAGCTGAACGTTATGGAGTAGGGGTTAGCCAAATAAAGCGATGGAACGGTCTTAGGAGCAATAATCTCCGGATAGGGCAGCGCTTAACTATATATCCCAAAAGAAATGCAAATGCTTCTGTAAAGCCTAAAAGTACTCCTTCTAGAACAGCTGTAGCGGGTAATGGTAAAGTACACGAAGTACAAAGTGGAGACTCTCTTTGGACGATTTCTAGAAAATATCCTGGAATTAGTATAGATAATTTACGAAAATGGAACGGTATTAGTGGTAACAATCTAAAACCAGGCACAAAATTAAAATTGTG
>CAZUIE010000211.1:0-4095 GCA_964620945.1 uncultured Maribacter sp.
TGGAAATCCTACAGTTCTCAAAAAGTTCTGGAATCGGCGGAGTTAGCAGCTTCAGGATTACTGAATTTAGGATTTAAACCCGGCGATAAAATCGCTATTTCTTCCTATAAAAATCGACCAGAATGGGTAATTATGGATTTTGCCATTCAAATGGCCGGAATGATCAGTATTCCATTATATCCGACCATAAGTCCAAACGAATACGAATATATTTTAAATGAAGCGGAGGTAAAAGCAGCCTTTTGTGGTGGTTTGGATTTGTTTGATAAACTAAGTCAGGCACAAAAAAATTGCCCCTCCCTTACGCATATCTATTCATTCGACCAAGATTCAAAAGGCCCATTTTGGGAGACTATTTTTGACCCAACAAAACTAAATGAAGTTGAACAAATAAAGACCAAAATTAAAGCGGACGATCTAGCTACTATCATTTATACCTCGGGCACGACAGGAAACCCAAAAGGAGTTATGTTAACCCATAGCAACATCATGCATGTTATTTTAGAAACTTCAAAATTTCTTCCGGTCGAATCTGGTGAAAAAGTCATTAGTTTTTTACCGCTATGTCATGTCTATGAGCGTGCGGTTTCCTTTGCATATTGTTACAAAGGGGCCGCAGTTTATTTTTGTGGAACCGATAACCTTAGTGGGCCTGATGGAGATTTAGCAAGCGTACGCCCTGTCGTATTTTCGACTGTACCTAGATTGTTGGAAAAGGTATACGAGGCCATTTACAATAAAGGACTTGCGTTAGAAGGTGTAAAGAAAAATCTCTTTTTCTGGGCCTTGAGCCTAACCGATGATTATGAACTAGATCAACAACTTTCGTTTACCCAGAAATTAAAATGGAAGGTGGCAGATAAACTGATTTTTAGTAAATGGCGCGATGCTTTAGGGGGTAACATACGAATGATCGTAACAGGAGCGGCTCCTTGCCCATCAAAAATACTTAGCGTATTCTGTGCAGCAGGTATTCCCGTTCGAGAAGCTTACGGACTCACAGAAACCTCCCCCACCCTTACCATAAATAGCATAGAACCCGGTGGCACCTATATTGGTACAGTTGGTTATGCCATCCCTGGTGTTTCGTTGAAGATAGACCCTAGCGACGGTAATTATGCCGAGCATGAAGGCGAAATATTGGCGCACGGACCCAATATCATGCAAGGGTACTACAAAAAACCGGAGATAAACGCCAAAGTATTTAAAGATATTGATGGTAAACGCTATTTCTGTACCGGGGATATTGGCAAACTGATTAAGGGAAAATCCGGTATCGAATTTTTAAAGATTACGGACCGTAAAAAGGAACTCTTAAAAACATCTGGAGGCAAGTATGTTGCACCGGCACCCATTGAAAACAAGATGAAAGAAGACTTTCTTATTGAGCAAATGATGGTGGTAGGCGACAAGCAAAAGTTTGTAACTGCACTCATTGTTCCTGCTGAAGTATCCTTAAAGAATTGGTGCGAACATAAAAAACTAGCGTGGACCTCCTTGGATGACATGATCAAACATAAAGCCGTTATTGCCAAATATGAAAAAGTAATCCACCTTTATAACCCGCAGTTTAGTCATATAGAACAGGTGAAAAAGTTTAAATTAATTAGTGCATCTTGGCTACCCGTGCATGAAGATGGTGCGGAGGCCGAACTAACACCAACACTAAAACTGAAACGTAGGGTCATCCGGGAGAAGTTTAACAAAGAAATTGAAGAGTTATATTCGTAAATTCCCTAACACCTATTATAAACCTAAATAAAAATCATACGTTTTAGTTGCTACAGCTTTCCAAGACGATGGTAGTATTTTAAACTTTAATTTGCAGTGTCACTGTCGCTAACGGTAAAGGTTTTTGTCAAGGTAATGGGCTTACCATAGGATGTAAATCCATTGAGCATAATTTCATACTCGCCAGTTATATCCGAGGTAAAAAACTCAAATTCATAGGAATTTTTATCGATTTCTATATGTGGTTTCCAAAAAAGAAGAGTACGGTAATCAGGAATCCGCAAAAAACGAGAATCGTCAAAATCATAACGTTGGTTATAATAATTCTTTACGGGTTCCGGGTTTTTAATGTCAATCACCGTACTATTTTCATAATTATGCATTTCCAAGTAATTACCATCAAAGGTCTCTACTGAAACCAATCCTTGATAATCAACCCCTCCTAACCGAAACTTATCCCTGATCAAACTTATTTTTTTTATGTTCCTTGCATCATAGGTTCTAATTTTTTCATGATTGGGTATAAAGACACCATCTATTACTATGATGGAAGAAAAATCGTTGAACTCTTCGTCATAGGTTTCATAGTCCTGTGCCACCTTCACAAAGTCATTACCTTTTCCACCACTTCTGTATCCGGCATTGGTCACTACCTCTACAATGGTCTCTTCAAAAGTTGGAAACCGCGTGTAATCATCCAAAAGTAATGTTTCCGGTATTCCGCCGTCAAATGGGTCTATGGTATCACCTTGTAAAACAGAATCTGGTTTTACCTCAAAGAAATGATTTTCAATTTGGTTGCGGACACTGCGGGTTATAATAGCCTCCCTATCATCTGCAGACAATTTATAATCCAAAAAAGTTAAACTGGATAGGTCCAAGTTTCCTCTTGTTCCCTTTCTAATAGTATACTTGACAGCTTCGTCCTCAACCTGGATCACCGCTGTAGAAATCTTATAGTCCTTTCTCAAATAAGAGTAGAAGTTACCGTCGTCGTCGGTCCTTGAAAATTTTAATAAAAACTCTTTTCCCGGGATAGATAGTACTACAGGCTTATCTGCAACAGGACTGCCGTTAAAATCGGTTACGGTTCCAAACAATAGTTCGCCTCGTTGTTCTGGCAAAAAGAGACTATCACCCACCTGTTGCTCAATTTGTTTGTCCACATTAAAATAAGCATCGGCATAACGTGTGGCATCCATAAATGTATCTTTCCCCAAATGCTCTTTTTTAATCACTTTTATCGTGTAGGCTCCATTTCCTAAATATCCTTTATAATTTTTTAAGGAAAGTTTCACTTTCTCTCTCGTCCGGTATTTGCTTTTATCAACGGAAAATGAAATTGTTGAAGAATCAACTTTCCTCAATAATTTCATTCCAGTCTCCTTCCTTTTATTATTTTCTTGGTCGCTACCCGACAACAAATTGGATTGATCGGCCAAATACGGATTTACAATCACAATATCATCCTTGAATACTTGCGCAACACCATTGTTTTTCATCCATTGGGTATAGCCCAGCAGTTTATACGTACCTGATGGAACATCGGTAGAAACAAAGAAATCTCCTTGACCTAGCCCCCCATCCATTTTTAACTTATGCTCAAAAAGAAATTCCTTTTTATCGTTTACCAAGGCAACATACCCCAGCCTACTAATGTTGGTAAGCTTATTGCTTTGGGCATTAAAACAGTAGAGGGCATAATAAAAGTATTCTCCTGCAAACACCATAGGCCCAGTGTGGTCTAAGTAGATCTTCTCTTGCGGCAGTTTTTTTAAACTCTCCAACTCGGTAGGTGATTTTACCACATATTGCGACCATGCTAATGTCGCGGATACGAAAAAAAGCAAACTAAAAATGATGTGTTTCTTCATAATTTTAATATTATTCTATCCAAAAATCAGGCACCACATTACTTCCCAACACCGTACAATCTCCACAGGCCCTTAGTGCAGTTAAATAGGGGCCCGCTGGCGGCGCTACCTCCCCGTTATTATTCCTAACATAAACTGAAAATCCACTATCTATCAAATCTTTCAACGGGGAAGTTCCTGCAGGTGTACTCGTAGGTGGCGCACCCAAGAAACCACATGAAATCGCATAGGGCGGCAATTCTTCACCCGGAAAGTAATCTTCGTAGTTGAAAAATATCCGTTCCTGACTTACATTCGCCACTTCAAAGTAGCCCAGTACCTTCTCATTAGCGTTGTCTATCCTAGCTATATTCCCTTCTATGAAACCTGGTTGAATTTCTGTAAACACACTCTCGCTACCCGATTGCTCGTTTAAGGTACTATAAAAAGAAAAGCCATCTGCAGACTGTCCCAGCTGCCGAACTAGAATACTGTACCGATGGCTAATGAT
>CAZUIE010000211.1:4195-6058 GCA_964620945.1 uncultured Maribacter sp.
CCCTGCTCTATTTCCGAATCCACATAAATAGCAATACCCTCTACCCCTAAATTGTTGATTTCGCGTTCTGCATAAACCTCAACTATACCCTCTGAATCTGGCAAGTCCGCTTGCAAAGACTCATAGGCGCTACCAGAGGCGGTAGTTATTTTTAGTTGATAGGAGACGTTGGCACCCGCTCCAAACAATTCGTCCGAAAGATAACGCCCAGGTTCGATTTCCGAAAAAGAAAACGTATTGCCTTGGTCGTCTACCACCGAAACAGAGGCATTTTGTGTTACAGGTTGTATGGAATCGTTGGCAAAACTCCTACCCCTTCCCAAACGTACTTCCTGCTGTTTCAGTTCATTGGTCAAGGTGGCCTCAACGACCAAGAGCGTTTCAATATTTTCCCCTGTTCGAACTTCCGTAGCAATATCAAAAGGTTCCGTGCAGCCTATCAGAACCGCAAAAAATAGTAGTATTTGACTTATCTTTTTCATTATTCAGTCCAAAATTCAGGTTCAATATTACTTCCTAAGGCTGTACAATCGCCACATAGTTTAAAGACGTACACATAAGGTCCGGGACAACCCCCTACCGCCAACCCATCATTATTTCTAACATACGTGAACAAATCTAAATTCACCCCTTCAATAATCGATAAAGGGCAACTTCCTCCACTTAAACCGGTAGCACAACGAGATGCATGAGATTCAGGCGAGGACTGTTCAAAACATGGATAAGGATAATCGGGCAGTTCCTCGTTAGGATAAAAATCGGTGTAATTAAAAAACAAGCGCTTTTTAGACTGTGACACCACGTCAAAGAAACCCAATACGGTTCCCTGACTACCATCATTAGCAGACATATTACCCTCTAAAAAACCTGGTTGAATCTGGGTAAAAATATTGCCTGCCTCACTAAAATTATTCAATAAATCATAGAAGGCGAAGGATTCCTGACTCGTCACCATTTCTGTTACTTCAATACTGTACCGATGGGATAGAATGAAATCGTTACGATCAATAAACCGGACCATAAAGCGATTTAAACCTATACTCTCTGGGTTTGTTTGCTGCGCCTGTACTATGGTATTGGAACTTTTGTTTCCGTAACAAACGCGCTGCTCCGTTTCCCTTGGCACTATTTCTAAATCATAGGTTACTACCGGAAGCGCACAGGGGTCGTAATTACTTAATTTGAAAGCGAGCTCATCCCAAAAAGGAGCAATTATTTTGTAGGTCTCGTCATACCTATATCTTAAGTTGGTAACATCACCACTCTGCGCCGTATTATCAACAAAAATACCAATACCTTCTTCCCCATTATCATTGATTATTTTTTCAGCATACAATTCCTCTATAATGGATGTTCCTTCTATTCGCGTAGGTGTAGAAGAAAAGCTTCTATTATCTGATGTTATGACATTCAACTGATAAGCAACTCCAGATTCGGCACTAAACGGCGTTATGGATTCATAATTTCCAGGATCGGTTTCCTCGAACGTAAAGGCATTCCCTAGGTCATCCGTTACAACCACGCTAGCATTTTCCTCGTAACGTACCAAATCTCGTTCAATATCGAATGTTGGCAGAAAGGGATTAATCAGCGTGTCTACCTCAAGATCTGTTATCGTATCCATTCTAGTGACCGTGATACGGTGATTCTTAACCTCGTTTGTCAAGGTTCCTTCGATAATGAGGATATCCCTAGTGCTTTCAACAGAACCAATAGCAAGATCTACTTGCTCTATACAAGAGATAGCTGAAAATAAAAGCGCTATGGAAAAGATTATTTTTTTCATTTTTAAAAAATGTACACAACAAAAGAATCTCAAAACTTAAAATTATACGTAATCGAAGGAATCGGAACCGCGAAAAT
>CAZUIE010000212.1:0-5991 GCA_964620945.1 uncultured Maribacter sp.
TCTATACCTAGTATTTTAGCTGTATTTCCGGTAATCAATTGTAAGGCTTTTTCCTTGTCCAAGCCTTGTTGACCAACCTGCCCCGCATAGAATGGTAAGTTTCTTGTTTGAAAATTGGCAGCGTCGGAATTTTGAATCCCTACTAATAACCCTGCATCTAACAATAATTTTGGAAGCTTATACGGTAAATCGTAATCATCATCATCAAACCCGGGCAGGTTGTGCGTAGCTTGAACCAATATGGGAATGTCGTTTTGCTTTAGAAAATCGGTTATCTTATATGCATGGTAACCCCCTACCAAGACAACATGCTTTGCACCATTGTTCTTTAAGGTATTTACCGCGTCTATGATTTCGCGCTCTCCATCTGCATAAACATAAAGTCTTTGTGAACCATCAAAAATACCTTTCATGGCCAAAAATGCGGGATTTAGCTCTTTTGATTGGGCCTTACCGTAGGCAATAGCATTTTTCATAAAATTGACTACAGCTGTAGTTTGCTCTGTGTACTCCTTATTTGGGGAATAACCAGGATCTTCACCGGCCCACCATCTGCCTTGTTTAAAGCTATTTGGCCAGTTGAGGTGTATGCCATCATCTACTTTAACAGCGGCATCTTCCCAGTTCCAGGCATCGAACTGTACTATAGAGGAGGTTCCGGATATGCGACCACCTTCCGGAGCGATTTGTCCTAACAACACACCGTTCGGTCGCATGCTTTCTACGACTTTGGATTCTGCGTTATAAGCGATTAAACTGCGAACATGGGGAATGATATCTCCAATTTCATCGCTGTCGTCAGTTGCCCTTACCGCATCTACTTCTACCAACCCCAAGGTTTTAGCAGGAGCTATAAATCCTGGATATATATGTTTGCCACTTGCATCTATGACATTTCCTTTACGAGCTATTTTCGTATTACCACTTCCTACAAAGGTCAGTTTGCCATCCTCGAACATAATCAGCGCATTTTCTATGACCTCTCCATTTCCTAAATGTGCTGTTGCACCTTCAATGGCAATAGCTTCAGTTTGTTTGGGGGCCGGTGTTTGTTGTGCCATTCCGTTAAGGGAAAGCAGGCCTGCTGTGAGTATTACTATATATTTTTTCATTTTCTTACTATTTTAGATTGAAACGATTAAAGGCTCTCGCAGGTTAGTTCGCGTTTTACACTTTTCTTTGGTGCCTGCATTTTTTTGCCACCTGCTTTTTCGTTCAGCATCATTTTCACCAGTTCATTACGTTCTTTTTTTATGGCGGCACGTTGCTGTTGGTCCTTCGCTAAATCAAAATATGTAACACCTTCTATCATTGTTTTTTCTGCTTTGGTGTAGATTGACATTGGGTGACCCGACCATAAAACTAAATCTGCATCCTTACCAACTTTTATGCTTCCTGTTCTATCGTCCAAATGCAGTAATTTAGCTGGATTGATAGTTACCATTTTCCAGGCCTCCAACTCTGTCATGCCACCGTATTTCACCGTTTTAGCCGCTTCCTGATTTAATCTTCTAATCATTTCACGGTCATCACTGTTGATCGCCACGGTAACCCCTTGTTTTTGCATAATGGCAGCGTTATAAGGAATAGCATCGTTCACTTCGTACTTATATGCCCACCAGTCACTGAAGGTTCCGGCACCAACACCGTGTTCTGCCATTTTATCGGCTACTTTATATCCTTCCAAAATATGGGTAAACGTATTAACAACGAATCCAAATTTTTCGGCCACCTTCATCATCATATTAATCTCGGTCTGTACGTAAGAGTGACAGCTAATAAAACGTTCGCCGTTAATGATTTCTGCCAGTACTTCCATTTCCTCATCATAACGGTAGGGTTCTCCATTTTTCTTTTTCGTGTCGTATTCTTTGGCGCGCTGAAAATAGTTTATGAATACTTGTTCCACACCCATACGTGTTTGTGGAAAACGTGATCGACTGCCCCAGTTTGATTGTTTTACGTTCTCTCCGAGAGCAAACTTGATAAATTTTGGGGAATTGTCATAAATGAGTCCGTCTGCTTCTTCTCCCCATTTCAATTTTAAAATTGCGGAACGGCCACCGATTGGGTTAGCAGAGCCATGTAGCAATTGAAGGGATGTAACGCCACCGGCTAGGGAACGGTAAATTCCCATATGCTCGGGGTCTACCACATCTTCCATTTTTACTTCTGCAGTACTGTTGTGTCCCGCTTCGTTTACAGCGAGCGCTGCAATATGGGAGTGTTCATCAATGATACCGGCCGTAACATGTTTTCCCGTTGCATCTATCACTTTGGCACCACCTTCGCTGAGGTCTGTACCTATTTTAGTAATTTTCCCGTTCTTGACCAATATATCCGTATTTTCTAAAATCCCGTCATCCTCGCTGGTCCATACCGTAGCATTTTTGAACAAAACGTTTTCTTGTTTAGGTTTTGAGGCATAACCATAACCTACGTTCGGAAAGGTTACGGGCATTACTTTAGGTGCTTCCGTTTCTGAATCTTTGGGGTCTTTTTCTTCGAAGGAAGATTTTTTAACGGCTGTAAAAAAACTATCCGTCCCATCTGGAAGAATCAATCTTCCTGATAGATTATCTGAACCATTGGTGACCGCACCGGTCATTCGATACGTTTTTTCTCCTTTTTTCGTAGCGAATGATAGTTGTAACCAATCATTATCATAGGATAGTGTTGAAGTAAGTTTAACGGTATCCTGTTTTACTTCTATTTTAGGTTTTGCAATTTCACCGGTAATGGAAACATCAAAACTTTGTCCTTGCAAGGCTAAGGTGTAATCCCCTCGGATATCCTTTATGTCCTTATTGTTGATAATATTTTGTGTTCCCTGTACCCAGTTTTCATAGAGGGTGGTCGATTTGTCAAAAATGTCTCCCGATGTAATTAGGAAATTCGCATAGGCACCCGTTTTCAAGCTTCCTATTTTACCCTCTTTACCAAGAATTTGTGCTGGTACGGTAGTTAATGCTTCTAAGGCTTTTGTTTTTGGTAGGCCGTATAAAATAGCCTTCATCAAGTTTTCCTTGAACTTGGAAATCGATTTCAGGTCATATGGCGTAAGAGAAAATGACACTCCGTTTTCTGCCAATACCTTTGGGTTGGAAGGTGCTTGGTTCCAGAACCGCATGTCCTGTAGAGAAACATAACCCTCTTGATAGGGGTCTGAAACATCATAGGCTTCCGGAAAGTTTATTGGGAGAATGAATTTGGCGTTCGTTGCCTTGATTTCAGCTATACGTTCAAACTCGTTTCCACCTCCTAAAATGGTATATTGAATGCCATTGGCATCACCAATTTTATCGGCTCTAAGGGCATGTCCCTTATCTTTTGCCTCAAATATTTGAACCATTCCAGAATTAGCGTTCAAAGCTTCTAGTGAGCGGTCTTTGGTAGTGGCATTACCTTTGGCATACCAAGCCGCATCGCTGTACATTTGTCTCAATAAGGCGAGTGTCCCCATTAGGGAAGATGGATAGGATTGTCTTTTTAATACGCTCCTATCCAGTGAAAAATACTGTGCGGAACGATCATCTAGCACTCTATTGGCATCAGTCCCGGTCCCATTTAGGGCAATAAGGACACCTGTTCCTCTGGCAATACCATCATGAATATGGGAGTTGACTACCCCGAAACCAGCTTCTCTTAATTCTTTGGCGGATTTTTCATCGTATTTGAATTTACCAATAGCATCATTTTCGGGCATAATATGGTCGTTCCAATAAAAACCTTCGCGTTCTGCTTCATATTGCGTAGAACGGCCTCCACCGCTTGGTCTTTTGGATTGTTCTACACCAAATTTAGAATAAACATCGATGAAGGAAGGATAAATGGATTTTCCAGCTAAATCTACCGTAATGGTGTTGGCCGGCAGACTTACGGAACTCCCAACATTTATTATTTTCCCATTTTGGATGAGTAGCGTACCCTTGTTGATGACCTCTGTTGGGGTTACGTAAATTTTAGCATTAGTAAAAGCAGTGTAGTTATTATTATTGGCTTTGACGCCTTCGTTTTCAGGAAAGTAGTCCTGTCCAAATAAAAATGCACTACACCAAAAAAGGCATAGCGTCAGTATTGTTTTTTTCATTAGTAATGTGTTTATTTTAGTTGCTTTAAAAATACTATTTCTTAAGGGAATAGGCGCTCGTTTTCCTTGTTTTTATCAAGAGGTGGTAAACAAGTACAACCATGTTATTATATCGGAGATCGAATGGGCGTTTGAAACTTATACCTTCAGTCAGTAGAAGACTTATTTGCTCCGTAGCCCTGCGATTGTGCTTAGGATGAGATTTAGTTAGATTGCAATCCTTATAATAAATTCATAAATAAATAAACGAATATATTTTTTATGTTTAAGCTTGAGTTTGAATATCAACTTGAAATCTACAAAGGATTCTCCTTATGATAGGCAATCAATAAGGATACTACTGCATTATAACTTTGAATGCCTTTTGATTGATTGTTGGCTTTTAAGAACGAATTGAAAATCGACTTGAAAACGGGCTCCAATGGATTTTCGTATCGATTCCAAAAGGCGGACATTTCTTGAAAATTCAATTTTACACCGCCATTTAATTCCGATAGGAGCTCGTCAAAAATGATTGAATCGCCTCTTCTTACATCATTAAGGCAATAGCCGAGGGCATAGGAATAGGCTGCGTATTTAAAATAAGGGTCATCGTTGTTTGCAGTCACTAGATATCCGATAAAATTGGTCTCATTTTCTGCCGAATAACCCAGTTGATGTCCTATTTCGTGACCGGCGACAACTGGAAATCTGAAATTTGGTAAAAGTCCGTTTACCTGAGCTTCATTGGTAAACGGATTTAAGTATCCTGCATAGCCCATATACGTAAGTGCTTTACTGAAAAGTGATGTTTTAATACTAGGTTGGGTATAGGTTAAAAATGGATGTTTTTTTGCTAGCTGCTCATAACCCGCTAGTGTTTTTTGAAATTGTTTGTTTTGAGTATAGGGAATGTCTACGCGTTTGGTAGAATCTGATGTTATCGCCAGTTGTACTTCATTGGTTTTGTTGATGAGTTGCCTTGTAAACTCG
Organism: uncultured Maribacter sp.; assembly: GCA_964620945.1. GTDB lineage: Bacteria > Bacteroidota > Bacteroidia > Flavobacteriales > Flavobacteriaceae > Maribacter. Next base: position 5,063 of record CAZUIE010000212.1, read on the forward strand.
ACTAATTCTTGGTAATCCTTGGTTTCTTCTAAATTGAATTTGGCCGCAATAGGTTTACGATAATAATTAAACCCCCACATAAAATGGAAAGTAAAATAGGCAATGGAGAGTACCATACCTACATCTCTCAAAAATCTAATTTTATTTTGAAGTATGGTGCGTTTGTTTTTATAGAGATAGCCAAGAGCCAATAGTAATAAAAGAGTATATAAAATATCACCTATGGAAAAAGGAATCCAGCCCAGTAAATACCTAAAAGAATTGGAGATAAAAGGATAAATACCGTTACTGTAATAGGTCTCTATCCATTCTGTATGCGAACCTAACCATTTTACAATTATAATTTGGGGAATCAAAGAAAGGGCAATTCCTGTTTTTAGGTTCATCTTCATTACGTCAAAAATAGCGAAATCCTTTTTCTGTTAGTATTTTTACAGTTGATAACTTCGATGCTATGAACAAAGAACTAGTGCAATTGCAACCTAAACCATTATGGAATAACTTTTCTAAATTGAATGCTGTCCCACGGCCATCAAAGAAGGAGGAGCGGGTCATCGCTTTTGCTATGGATTTTGGAAAAAACTTAGGTTTGGAAACCTTTAAGGACGAGGTTGGAAACGTGATTATTAGAAAGCCGGCCAGTTCGGGTATGGAACATAAAAAAATGGTTACCCTACAGTCCCATTTGGATATGGTGCATCAAAAGAATGCGGAAACGGTTTTTGATTTTGATACTCAGGGAATTCAAATGTTCGTCGAGGGTGATTGGGTAAGGGCACAAGGCACAACCTTAGGGGCGGATAACGGAATGGGTGTTGCGGCCATTATGACGCTTTTAGAAAGTAAGGATATTGACCATCCTCCCTTGGAAGCGCTATTTACTATAGATGAGGAAACGGGAATGACCGGAGCTTTTGGCTTAAAAGGAG
>CAZUIE010000213.1:0-5859 GCA_964620945.1 uncultured Maribacter sp.
AGAATTGTTGCGGTACATGCTGATAAAGTTATAGGGTGGGCAGCACTCTCACCTGTTTCAGGAAGATGTGTTTATGGTGGCGTTGCAGAAGTAAGTATTTACATTTCGGGCATATCCAGAGGTTTGGGCGTAGGCAAACTATTAATGGAACAATTGATAATAGAAAGCGAAAAAGAGGGGTTGTGGACTTTGCAATCTGGTATATTCCCTGAAAACGAAGCAAGTATTCAGTTACACAAAACAATGGGTTTCCGGTATATTGGAAAACGGGAGAAAATCGGTCGGACAATAGAAGGCGAGTGGAAAGACAATGTGCTTTTTGAAAGGCGCAGTACCGTAATAGGAACGGATTAGTTTATGGGATTATCCGAGGAGGACGCCTCTAATAGTTTGCGCTCCAACTCTGCCTGAAACTCTTCCATAACAGGTTTTACAGTGCTTTCTGGTAAATCCGCTATCTTGATATACATGAGTCCGTCTACCGAATTATTGAATAGAGGATCTACGTTAAAAGCGACCACCTTTGCATTTTGCTTTATGTATTTTTTTATCAATACAGGTAAACGTAAGCTTCCAGGTTCTACTTCATCGATCAAACGGTCAAATTTGTTTAAGTCGGCCTTTGTTTCGTCAAAAACAAATTCCTTGTCAGCATCGTTCAATTTCACTTTAAATTCCTTCTTAGGTCTAATATATTGGGCAACATAGGGATCCCAATAGTTAGACTTCATAAATTCTATCATTAACGACTTGGAAAAATTCGAAAACTGGTTGCTGATACTTACACCACCAATAAGGTATTTATGCTCTGGATGTCTAAGGGTAGTGTGTACGATTCCTTTCCATAATAGAAATAACGGCATAGGTTTCTGCTGGTATTCTTTGGTAATGTAAGCGCGACCCATTTCTATAGATTGCTGCATCATATCATACAACTCTGGCTCTACTCGAAATAAGTCTTGCAAATAAAATCCATCTATACCGTATTTGGGAAATATCTCCGATCCCATACCCATGCGGTAGGCGCCTACAATACAATTATCTTCATTATCCCATAAAAAAAGATGATGATAGTAGGAGTCAAAGATGTCCAAATCTATAGCCTTGTTGGTGCCTTCGCCTATAGCCCTAAAGGTTACCTCTCGCTGACGACCTATTTCTTTAAGGATAAATGGCATATCCTGTTCTTTGGCAAGAAACACCTCGTAATTTTTACTTTGTAGCAAGCGACAATCCTTCTCCCTCAATTTCTCTATTTCACCTTGCATGACCTCTTTTCGCATGGCATGTGCAATTTTTTTGGGTGGCTTTGGGATTTTAAGGGTTGAAGGCAACTGATCGATCAGTCGTTCTTTTTGGAAGGCATTGGAGAGTATGTATGTTTTTCTTCGAAGAAGATCGGTAAACTCTTTTAAGTTTTCCTGTTCATTTTGGGTCTGAACTGAAATGGGTTGACCAATACGTACTTTTATTGGGCGATTGCGTTGCGAAAGTACCTGCGAGGGGATCATTGCCGTTCTAAAAACTGGGTTCCATCGAGATAATCTGTAGAACAATTTACTATTCCTTCCATGAAAGTAGATAGGAACTACAGGTACTTGCGCCTTTTTTATCAGTTTTAGTGCAGCTTCTTCCCAAGGTTTATCTACAATCAATTTACCATCTTTGTGGGTAGAAACTTCCCCAGCAGGGAAAATACCAAGGGGATGACCATCCCTAATATGTTGTAACGCTTTTTTAAAGCCTGCAATACTGCTCCTTGCTCCTTTGTGTTCTTCAAACGGGTTAACGGGAAGTACGTAAGGTGCTAAAGGTGCCATACGCTCTAAAAGAAAATTGGCCATAATCTTATAATCCTTACGCAATGGGAGTAACAAACGCATCAATAAAATACCATCAATAGCACCAAGAGGGTGATTAGAGATGGTTATATATGAACCCTCTTTTGGCAATCGCTTAAAATCTTCTTCGGGAATATCATAATCAATTTCATAATGTTCCAAGATTGCTTGGGCATATGCCTCGCAGTCTAGATGGGTTATGGTATCGTAAAATGAATTTATGGAGGAAATACGCGTTACTTTCATTAGCATCCACGCAATAAAAGTGCCCAAATAGCCATACTTGGAAACATTAATAGCTTTCGCTACTTCTTTTGCGGTTACTAGACCCATATAAAGAGATGATTAGGAATGGGTAAAGATAGCAAAAAGCAGTGCTGAGCGATTTGTTTTATCTTATAATTATTTAGGAAAATTTCTTTATTTTACCACAAGCTGTACCGTCTCCTTACCACGTTGTTCTAAAAGAATTTCATGTCCGTTTTGTAACGATGCTAACGCTTTTGTATTAAAATGTCTGATGGTATAAAGCGACACGTCTTCATGATGAACAATTTTGTATTTGCTCTTAAGTTCGTTGAGTAATGTCGGTAAACCGCCAAACTTATTATCAACACATACAGAAAAACTAATGGCAGAATTCTGTATAAGGTCTACTTTCATTTTATGTTCGTGAAATAACTTGAATAGCTGACTGATACTATCTTCTACAATGAAGGAAAAATCTAGGGAAGACAATTTCATTAAAACCTGATTTTTTTTAACGATAAAGCAGGGAACGTTGGGCTCTATTCCTATACCCTTTCCTACGGTGGTTCCCTTATCCTTAGGGTTTATAAAGGACTTCACGTGAAGGGGGATTTCCTTTTTTTGCAGTGGTTGCAATGTTTTTGGGTGAATGACCGATGCACCGTAGAAAGCCAGTTCTATTGCTTCCCGATACGAGATGTTGTTTAACAACTGAGTTTCTTTAAAATGTCTTGGATCTGCATTTAAGACACCAGGAACATCTTTCCATATAGTTACAGAATCAGCGTTTAGGCAATAGGCCAATATTGCAGCTGTATAATCCGAACCTTCCCGTCCTAGGGTAGTAGTAAAATTGTTGTTGTCACTCCCTAGAAATCCTTGGGTAATATTTAAAATACTTTTGTCTATAGTAGAAATCTGTTCTTGTGTTTTTTCCCAATTTACAGTTGTATCTCTATAATTAGTATCGGTTTTAATATAGTTCCTAACGTCAAGCCAATTGTTTTTAATCTCAATTTCCTCGAGGTAGGCACTTATAATGGTTGTGGCGATGAGCTCTCCGTAACCTACCACTTGATCATAAACAAAATTGTAGTTGGGCGATTTATTCCACGCTAAGAATCCGTTTACCTCATCTATCAAAACCTTAAAATCCCGATAGATGATATGCTGTGGATTTGGAAATAAATCGTTCAAAATTGAGGTATGGTAATCTACTATCTCTGTAATCGCTAGAAGAGTGGCCGACTTGTCTTTGAAATAGGCATCAACTATCGCTTCCATAGCATTGGTAGTCTTGCCCATGGCCGATATAACGATAAGTGTATTCGCGTGTCCAGTGTGTTCTAAAACCTTTACGACATTCCTAATGCCATCTGCATCTTTAATGGATGCACCTCCAAATTTAAAAACCCTCATAAATAATTTCGGTTATTTTTTTCTAGTAAACCAGAAAGTTAGTCTTCCATATTTTTTAGATAGGTACGCATGCCCTCTTCGTTTAATTGCACTACATCCCAATCTCGCATCACTTTGGCTCCCTTGCTTTCATAAAAATTGATGGCATTTTCGTTCCAGTCCAAGACCTCCCAACTAATTCTTTTTACTCCAAGGTCATAACCATAACGTACGACCTTGTTTAGCAGGGCCGTACCTAAGCCACTACCGCGCATTTGTTCCGTCACAATTAAATCCTCTAGATGAAGTACTGTTCCTTTCCAGGTAGAATATCTGGGATACACCAATGCAGAACCAACAATGACACCTTGCTTTTCTGCCACAAAGCATTGGAACTTTTTTACGTCACCAAAACCATCGGTAACTAAATCTTCTACTGTAATTTCTACGGCATCATCTTCCTTTTCGAACACGGCCAATTCTAGTGTTAATCCCAGTACTTGGGACATGTCTGCTTCTACCGCTTTTCGTATTATATATTCCATATTGTTATAAATAAAACACAAAGTTAAAAATTTAAAAAATGTAAAAATGACGAAAACGATATAGTATCACAAATTATTCGATATTTGTGGTCTAAACACAACTTCTTACCAATGACAAAAAGAAATCAGACGCTTGGAGAGTTCATTATTGAAAATCAATCGTCCTTTAAATATTCTTCAGGAGAACTTTCAAAACTCATAAATGCGATACGATTAGCTGCAAAGGTGGTGAACCATGAAGTAAATAAAGCCGGATTAGTGGATATTTTAGGTGATGCCGGTGATACCAATATACAAGGCGAGGAACAAAAAAAATTAGATGTTTTTGCCAATGAAAAATTTATTTCCACATTAAAGAATAGAGAAATTGTTTGTGGAATTGCCTCGGAAGAGGAGGATAGTTTTATTGCTATTAATAGTAATGATAATAATCATCAGAATAAATACGTAGTGCTAATAGATCCTTTGGACGGCTCTTCAAATGTAGATGTGAATGTATCAGTAGGAACCATATTCTCTATTTACAGACGAGTTACTCCCGTAGGTACTCCGGTAACTTTAGAAGACTTTCTTCAACCAGGCAATCAGCAAGTGGCTGCGGGTTATGTGGTGTACGGCACATCTACAATGTTAGTATATACAACAGGAGCTGGCGTTAATGGGTTTACGTTAAATCCGGCACTCGGCACCTTTTATTTGTCACATCCCAATATGCAATTTCCGGAAACAGGAAAAATATATTCTGTCAATGAAGGTAACTATGTGCATTTTTTGCAGGGTGTTAAAGACTACATAAAATATTGTCAGCAAGAGGAAGGCGATAGGCCGTATACCTCAAGGTATATTGGTTCTCTAGTTTCAGATTTTCACAGAAACATGATTAAAGGTGGTATTTATATGTATCCGAAGAGTAGCGTTACCGAGAGTGGAAAACTTCGTTTGCTTTATGAATGTAATCCAATGGCCTTTATTGCAGAACAAGCAAACGGAATAGCAGTTGGCGGAAGAACACGAATTATGGATATTCAGCCTACGGAGCTTCACCAGCGTGTTCCATTCTTTTGTGGTAGTCGAAAAATGGTGGAAAAACTACAGGAATTTCTTAGTAAATACCATTAAAAAAGGGAGGTAATCACCTCCCTTTTTTACCTTGAATGAAACAAAGACACTATTTTAATAGATATAGGTAATCTTCAAAATCTATCTTACCACTAAAAATAGCAATAGAACGTTCTATCACTTGGTTGGCGCTATCATTGGAAAAACCAAGGCCTATCGCATATTTTCTAAGTAAAAGCATTTCTTCGTCATCAATCACATTGTCTGCAAAGATAATGCGGAACAGATCATAAAGACGCTCCATCCTTTTTTCCAAACTGGTAGGTGGTTCGATCGGGAATTTTTTATTTGAATCCATTACTTCCTTATATTCCTTTTCTGAGATTTCTAATTTTCTTGCAAACCCGTCTAGCATGGTTTGTTCCTCTTTGCTTATTACACCATCAGACGCCGCTAATGTGGCTATTGCAGCAAAATGAGCTACATTTTTTCTATGCTCGGGGTTACCGTATAAATCTGTAAATGACATATTTCCTGTTTTATTGGAGACAAATATAATTTTTTTAGAATTCATAATTTATATGATAGCAGACTTTGTTTTGATCGCTAATTTGTAATTTCACAACGCTATGAAAAAACCACTTCTAGAATTCACGGATAGGGGTATTTATTGCGATGCAGCCAAAGTCTATATAGACCCTTGGAAACCTGTGGATAGGGCTATTATTTCCCATGGCCATGCAGACCATAGCCGTTGGGGACATAAA
>CAZUIE010000214.1:0-5839 GCA_964620945.1 uncultured Maribacter sp.
TGGCCATAGTTCTGCTTCTTACTTGTTCCAGAGCAAGTTCTATTTCTTTTTCTCTTGCTTGTACTTCTGCTTTTTGAAGGTCTAGAAAGCGAGTGTAGGTACGTTGAAATTCCTTGGAAAAACGACCTAGTATATTTTTCTCATCGTCATCAAGCTCTCGTTTTATCATAATACCAAAGCAACCATAGTCCATATAGGCATCTATATAGAATAATCCATCTGGAAATAATTCTGGTTGAAACTTAGAGACCCCATTGAGGAGTTCAGACCATGTGTTAAAGTACTCTTTTACTTCATTTGATTTTACTTCGTTAACGTGAACCGTTTCTTCGCTTTCCCAAGCAGCATAACATGCTTTGATAGCGGGTTCATTTTTGTCTAATGGAAACGTAACCGCTTTATTCCGGTAAACGGTTTTTCTTTTCTTTTGTTCATCCCATGTCGCCCAAAACAGATGATTCTTTTCATCTTCATCTGGTAACCATAAATAAGAAAATTCGGAATCTATACCCAATAATCGTAGTTGTTCATGAAATACTTGGGTTGTTGTACTGAGCTCATCGGAACGTTGCATGAGCATGCTTTGTGTACGTGTACGTTCTAAGGCTGCTTCTATCTGCGCTTCTCTTGCCTGGGCTTCTGCTTTTTTGAGGTCTAGGAAACGGGTGTAGGTTTGTTCGAAGACTTTGGCGAAGCGTTTAAAAATGCCATGTGCTTTTGGAACGGTTTCATAAGTAATAAACATCACATAACCATGTTCGAAATAGCAGATGTGGAATATTTGAAAAGTGGGTAGCGGATGTCCTGCTTCTAGGATACCATCTATGACTTCTCCAAAGATGGGAAGCGTACGCATAAACTCGTAATGTTCATGAATGAGTTTACCACCTAGTTCTTCTACATGAAAAACTTCTCCTTTTTTTAAGGGTTCAGAAAAATCATACCCTACTCCAATTGAAGGCAGTACAAATGGTTTTTGAATCACCCCTTCGCTACTCATAAAAGCAGTGGCACTTTTTTGGTCTTCTTCCCAAATACAATAGCCGGCACTCCAAGCTGGAATGCCTAATTCTTGTACTTGGAGAAAAAGATTGTTGGCTGCCTCAGGTAATTCGTTACTATTTTGCATGGCCATGGTACGAGAACGTACTTTCTCCAATGCCATTTCAATTTGAGCTTCCCTAGCCTGTGCCTCTGCTTTTTGAAGGTCTAAGAAACGGGTGTATGTTTGATTAAAAACTTTAGAAAGTCTAATCAAGATGCTATTTTCAGCTTCCGTTAAGGGAATTCCAGAATGGTCTACCACTACTAAGGCCGCTTGTTTTTGAAAGGCTATTGAAATGCTGTAATGCTTAAAATTTAGTGCTTTTGTTTTCTCTGACTGTGGCATGTTTTTTAAGGCCGGCAAGTCGAACAAATACTTGAAAAGTGAATTTTTTACTTCAACAGGATATGGCTTGGCATAGAAATCTGTTCTGTTTTGTCTCGCGTTCCAAATATCGTTTTGAACGGGATGGTCAAAATACGGGGTGTTAAAACTTAATATGGAATTATATTCCGGTGAAGCTACCCACTGTGTATACTCTTTATTTCCGGCTTCATAGGTAAATATGGCCGCTGCTCTTTGATCCATAGAAATACGAAGACCCTGCAATTTTTTGAGGACTTCTAGAATTACTTCTTCTAGTTCTTCACTGTTTTGCATGGCCATGGTGCGCGAACGCACGCGCTCTAACGCTGTCTCAATCTGAGCTTCTCTTGCTTGTGCTTCGGCTTTTTGAAGGTCGAGAAATCTTGTGTAGGTTTGTTCAAATACTTTTGCAAAGCGTTTGAAAATATCGTGGGCCTCGGGCACAACATCCAAAGTAATGAACAGGAGATAACCATATTTGAAAAAGGTGGCGTGGTCTATCTGTTTCTCAGGAAACGAACCGCCATTGGCTTTCAATTCCCTTAGTGCTTCTCCCATCACAGGAAGGGTGCACAAATAGTCATAATGAGCGGCACAAGCATCACCTTCAAATTCTTTGATGTACAATGATTCCCCTAGCTTACCAGCTTCATAGTATTCCAAAAAGACATTTTCTCTTGGGGTACGGTAAACAGGCATGGTGCCTTCTTCCGAACTAAACCATTCCGTTGCATCATTTTGTCCATAGATATTAAAGGCACATCCTCTAGTTCTAATTCCTAAGGCTCTAACTTGTTGATCTAACAAGAACGAAGCTTCTTGCAATTCATCACTATGCTGCATGGCCATGGTTCGGCTTCTTACTTTTTCTAAAGCCAATTCTATCTGTACCTCTCGGGCTTGTTTTTCCGCCTTTTGTAAGTCTAAGAAACGTCTGTGCGCCAAATCAAAAGCGCCTGCAAATTGCAGTAAAATGTCCAAATCTGCAGCTGGAGGATTTTTTACAACACCGGGCAAAGAGTAACCGATTTCTCCGTGGGTGGTACGTGCCATGATAAACGTTAGTCCGCCAATATGTCTTATATCATCATGAGTTGGGGCTTGGGGGTCAATGTTCTTAAAATCACCCAAGTTTACCATCTTATCTACATAACCGATGGCCGCCTTTGTATTCATAGGGTAAATGACGGTAGCCTCATCGCTCTGTTCCCAATCGGCCAATAGCGGAATGTCCCCATGCATGTGCCTTGGTAAGGTCATTACAAATCCAATTTTGCTACCATCACCGGAGGTCATGGCCTTGTCGTAGGTTTCCGGTAACCACATCATGTGCCAGAAGTAGTGGGCTTCGTGACCCAGTTTGGTGAATTCAGTGCGCATGGTCACCACAATATCCAGCAGGTCTGTAGATTGCTGCATGGCAACGGCCTGTGCACGGATACGTGCTAAAGCACCTTCTATTTCGAGTTCCCGATTCTTGGCCTCTAGTTCAACCGTTCTCCGTTTTATGGCCTCGCGGAGTTCTTGGTTTTCCAGATGTACCTTGTCAAAACCTATGGTTTCCCCTGTGTCCGCTTTATTATCCGTTGTAGAAAAATGCTGATAAATAAAACGCCAACCGGCTTTCTTTTCCTGTAATACGGAAGAAAATCGAAATCGACTGTAGTAGGTCCACTCACTACCATTTAAGAACCAGGCATCAAAAACATGGGTGATGAACACAAGGTCGCCGAACGTTTCTACTATCTTTTTTTCTTCTTTTAGCTGACATTTTCCTGCAAGCTGGTCTGCCGTGGCTTCAAAAAAGGTAGTGGTTTCATTTCGGTTGAGAAATTCTTCGTTGTTGGTAGAACCTATAAAGTGATAGGCGTCATCTAAGAATTTATGATATGTGGCTACATCACCATTAAGGTAGCTATGTAGCCAAGTATCGTAAACGTTTAAAACTTCGTTCTCTTTGTTCTTAGTCAATTTCATCCTAAATATATAGTGGTTAACTGCACCACATGCGTATACAAGAAAAGCCTACATTATTGAATGTAGTAAGAGGCTATAACTTGTTTAACAGTACTAAATAGGGGAATAACTAATAAGCAGTAAGATACTATATTGTTGTTAAAAAACAATGGCAATAGGCCTATTCATGTGATTAGTTTTGGACAAAAAACCTTACGATTAATTTTATGGCACAAGTGTGGACCAATAATCTGGTTTGATGTAAAGTTTGCTAGCATCCCAACAGCCGTTGCTTTGGTGTTTATACGCTGTTTTAATGGGACGGATATGTGCAGGAGACAATCCTTTTATTAATTCCCTATAAAATTCGAGACCAAAGGGTTTTTATGCTGCTCCATTTCGCAGGTCCAGCTATCAATGAACCATCTGCTATTTTCATAATGCAGTTGTATGCTATTCAATCCCCTGATATTTGTGGCAATTTCCGGGTCTGTACGTATCTCAAAAGCACTCCATACCTGGGCGATATTCCCAAATTGGCTTACGGATCTTTTGAGTTCCTTTTCGTGAAAATCGGTTTTTGGTGATAAAGCCAATGGAATATATTCTGCTTCTAACGTATGTGATTCTGCTACCCCATTTTCGTCCAGTCTTGTAATTACTGCGTTGGGTGAATGGATATACTTGTCTCGCTCAAACTGCCAAGGGTCTTTGCTTGAACCGGATACCACATCATAATAGGCATCTATAATCGTAGCTATCGATTGTACATCTTTTCCATAGTACTCGTCAAGCGTTTGACTGTTTATAACTGAACAAACGAACAGTCCTATGACACTAGCTATTACCAATTTTGATTTCATATTTTTAGTTTTTGCTTACAAGAATATGTACGCGATTTTTTAGTTGCCCTAGTTTTTGTGCAATTCTGATTCTATAAGTACGATTAGATTCTTCATTTCAGTATCTAGTTTTTCTCTAAAAGCCAGCACATCTTGGGTAAAGTCCAGTTTCATTCCTAAGAGATTTCTTGTCCTTTTATCGCTCAGTATCTCATTATAGTTATTTATGGATTCATTTGAAATATTGATTTCTGTAACATTGGTTTTTACTATGGGTATAAAATTGATGTCGTTCTCAAAAATATCGTCGATACGTATTTGATGAACGCTCAATCTATCTTCAAGGACGTTATTTAACTTATTGAATCTAAAGTCTAAATCGTTAAATTTTTCACTGATATTTTTATTTTTGATCAAGCTTAGTTTGTTCGTGTTTTTTAAGTTGTCATAGGCATTTATAGTAGGAAGGTCACTTTGTAAATCCCAAACTGCATTTTTGAACATGGCATCTGAAATTGTTAGCGTATCAATTTCAACCGAATTAGTTTCAACACCAAGAACGTTAATTAGTAACTTTTTTAAATCCGTTTCTTCTGAAATTAATGATTCCGATTGCTGCTTGGCTAACACTAAATTCTCTAAAAGATTTTCTAAAATAGCTCTTTCCTCAATGCTGTCCTTTCGTTCCTCGTTCCACGTATTGATCTGTAACGCGATTAGAATACCAATGACTACAAGCACAATTTCGCCAATGGCGTATTTAAAGTATTTGGAGGTCTTGTCTTCGTTTAGTAAGTTTTGGCGGATTTTACGAAAGAATTTTATCATTACTTATTTTTTAAAGCTGTATCGATTACGACTATTATTTCGTCTATGTTTGCCTTCAATTTTTTTTCGTCAGAAATGATGTCTTTTTTCCAAGCAGTAAGATTGGAAATGACATCTTCCATTTCACGATTACTAAAGAACCAAGTATAATCTGACGTGTAGGACCCTGGGGGTATGTCTGCATATAGTTCATTAAGCCGAACTCTGTTAGAACTATTTAGTTTTCCATCGATAACGGGCCAAAGTCTTTCGTCTACTAATTTTCGAAAAGATTCTCCTTCTTGAATGGCATCTATAACCAATCCTTCAAAAGAGGATATAAATGCCTTTATTTCAACATTTTCTATATGGTCTATCTTACCTGATGCTATAAGGGATTTAATAAAACCATTGTTGGGCTCAAAGGTCCATGAAGTTTCAACACTTAAAAAAAGTTTCTCCAAAGTATCAATAGGGATTTCTGAAATATCCGTATTAAATAATCGCAACATTCTTATACCATCGCTAGCTTCAGTTAAGTGCTGTTGGTAAACGTTGTCCAATTTAGCTTTGTTCGTAATTAATTCGGTTTTTAGATTATTTAAAATATCTTGCTCAGACTGTCTTAATTTTCTATTCTCATTCCAAGTATTAATACTCAAGGCAATAAGAATACCAATGACCACGAGTAAAATTTCACCAATGGCGTATTTGAAATACTTGGTGGTTTTGTTTTCCATTAGCAGGTTTTGGCGGATTTTTCTAAATAATTTAATCATGGATGTTTTTCTCTAAAAGTTTTAAGGTGTCACTTAAATAATCG
>CAZUIE010000215.1:0-5831 GCA_964620945.1 uncultured Maribacter sp.
CCTGCACAAACCTCTTATGAACATCCCGGAATAACGGCTTGGGGAGATTCCATTATCCCTGGTGTAAAATGGATAGCTGTATCCCGAGATCTGCTAAAAAAAGGATTGGATTATAATACCTTGGTCAAAATTGATACTTTTAAGGGCGTTTATCTGGTGAAGGATAAAATGCATCCCAGGTGGCAAAATCGTATCGATATTTATATGGGAGAAGATATACAGAAGGCAAGAGACTGGGGGAGAAGGAAGGTTGACATCAAATACGGTGTACCAAAGGATACCGTACATACTGCTGAAAAATGAACACACGATTACTTTTTGTTGTGGTTGTAGCACTGCTTTCGTCCTGTAAATCGACGCTAAGCATTGTTGATAAACCCATAATTTTCGATACCAACCGCGAACGTTTAACACTGGAGTATTTGGAACAACGCTACGGGCTAGATGCGGATACCCCGGAAATAACCCCCAAGATGATTGTCTTGCATTGGACCGTAATCCCCACCTTGGAAAAGTCCTTTGAAGCGTTTAAAAATCCGACACTACCCAATTGGAGACCGGATATTAATAGCGTAAGTGGGTTAAACGTATCCTCACAGTTTATGGTAGATCGCGATGGAACCATTTATAAGCTATTACCAGAAACTACCATGGCACGACATGTTATTGGATTAAATCATTGCGCTATTGGTGTGGAAAATGTAGGAGGTGGCGAAGGACAACCCCTAACCAAGGCACAATTGAAATCGAATATTCGTTTGGTACGCTATTTGGCAACTAAATACGAAATTGATTATCTCATCGGGCATTATGAATATTCACTTTTTGAAAACCATCCCCTGTGGTTGGAGAAAGACAGCGGGTATCGCACCGTAAAAACCGACCCGGGAGCCGATTTTATGGAAAAGGTAAGAAAAGCAGTGGATGACTTGGATTTTAAACCACTTCCAAAATCGTAATACAACTAGTTCACAGCGATTACCAGACATTAGTAGCATACTACAAGACAACTAAAACTAGGAGAATGAAATACATAGCACCCTTACTGATTATTCTAATTCCATTTTTTGGAGCGAGTCAAACCCAGAATATTACGACAGCGCTGTACGATTCCTATGAAACCTACAAGGAACAATCCTTGAACAAAAGACGGGTAAAGCACTCGGAAATTGCACCGTTAATTGCCAAAGCCGATGCCAACCCAAAGTTTACCGTATCCAAGGTGGGTAGGTCTATTGATGGGAAAAGCTTGTCCTTGATTAGTTTGGGCACAGGTGAAACCAGTGTTTTTCTTTGGTCACAGATGCATGGCAATGAACCTACGGCTACCCAAGCTATTTTTGACCTATTGAATTTCTTTGATAGTCCAGATTTTCAACAAGAAAAAAAGGCCATTTTAGAGCAACTGACCATTCATTTTCTTCCGATGCTAAATCCTGACGGCGCGGAGCTGTTTCAACGAAGAAATCTATTGGGTATAGATATTAATAGGGACGCAGTACGCCTGCAATCTCCAGAAGGACAGACCCTAAAAAGAGTGCGCGATAGTTTGGAGGCCGATTTTGGTTTCAACCTACACGATCAAAGTACCTACTACAATGCAGAACGAACGGATAAACCAGCAACCATTTCTTATTTGGCACCGGCCTACAACTATGAAAAGGACATCAACGACGTACGTGGAAATGCAATGAAAATCATCGTATTCATGAATAGGATCTTACAGGAGTACGCCCCAGGCCAGGTAGGTCGCTATAACGATGACTTTGAACCAAGAGCCTTTGGGGATAATATTCAAAAATGGGGGACAAGCACAATTCTGATCGAGTCTGGCGGATATCCCAATGATATTGAAAAACAAGAAATTAGAAAACTGAACTATGTTTCTATTTTGTCAGCTATTTATACCATTGCCAAAGATACTTACAAGGATATTCCGATTACTGAATACGAAAAGATACCGGAGAACGACAGAAAACTATTCGATCTAAAGCTTGTGGGTGCCCAATATGAACTCATGGGAAACACCTATACGGTAGACATAGGAATCAATCAGTTAGAAGTAGATTACGAAGACCATAACCAGTTTTGGTACAGCAGTCGTGTTATAGACCAAGGAGATTTGTCTACCTATTACGGGTATGAAACTTTGGATGCCAGTGGGCATACCATACAACCCGCTAAAGTGTATCCGGAAGTGATGGATGGGATGTCGGCTATGAAAGGCCTTAATAGCGTGGCGCTACTCAAAAAGGGCTATGGATACGTACGGATGAACACCATACCGCCTACAGCGTTGAATTCCCCTTTACCGTTTCATATTATTGGTAAAAACTATGAAGTGCCCGAACTACGATTACAACCCGGTATAAATCCAACCTTTTTTCTTGAAAAAAATGGGATATTGGAGTATGCCGTTATCAATGGTTTTCTAGTCGATTTAAAACAGGGAAAACCAACCATACCTAACGCTATGATTTATCGGTAAGGCATTAATAGCCAAATTGAATGGTCATTTGAGAACCGTAACGTAATAAAATGACCAACATAGAAACTAGGGTCACAATAATTGTAGAGAAAAGTAATAGTACCAAATTTTTATAAACCGTTGAAAGTAAGCTTAAGGCACTATTTCTTATAATTTCGTTGAATACATCCATGATGTCTAATTTTTAAAATCCGTATCATAGTTCAAAGGATGTTCGTTGGTACTCGTTGGGGTCATTAGTATAACAACCAAGTAAGTAAAAACCCTACTTTGAAGCTAGTATCAGTAGGTAAAAAGATGGCTGACAACAATTTAGTTCACTTAATGTAGGACATAAAAAAAGGGAAGCAAAAGCTTCCCCTAATCGTAATGGTTATACATATGTTATAAGGTTTCTGCATCCAACAACGCAAAAAACTTATCTAAATTAGGAAGGATAACAATTTTTGTTCTTCTATTTTTTGCCATGTTTTCTTTGGTGTCGTTCGCTACCAAAGGCAGGTAGCTGCTTCTACCAGCAGCAATCAACTGCGTTGGGTTTACATCATACTGCTTTTGTAGCTCACGAACTATGGATGTAGCACGTTTAACGCTTAGGTCCCAGTTATCGGTTACCATGGGGGTATTTATAGTTCTAGCATCGGTATGCCCTTCTACCATCACCTCCATACTTGGTTCGGATTTAATGACCTCTGCTAATTTTTTAAGGATTTTGTCCGCTTTGTTACTCACTTTATAACTTGCCGTGTTGAACAACAATTCATCTGAAATATTGATCATCACTACGGTCTTATCGATACTTACATTCACGTCGTCATTCTCATCAGAAATAGATTGTTGTAGCTTATAGGATACGGCCAAGTTCATAGAATCTTGAAGCGTTGTTGCTTGTGCCAATTTAGCAGCATCAACATTTTTCAAAGTATTGCGCATATTTGCTTTGGTATTGTTGCTCATTACGGCAACATCATCCACAGTGGTGTACTGCGTGTCGTTGATTTCCTTTAAGGAATTTATTTTAGAATTGTATTCGGCCACACGCGCTTCTATCTTAGCGAACTTATCTTCCAATTCTTCCTTTTCAACTCTAGTTTTGGTAAGCATACTTGTGGTTTCGGATAAGTTATCCTCCAAGGCTACATATTTCTTTTTAGAAACACATGAAGCTAAAAGTGCTATGGAAAGAATTCCTGCTACTGCTAATTTTTTCATTTTATAGTTGTTTAAATTTATAAACGGTTCTCATTGGCATGTACGGAAAAAGTCGATGAACGGATGTTTTGATTTTAAGGAAATTTATAATAATGATACTTTTTTATCCCCTGAATAATTGAATTTTAGGGAATTGCAACGAAAATATAAAGCAAAAAAAAAGAGGCCGATGGGCCTCTTTCATATATACATTAGTTGCTTTTATTCGCAACCTCCGGTAAAACCTTCGGCATCAAATTTGGTTTGAACCGCACCTTCTCTGGTTCCCGTCCTTACCTGTATGGCCAGGTTGTTTTCACCACTTCCATCTCGTTTTGGACTGCAATATTCGAATAAATAAAAACTGTTCGCTCTTTCGGAAACCTTATCGGAAATATCGTTAAAGGTATCTTCCAATTCTTCCTTGTTCGTAGCAAATACCGTTGCAGTCTTCCCAATATCGGATAATACCTGGGTATCTATTTCACTTCCTAGGCCAATACTAAAGAAGGATATATTTTCATTGGCATCATTTACTTTTTCAAGGGCTGCCGTTTCGGTAAAGCGAGAGGCTTGATCGGTACCATCGGTAAAGATTACTACGGAGGCTGCACCAATATTTCCCCCTGCGGTTGTTTCCTGGATAAGATCGGAGGCAATATCCGTAGATTTGATTACGGCCCCATATAAATCCGTTGACGGATCGGAACTAATGTCAACGGTAATCCCTCCTATAGCCGCTATAAGTTCTGTACGAGATGACGTAAGTTCATTTAACAAGTGTAACTCGTCTTCACCATCAAACCAATAGATGGCCATTTGATTGGATGCTTGCGGTGTTTCCGGCATTACATTAGTAATAAAACTCGCACTTGCTACTTTTAGCTCCTCAAGACTACTATCCAATACACTATTGCTCAAGTCCAATACTAACAAGGTGTTGTTATTGAAGATTTGAGAATTAGGGGAAATACGTGCGAAGGATTCGGAGGTGGATATGGTATTAAAGCAATCATCGTTTCGCCCTTGTTCATAAATCGTGAATTGATTTGCGGTTAATCCGGAGACCGGATTTCCATTTGTGTCCGAAACTTTAAAGAAAATGGACACTTTTCCAGGTGCCGTGGTGAATTGATCTTGAATGGATAGTACCAAATCGCCTTCTTCCAATCCCAAACAGTCATCAACTGGCTTTCCTTGACCTAGCCCTTCTCCTAGATTTAAATCCAGATCGATATCGTCATCTGCATTTCCACAGGATACAATAAGGGTAAGGATAAAAAGGGTACTAAAAGTTCTAAAGAACGTTTTCATAGAGATACATTTTGTGTTCAACAAAATTAACGCACTTTCTGCTTAGAAATTATGGGTAGGTTTTTTTATTATGTTAAACAATGTTAAAGACTAAAAATTAATTCCAATAATTGTAAGTTTGAAGAATTCAAAATAACCGCCATACCGTTGAGAAATACCGTTTTATTAGCAGTACTAGTTTTTTGGGCCAACTCCTTATGGTCCCAAAAGAAAAATGCTGAATTTACCATAAACATTAAAGAAAAAACAGGACCTATTGTAATTGACGGTATAGGTGATGATTCCGCATGGCGTAACACGGATGTGGCCAAAGATTTTTTTATGGTGCTACCCATGGATGATGGTCCGGCGGTTAATACCTCAGAAATACGAATGGCCTATGATGCCAGGAATATCTATCTTTTAGCTACCTTTTATAATGAACAAAAGGGTAAAAACTTTGTAGAGTCGCTTCGCAGAGATTTTTCCTTTGGCAAAAATGACAACTTTTTATTGTTCCTAGACCCATTTAATAACCAAACAACAGGTTTTTCATTTGGAAGCAATGCGGCCGGTGCCCAATGGGACGGTACCATGTTCGCCGGGGGCAGGGTTGATTTGAACTGGGATACCAAATGGATTTCCAAAGTGGTGCAAGATGAGGAAAAGTGGGTTTTTGAAATGGCGTTACCCTTTAAATCGATACGCTATGAGGCCGGTGTAACGGAGTGGGGCATTAATTTTAGTCGGCTTGATTTAAAGTCGAGCGAAAAATCCAGTTGGACCCCTATCCCTAGGCAATTTCCCACAGCATCGTTGGCCTATACCGGTACTTTGGTCTGGGACAAACCACCACCGG
>CAZUIE010000216.1:0-5831 GCA_964620945.1 uncultured Maribacter sp.
ACAGTGTATCGGCCAATTTTGTGTACCAGACCGGTAGACCGGTAACCTATCCCATAGGAACGTTCAGATTTAATAATGCGGATTTTGTAGCCTTTAGTAATCGTAACGAATTTCGGATTCCGGATTTCTATCGTTTGGATTTAGGCTTCAATATCGAGGGGAATCACAAAAAGAACAAACTTGCCCATAGCTTTGTGACCATTTCGGTATACAATGTGCTAGGAAGGAACAATCCCTACTCTGTCTTTTTTGTGACCGAGAACGGCGAAGTAAAGGCCTTGCAGAGCTCTATTTTCGCGGTTCCGATTCCATCTATAACGTATAATTTTAAGTTTTGATTATAGGAAAATGAAAAAAAGAATTACATCTAGATTTTCGGACTGCCTGTACTTTTGCATACAGCTATGGACTTTTTAGAACTTTTAGGATATAGAGTTTTCAGAAGTATTGATGAATCTATTGGTATTTTCAAATAGTTATATTTCTATCATAAAGATAATGTGTCGATTGCCATAGGTTGGAAAAGAATATTGTACCTAAAATTTAAACAGAAGAATGAGAAAACTGATTAATATAGGAATTTTAATGATTTTAATAACGTCAAGCTGTGTGGAGCCTATCGATATTTCCGCTGAGGTAGACAATGGTGAAAACATTGAAACCATTATGGTTGTAGAAGCGACCCTAACTAATGAATTAAAACAACATGAAGTATTGTTGGGAAAAGGTAGAAGCTTCGCCAATGATTCGCTTCAACTAGTAACACAAAATGCAGAAGTCTCTATTACGGGCACCAACGGCAGTGCGTTCCCTTTTTCCGAAATTGAGCCAGGACGTTACCTTTCCGACGAATCTTTTCAAGCACTGCCAAATATAGGGTACCAATTGAATATACAGACTACTGAGGGTAGTTCATATACTTCGGAATTGGTTTTCCTCCCAGAAAATGCAAATATTACAGCGCTTTATGCCGAGCGTATAATAAATGATTTAGGTATTGAAGGAATCGCTATCTATACAGATTCAGAACTTGCCCCAGGTGCAGCTCCATTTTTACGCTACCAATATGAAGAAACCTATAAAATTATTGCACCTCTATGGTCATCTTTTGATATGGTGGTAATCGACCCCGATCCACCATTTACCGTCGACAGTTTTGATTTGGACCCTAAAGAGCAAGAAAAGCGTGTATGTTATGGAACGCAACGTAGTAACCGTATCATACAAGCACTAGATTTAAATAGGTCTGAAAACGAGGTACGCAGAAATCTAGTACGGTTTATTTCAAGGGATGAGTTCATCATAAGTCATCGATATAGCATTTTAGTAAGACAACTTGTTCAGTCACCCGATGCATATTCCTTTTACCGTACCCTAGAAGAGCAGGCAGGTAACGAGAGCGTTTTTACGGAAATCCAACCAGGGTTTATTGAAGGCAATATCTCGAACATGAGTAACCCTAGCGAAAAAACCCTTGGTTATTTTGAGTTAGCCAATGCAAGCCAAGAAAGAATATTTTTTGATTACGAAGATTTTTTTTCTGGAGAGGATTTACCACCATATGCGGTAAATTGTAGTTTTTTAGGGGCACCCCCAATCGTTACACCAGCCGGGACATCACCGTTAAAAGACGCCATTGATAGTGGATTTTTTGTTTATGTACGGGACAATGAAGGCGAAGTAGCGCTACCCGCAGGCCCCTATTTAACAGCACGAAGAGCCTGTGGAGATTGCACGGTTTTAGGAAGTAATATAATACCTGAATTTTGGATAGAGTAAGACTATGAAAAAAACACTACTTACATCGGTATTCTTTTTTATGACGTTCCTCTCATGCTGGGCGCAATATGTTGTAAGAAACGAAAGCGAACTATTGAAACTGAAGGAACTACCACAGGAAAAAGCATTTGTTGACCATACGGGACCGATGGTTTTTTCAGGGGAATATTTGTATTACGCTTTTTCCTGCTTTAATACACAAAATAATAAGCTCAGTACTATTAGCAAAATTGGATATGTTGCACTGGTGAATGAATCAAAAGACTATATATTCGAACAAAAGATAAAATTGGAGAAAGGCACTGCAAGCGGTGATTTTTTTGTGCATACGGGCATCCCATCAGGAATATATAAATTGCTAGGATATACCCAATGGATGAAGAACAGCGGTGTTACCCAAGTTTATAAGGATGATATTATAATCCTAAATCCATATCAAACGGACCAGTCCACATTACGTAAGGGTTCGGAAACTTCTACTTCTTTTAGAACCCAAAAGGATATCGGTAAAACAGAGATAGACTCCTCTTTTCTTTCCATTACCACGACTAAAACCGTTTACGGACCCAGGGAAAAGGTTAATCTTTCTATTAAAAATTATAAGAATCGCCTTGGTTTTGGAATCTACTCCCTTAAAGTAATCAAAAAGGAAGAGATACCGGTACGCCCCTCTATGAGTGCAATCGAATATGCTACTGAATACCTAACTGCCGATAAAGAAATTCCGCAAGGTATCGGTGATAGCCTCTTTCTACCCGAACAACGTGGGGAACTGTTTTTCGGTAACATATCCGACGAACTTACGGGAGAGTCGGTCGCGGATGTCGATGTAGTTATATCTGTACCAGGAGAAGAGTTCCTACTAAAATTCTCACTAACGGACCTATATGGAAATTTCTATTCTTACCTGAGAAAAGATTACTCAAGCCTTGAGGCCATTCTTCAGGCTTACGACCCGGTTAAATCGTATAATATAGATATTGGAAAACCTTTGAATTTTGATATATCCGGAGTTACATTTCCTGATTTTCAACTTTCAAAAACTGATGCGGAATATATTATTAAGCGCAGTGTAAGAAATCAGATAGAAAATCATTTTTATAATGCAAAACCAGACTCTATTCTACAAGGCGACCCTATTGATCCTTTTGATGGAGGAATACCGGAAGTCGTACTTCTGGACGAATACACCCGTTTCCCAACCTTTGAGGAAACGTTACTGGAGATAGTGGAAAATGCCGGATACAGAAAAAGAGGCACAAATAATCAATATATCAAAGTAGCCCAAGACTTTGAGACCTTTGACGAAGAGTTCAACAATTTTCCCGCAATCGTTCTTTTTGACGGGGTCTATATTCCCAACCATGAAAGTATAAAAAGCTTCGATGCAAGAAAAATAGAGAAAATTAGTCTAATACGGGACAGGTTCCGAATGGGGGGTACGGACTATCAAGGTCTTTTATCTGTAGAAACATTTGATGGTGATTTTCATGAAGGTTACACCGGTAAAAATGCGCTAACCGTAAAACTCGATCGTCCGTTGCAAAAGAAAAATTATTTTAAACAGAAGTATTCTCCTGTTGATACGCGATTTTCACGAATCCCCGACTACAGGTCTTTGCTTCTTTGGGAACCCAAGATAATAATAGACGGCAGTTCACATGATCTTGAATTCTATTCATCCGACATCGAGGGGGAATACGAGATCATTTTGAACGGTTTCACCACATATGGGAAACCCATTTCCATAACTAAAACCATAGAAGTATCTTCCGAAGCCTCAAAGATGTGATATGCTTATATACACTTTAAACATATAAGCAATCTACCTAATAAATCCTATGTGTCATTTATTTTTAGTCGAACGATTACAGTAACCTGATATAGTTAAAGAGAGTAAAAAATAATGGAGGTGCATTTCAGAACAAACATTTTTTATTTCTGTCTTTTCGTTGTTCTAGCTTAACAAAAGCTTTCGAACAAATATTAAAACTGTAACATCTTACAGTTGTTGTATGCACACAATATCGTGTTATAGTTTCAGCCAAAAATATGAGGTGTCCAAAATATTTGTAAGGCGCCTAAAACACATTATTACAACCTCATGAACATATTAAATTTCAAAATTGAAAATCAAGGATCATCTAATTTTATTTCATTTATGAACTAATAAATTACCCCAGGTCTTAGCCTCAAATAAAATCAACCTTAAACCAAAAATGAAAGGGCTTCAAATAGAGTCGCACTAAATCAGTTGAATTTTATGGTTATTAATAGAAAGATATTAACAGCAGATTGTGCAAAAAAAGGTTATCAAACTCAAAATAAGAAAGAATTCTTTTCTTGAAAATTGATTTTCTATTCGTTTCTGACAAATTTATTTCTCTAAAAATAATTTCACATTTTTACAACATGGAAGACGGTCTTTCAATGTAATTACTTGTAATTAAAAATATGATATTTTAGATAAATTAGAATGTTTTGGTTTAATCTTGATTTGGAACCTTATAAAATCTATTTAAAAAAAGAGATTGAAGAAGTTGTTATAATTATACCAGGACTAGGAAGTATCAAAAAGGATGGAGAACCTAAATCGTTTTTATATATTCATTGATGCATCATTCATGAACACCGCCTATTTCAGAAAAAAGAAATGGACACACCTGAAAAACAAAAGAACAATGTTTGGGATTTATTTCAAGTGATTTGAACAATAAGGCTATATAGCTCATAACTAGGTATTTGTTGCATAATTTTTACTGTGTATTTTAACTAACCTAATCCGAAACAAATTTTAAAATCCTCACGCTACAATACACCTACACTATCATTTGATCGAGAAAAATTTGTAAAATTTGATTTAAAAACAAACAGTCAAATCAGCTATCCGATATAAGGCTAAAACTATTTTTTAAATTAGTTATAGTACGTGTCAATTTGCAAAGGATTTTCTACAGATTATATTTCATTTAAAAAGTCAATTACCAATATAAGCTCTTGTTCATTAGTGATTTTTATCTTTTTATCCTTTAGATACTGCTTAACTTTAGAGCTGGTATCATCTGGCAACAGCTTTACCAATTTCTTATTACTTAGCTCTACTTCATCTACTCGGTTCCGTCCTTCAATTTCCAAATAATATTCAGTGAACTGACTGAACCTCGCTTTCCTAGCCTTTACAAATGAGTTTGGAGATTTTTGGCCTTCTTTGAACGTTACATCAATACTTTTATATAAGGTGTAGATACCTTTTTGCAATACATACAGATACCCATTCTGCGTGTTGTCGTTCTTATCAATGAACGTACTGAATCGTAACGGTAAACCCTCAGCAGTAATTAAAGAAATATTCTTGTCTCTTGACAAGGATTGAATAGGACTATCTACAAGATTGGTTTCCTTTATTTCAATTTCCTCGTTATATGCGTTATAACGATAAAATATACTTCCATTATTTTCATCCTTATAAAATATTCTTCCTTTTTTGAACTTATTGTACACGTATGGAGAACCAAGTATCTCTTCGGGAGCAAGGCGGATTTTTGAATCCCTTTCCGATATTGAACCAAGTAAGGCTTCGAGCTGACCGAGCGAATTGGCATTACCTGGGCCGGAACTATAGCTCATGACCTGACCACTATACTGTGCATAAATTGACAAATTAAATAGAAGGAGAATACTTAAAATTAAGTTTTTCATAATTTTTTGAATTACTATATTATTCTTGTCTAAGGAGAGTTTAATAGCATAACTAACTATCTTAAATATAGTGTTTTATATTGAGTTTTACCACTTAAAAAACTTAAGATTTCACTTAAAATTACAATAAAACCTGTTGAAATAATGAAACATATTCTGGCTTAGAATATTAATTCAAGGATGATTTAATTTTGTACGTCATTTTAAATTTATCTCTTAAGTATGGTACTAAATTACCGAAAAGCACTACCTCAAAAACAGATAAACAAGGTATTAAAACGAAAAACGGCCCTTTGTTAAGGGCCGTTTTTAAAAAGTATAAAATATACTGTTTACAAGTTATCAGGACAGAA
>CAZUIE010000217.1:0-5792 GCA_964620945.1 uncultured Maribacter sp.
AGGGCACAACGTGACGATTGGGCAGGTCAGGCAACAGTATTATTAAATAACAAGAAATAAATATGGCATCTAAAGTTATACATGCTTATTACGACGATGATGATGTGTTAATGCTTGCCGTTAAAAAGGTAAAAGCAGCTAAACTTCATATAGACGAAGTGTATTGTCCGTTTCCGGTTCATGGTCTTGATAAAGCTATGGGCTTGGCTCCCACACGACTTGCTATTACTTCCTTTCTATACGGTTGTGTTGGTTTGGCGGTTGCTACGGTAATGATGAATTATATCATGATAGAGGATTGGCCACAGGATATTGGAGGTAAGCCTAGTTTTAGTTACATTGAAAATATGCCGGCTTTTGTTCCTATTATGTTTGAGCTTACGATATTTTTTGCCGCACACTTAATGGTGATAACATTTTATTTGCGAAGTAGGCTATGGCCATTTAAAAAGGCCGAAAATCCAGATGTAAGAACTACTGACGATCATTTTTTGATGGAAATAGAAATCCACAACAATGAGCAGCAGTTGAAAGAAGTTTTAGCTAATACTGGAGCTGTAGAAATAAATATATTAGAAAAAAACAGTCATTAAATATGAACAGTTTTAATAAAATAGGAATTATAGCAGGTTTAATGTTCGTTTTGGTTGCTTGTCAGGATAATTCCAAGCCAAACTACCAATACATGCCTAATATGTACGAACCGGTAGGTTACGAGACGTATCAAGAGGTAGATTTTCTCCCAAATGGATCACAAGCTATGTTGCCACCGGCAAATACTATTAATAGAGGTTGGTTGCCATATGGTATAGATAATTCAATAGAGGGTAAAGAATTAGCTAGGTTAAATGAAAGCCCATTGGATTCCATTAATGTGGTTGATAATTTGGCCAAAGGTAAAGAATTGTATGGGGTGTACTGCGCTATTTGTCATGGTAATAAGGGTAATGGAAAAGGATGGCTTGTGGAACGCGAAAAAATACTTGGCGTCCCAACATATGCGGATGAAGCACGTAATATTAATCTAGGTAGCACATATCATGTTATTTATTACGGATTGAATTCTATGGGTTCATATGCCTCACAAATGAATACAACGGAAATGTGGCAAGTTTCTGAATATGTAATGCAATTGAAACAAGATTTAACCAAATAATAGGTAAGCAAAACTATGTACACGTTTTCTAATAGACTTAAAATAGGTTCCATAATTCTAATGGCTGTTGGCCTTTTGGGAATAGTTGGAGGCTTTGTTATGGCTCCTGCTACGGTAGAAGAGGCGAAAGCAATGGTAGCATCGCATGATGAAGGGCATTCCGATGACACATCACATGCAGCCGAAACCCATGACGGGGCGCATGATGCAGCACATGACGAGCATTTGCTGCACCAATTACAGAATAAGCCGTGGGCAGCGCTATATGTTGCTGCGTTCTTCTTTATGATGATATCGCTAGGAGTATTGGCATTCTATGCAATTCAACGTGCTGCACAGGCAGGTTGGTCCCCGCTTCTGTTTAGAGTTATGGAGGGTATTACCGCATATTTAGTGCCAGGTGGAATCGTTGTATTTGTTATTTTATTATTATCCGCATTACACATGAACCATTTGTTTGTTTGGATGGATGCCGATGTAGTCGCACACGATGAAATTATTCAGGCGAAATCAGGATATTTAAATCCAACCTTCTTTTTAATTAGAGCTGGTGTCTTTTTGTTGGGCTGGATAGCATATCGCGAATATTCAAGAAAACTTTCCTTAAAGCAAGATGAATCTGATGACAATTCTAATTTTAAGATGAACTTTAGGGTTTCAGCAGGGTTTTTGGTTTTTTATCTAATAACTGAATCAATGATGTCTTGGGATTGGATAATGAGTGTTGATCCACATTGGTTCAGTACCTTGTTCGGCTGGTATATCTTTGCTAGTATGTTCGTATCTGGTATTACCGTTATTGCAATGGTAACCATCTACCTTAAGTCAAAAGGGTATCTAACAGAAGTTAACGATAGTCATATTCATGATTTAGCGAAATTTATGTTTGGTATCAGTGTATTTTGGACTTATTTATGGTTTTCACAGTTTATGCTTATTTGGTATAGTAATATACCGGAAGAAGTAACCTATTATGTTACTAGAATAGAAGATTATAGACTACCCTTTTTCGGAATGGTTGCAATGAACTTTATATTTCCGTTGTTATTGCTTATGAATAGTGATTTTAAACGTGTTAATTGGTTTGTGGTTATGACCGGTGTGGTTATACTTGCAGGGCATTATATGGATATATTTGTTGCCATTATGCCTGCGACGGTAGGTGACCAATGGTTTATTGGCATTCCTGAGATTAGTTCGGTTCTGTTTTTTGCAGGGTTTTTTATCTTTTGGGTTTTTAGGGCACTCACTAAAGCTCCTATGCAACCAAAAAGAAATCCGTTTATTGAAGAAAGTAGACACTTTCATTATTAGTAAGTTTAAAGTATAATATTAAATCATACAATGACTACATTATTAATTTTAGTTGTTTTAGTACTCGTGGCAATTGCTGTTTGGCAAATGACCAAGATTTTTGAGCTTTCCCAGCTTAAAACAACAAGTAGTGAAATAGCTACGGATAAGGACAATAAATACAACGGCTATATGCTCTTTGCGTTTCTTGTATTTATTTATGGGATAACAATATTTAGTTTTGCTAAATATGCAAAGTTTTTGTTACCTGTGGCTGCGTCTGAGCATGGTGCGGAATATGACGATTTAATGCTCGTATCCATGGTGATTATATTTGTAGTACAAACGATAACGCAAGCGTTATTGCATTATTTCGGGTACAAGTACAAGGGTGAAAAAGGCAAAAAAGCTTTGTTTTATGCTGATAATGACCGACTAGAGTTTATTTGGACAATTATTCCGGTAATCGTATTGGCAGGCTTAATTCTTTGGGGTCTCTACACTTGGACTAATATTATGGACATTAATGAAGACGATGATCCATTGATTGTGGAACTGTATGCCCAACAATTTAATTGGACAGCAAGATATGCCGGAGATGATAATGTTTTAGGCGGAGCTAATGTAAGGATGATTGATATTGACCGTGCGAATGTTATGGGGCTTGATGAGGCAGATACGTATGGTTCCGATGATGTTATAGTTAAAGAATTACATTTGCCCGTAGGTAGAAAGGTTAATTTTAAAATGAGATCTCAGGATGTATTGCATTCTGCGTACATGCCACATTTTAGAGCGCAAATGAATTGTGTTCCCGGTATGACGACAGAGTTTTCATTTACTCCGATATATACTACTGAGGAGATGAGACAGAATCCGGATGTGGTAGACAAAGTCAAAAGAACGAATATCATCAGAGCGGAGAAATCTGCTGCTACTGGTGAAATTATAGATCCTTGGGAATTTGATTATGTATTGTTATGTAATAAAATCTGTGGTAAATCACATTACAATATGCAAATGAAAATCATTGTGGAGTCGGAGGAGGATTACAACGCGTGGTTGGCAAGTCAGCAAACATTTCAGGAGACCATGGCTTCTGTCGCGCAATAAATTAGGCTATAAAAAGGAAGTTAAATAAAAATTTATTCGATTATGTCAGCAGTAACAGCACATGTAGATGATCATGCTCACGACGATCATGGCCATCATCATAAAGAAACATTTGTAACAAAGTATATATTTAGTCAAGACCATAAAATGATTGCCAAACAATACCTGATATTGGGTGTATTGGTAATGGGTTTTATTGGTATTGCCATGTCTTTACTTATGAGAATGCAGTTGGCATGGCCAGGAGAAGCATTTCTAGTATTTGACACGTTTTTGGGTAAATGGGCACCCGATGGTATTATGGATGCTGATGTGTATTTGGCATTGGTAACCATGCACGGAACAATAATGGTTTTCTTTGTACTAACTGCCGGATTAAGCGGTACGTTTAGTAATCTTTTAATTCCGTTGCAAATCGGTGCACGTGATATGGCCTCTGGTTTCCTAAATATGGTTTCCTTTTGGTTATTTTTTCTAGCTAGTGTTATTATGATCATATCACTTTTTGTGGAGGCAGGGCCAGCCGCAGCAGGTTGGACCATATATCCGCCCTTAAGTGCTTTACCTATGGCGCAACCAGGATCTGGTATGGGTATGACCTTATGGTTATCTTCCATGGCTATTTTTATCGCATCGTCATTACTAGGATCACTTAACTATATTGTAACAGTAATTAACCTTAGGACTAAGGGGATGTCCATGACAAGATTGCCACTTACTATTTGGGCTTTCTTTGTAACAGCGATTATCGGTGTAATCTCTTTTCCAGTATTACTATCTGCAGCTTTACTGCTCATTATGGACAGGAGTTTTGGTACTTCGTTTTTCCTTTCTGATATTTTTATTCAGGGCGAGGTGTTGCATTATCAAGGTGGTTCACCTGTTTTATATGAGCACTTATTTTGGTTTCTAGGTCACCCGGAGGTTTACATTGTATTATTGCCTGCTTTAGGAATTACTTCTGAGGTTATGTCAACAAATGCAAGAAAGCCTATTTTTGGTTACCGTGCCATGGTAGCGTCAATTTTAGCGATTGCATTCTTGTCAACAATAGTTTGGGGGCACCATATGTTCATTTCGGGCATGAATCCATTTTTAGGTTCCGTATTTACGTTTACTACATTGTTGATTGCCATTCCATCGGCAGTAAAGGCGTTTAATTATATTACGACACTCTGGAAGGGTAACCTTCAGCTAAACCCTGCAATGTTATTTTCAATCGGTCTGGTGTCAACCTTTATTACAGGAGGTTTAACAGGAATTATCTTGGGAGATAGCACGTTGGATATCAATGTTCATGATACATATTTTGTTGTGGCACACTTTCACTTGGTAATGGGTATATCTGCATTATATGGCCTGTTCGCTGGGGTGTATCACTGGTTTCCGATAATGTTTGAAGGTAGAATGTTAAATAAGAACATGGGTTATGTCCATTTCTGGGTTACTGCGATTTGTGCTTATGGGGTATTCTTTCCAATGCATTTTGTAGGTATGGCAGGGGTGCCAAGAAGATATTATGAGAACACAGCTTTCCCTATGTTTGATGAATTGGCCGATGTGCAAGTTTTAATGACTGTTTTTGCCATAATAGCTGGTGCTACACAATTAATTTTTGTTGCCAACTTCGTATATAGTATGTTTTATGGTAAAAAAGGACCGCAAAATCCTTGGAGTTCAAATACTTTGGAATGGACAGCATCACAAAAACATATCCATGGAAATTGGCCAGGTGCTATTCCTGAAGTTCACCGCTGGGCATATGATTATAGCAAAGTGGATGCAGATGGTGAATATATTATTCCTGGACAGGATTTTGTCCCCCAAAACATACCACTACAACAAGATGAAGAGGAATTGAACCATTAATTTTGGTTCGGTATATAATTAATGCCCAACTTTTAAAGTTGGGCATTTTTTTTGCAATATCCTTTTTAGTAGTAGACTTGTATTTTTATAATACCTTTAGACTTGTATTTTTTAAGGGAAAAAGAATAATATCATGTATAAAACAATAGTAGTTGTGTTTGTTTGTTTTCTTGGAGTTCAGTCTTTCGCTCAGAGAAAGCCTAAAATCAAGGGGAACAGAAACGTAACCGTAGTTACTGAAGATCTGCCTGCTTTTAGTGCCATTGCTTTAGATGATGACATAGAGGTTATGATTGAAAAGGCATCCGTAGAAAGCGTTACAGTAGAAGCGGACGATAATTTGATAGATGTTCTAAAGTTC
>CAZUIE010000218.1:0-5707 GCA_964620945.1 uncultured Maribacter sp.
CTTATTTCAATAATTGAATGATATTTGATTTATACAATTTACCAATAGGCACAATATGATCTCCAATGTAAATTCTGTTGCCTTCTACACTACGTATATGCTTTTTTGCAACTGCAAAAGACTTATGAACTTGAAGAAAATCATTGTCTGAAAATAATTGTATCGTATCCGATATTTTTTCTCGAATGCTGATGATGCCATCAGTAGTAACAACTTTGGTATAGTTGCCAGAAGCTTCAATAAATAGTATGGAATCTATAGCTACCTGAACATGACTATTATTTTGCTTTAAAAAAATATGCTTTCCTTCAGGCTTTATATTCTGCTGCCTTCCCATACTTATTGTACTAATGGTCGAAGACGTTACTTTATTAATAGCACTCAAAAAACGTTCTAAACTAAAAGGTTTTAACAGGTAATCTACAACGTTTAATTCGTAGCCTTCAATTGCGAATTCACTATAGGCGGTCGTGACAATAACTTTAGGAGGTGATGATAAGGTTCTTAAAAATTCAAATCCTTTTAATTTGGGCATGTTTATATCTAAAAAGAGTAAGTCAACTTGATGTGTATTCAAATACTCAAGGGCTTCCAAAGCGCTATAACAGTTTTTCTGCAACTTCATATGCGGAAGCATTTCACAATATTCCATGATAATCTTGTGGGCTATATGTTCATCATCTATGATTAGATATCTCATTATTTTAATTTTAGAGATAGTTTAACTTTATAACTATTGGCGGTAACGTCAAAAGAAAGAGCATGCTTATTGGAGTAAACTAGCTCTAATCTTCTCTTTAAGTTTTTTAAACCAATACCTTCTGTATTGGGTGCTTGTTGTAATTCAAAATTATTTTCAATTATGAAATTTACGTTATTATCCTTTTCGGTTAAGTTAATATGGATATACGCGTCTTTTTCTAAATTTTCCAAGCCATGCTTAAAAGCATTCTCTACTAGAATAATAAATAGTAAAGGCATAATTTTAGCTTGCGGATGCTCAATTTCAGAATTAAATTGAACATCAGACTTTTTATGATAGCGTATTCCTTGAAGTTCAATATAGTTTTTTAAGTAATCTAATTCTTGTTTGAGGCTAACCCAATCTTTTTGGCCCTCATAAATACTATATCGCATCATATCAGAAAGTTTAAGTACCATTTCCCTTTCCTTAGAATCTTTTTCCATTAATCCATACAAATTGTTGAGTGTATTGAAGAAGAAATGTGGGTTTACCTGACTTTTTAAATGCAGTAATTCTGTTTTTTCTTTTTCATTCTTTAATCGAATAATTGATTTGATCTGTTTAAAAACCCAGTGGGCAATTGTAATGATTAAGAGAATAAAGTACAATACAACAAACTCAGCAAACCCTTCTAATTTACCAAAAGTGTCATTAAAGATTACAATGACTATACCTATAATTACAAGGGATATCTTATAAACCCTGTTTATAATTTTCTTTTTTCTATCTGATATTTTCAACTTCATAGGTCAAGATTAATTAAATAAAATTCCTTCTACAAATTAGTTGACAAACAATAGATAAGGAGGGATAAACACCTACTTAGTAGGGATAAAGTACGTTTGCACCCTTCTTAAGGTCTTGTATCACGCCTAACATGAGATGTGTCACTTTTTGTTTTTTACAATTAAGGCCCACCATAAGTTTGCCTCAATCAATCAAAAAACGAACAGTATGGAACTTAGAATTGACAATCTATCAAAAACGTATTCAAACGGGATTAAAGCTTTACAAAACATTTCACTAGATATACCAACAGGCATGTTTGGTCTATTAGGCCCAAATGGTGCAGGCAAGTCTACGTTAATGCGAACTATTGCAACACTGCAAGAAGCCGATGCTGGTTCCATTGACCTTGGAGACATCGATGTATTAAAACAAAAAAATGAATTGCGGCAGGTATTAGGTTATTTGCCACAACAATTTGGTTTGTACCCAAAAATATCTGCCGAGGTATTACTTAATCATTTCGCAGTGCTTAAAGGCATCACTAATAAAAACGAACGTAAAGAATTGGTGAAGGCACTGTTATACAAAACCAATTTATATGAGGTGCGACAACAAAACCTAAAAGGCTATTCTGGTGGCATGAAGCAACGTTTTGGTATTGCCCAAGCCTTACTTAACAATCCGAAGTTACTTATTGTAGATGAACCAACAGCAGGATTGGATCCTGTAGAACGCAATCGGTTTTACAATGTTCTAAGCGAGCTTGGGGAACATACCGTGGTTATTTTATCCACACACATTGTTGACGATGTCAAAGAACTCTGCACAAATATGGCCATTATTAATCAAGGACAAGTATGCTTAAAAGGGCAGCCGTTGCAAATACTAGAAGGTCTAAAAGATAAAGTCTATAAAAAAACAATCGAAAAATCAGAATTGAACCTATATAAAGAAAATTATCAGGTCATCAGTGAACGATTATTTCTTGGAAAACCAACCATTCATATCGTAAGTGATACGAATCCAGGAGACGGCTTTTCGCTTATTAATGCCGAATTAGAGGATGTCTATTTTTCGGAAATATTCAATAATACTAACCTTAAATCTAATTAGTTATGTGGTATACTATTTTTAAGTTCGAAATACAATACCGAATTAAACGACCAGACACGTATGTGTTCTTCCTTTTTCTATTTCTATTTTCAATTGTTGGTGTTGACTTTATTTTTCAAGGTTCAGACATGGGGTTGATGAAAAATAATTCACCCATAGTGATTGCAAAAACTATGGGAGCCATTACCGGTATATTTATGATTTTAGCGTCAATGATAATGGGCGTTTCCGTACTAAGGGATTTTGAATACAATATTGAATCATTGCTATTTTCTGCACCAATCAACAAAAAAGATTATTTACTAGGTCGATTTTTAGGATCGTTTGCAGTTTTGCTATTTGCATTTACAGGTATTTTATTTGGCATGATGCTAAGCGAATTTATGCCATGGCATAATCCAGAAGATCTATTAGGGTTTAATGCCATTGTTTATATAAAGACATTTTTAATGGTAACGTTACCAACGTTGTTTTTTGGAGCTTCGTTATTTTTTGTTACAGGTGCTTTAAGCAGAAACCTGGTGGTAGTCTATACACAAGGTATTATTTTATTTGTGATTTTTATGCTAACCAAAGCTATCACTAATGAATTTTGGCAAGCCATTCTAGATCCATTTTCGCTAACAACAACCACTTTTGCGACAAAGTCTTGGTCAGCTTTAGAAAAAAGTACACAAGAACTTCCTTTTATTGGATCCATACTTTATAACAAACTGTTTTGGGTTTCTCTAGGAATACTGGCGCTAATCTATGGTTATAAAAAATTCAATTTTAATGTTGTTAAAGAAAAGCGATCAAAGAGAAAGCAAGTTGAAAAATTAGTTGCTAAAAGCACTAGTGTTGTTAGTGATATAGAAATTCCTGAAGCTACAAAGCAATATGGATTACTTTCAAAATGGAATCAATTAAAACAATTTTCTTGGTTTTACTTTATCAGTATTTGCAAGCAAGCATCATTTTGGGGAATTGTTCTTTGTGGGATGATTATCATTCTCATTAATTCTGTAAATCTTGGAACTGTGTATGGTGTGGATAGCTATCCAGCAACCTATTTTATTGTCGAAGAACTCAAAGAGACATCTATATATTTCTTCATAATAATTTTAGTGTTTTATTCAGGTGAATTGGTATGGAAAGAGCGAGGTGCTAAATTAGATTTAATCTATGATGCAACACCAATGTCTAGTTTTATAAAACTATTGGGTAAATACATTGGATTAAACGTAGTGTATGTAGTATTAATGCTCGCACTAATTGGTTCAGGAATTCTATTTCAAACATTAAGTGGGTATTACAAATATGAATTCCAAGTCTATTTTTATGGTTTCTTCTTAGAGATTTTACCGTTTTTAGCACTGTATACATGCATTGCATTTTTTATTCAATCTGTGGTAAACCATAAGTTTGTAGGCATAATGTTGGTGATTGTATTTTTTATAGCCAATGTTGCTTTAGGTTTATTCGGGTTTGATCACGATTTATATTTTTTCGGAGGAAGTGCTTTAGGAACGTATTCTGATATGAATGGTTATGGTCATTTTTTAAAACCCTATCTGTTAATTAAATCATATTGGTTTCTCTTCGGAATACTATTACTAATTATTGGGTCTTTAGTAAATGTAAGAGGTACTGAAACCAATTTAATGCAACGCATAAGAGCTAGCAAAAACAGATTGAGCAAGCCGCTTTTTAAAGTTGGTTCTATGGTCTTTTTAGTATTTATACTAATGGGAAGTTTAATCTTTTACAATACGAATATTTTAAACACCTATTGGACCAATACTAAAGCAACTGAATTTAGAGTAGCTTATGAAAAAGAACTCAAACAGTTTGAATATATACCACAGCCCAAAATAGTAGATGTGAATTTAAAAGTGGAATTGTATCCTTCATCAAGAGATTATACTGCGGAAGGGTATTACATATTAAAAAACACCAACGAGCAACCAATTAATGAGATTCATATTCAGAAACTAATTGAAGAGAATATCACATTAGATGCTGTCACTTTTGATGGAGGCGCAACAGAAAATAATACATACGCTACCTACGATTATACCATCTATCAGTTGCATAGCCCTTTGAATCCTGGAGATTCAATTAAAATGAACTTTAAGCAATCATTCACTACGAATGGATTTGAAGCAGGTAATTCAAATGCTAATATTGTTGAAAATGGAACATTCTTTAACAATAAAGACTTTCCAACATTAGGTTATAACAGAAAATATGAGCTAAGTGATAGGGATGAACGTTCAGAATATAATTTGCCTGAAAGAACGAATAGAGCTAATAGAAATGACCCTAAAGAATTAGTTAATGCAAGATCTGGTAGTGATTCTGACGGTATTCATTTTGAAATGGTCATAGGAACAGAAATTAACCAAACAGCTTTAGTTCCTGGGAATTTATTGAGGGAGTGGACAGAAAATAATCGCAATTATTTTCATTATAAAATGGAAATTCCAATGATTGATTTTTACTCAATTGTTTCAGCAAGGTATGACATAAAAAAAGACAAATGGATTTCAAAATCTGATGCTATTTCGAAACAAGTAGATCTGGAAATTTACTATCATAAAGGTCATGAGTATAACATAGATAGAATGATGATGGCTATGAAAGCCTCATTGGATTACTATAGCACAAATTTCAGTCCGTATCAATATGAACAGTTACGTATCATGGAGTTTCCGCGTTATGCGCAATTTGCACAATCATTTCCGGGCACTGTTCCATTCTCAGAATCTATAGGTTTTGTTTTAGATATTGATGATGAAACCGATGTAGATATGGCATTTTATGTAACTGCACACGAAATTGCCCACCAATGGTTTGCTATGCAAGTAGAAGCCGCAAATGTAAAAGGGCAATACTTTATTTTGGAAACGCTTTCTCAATATGCAGCCATGATGGTTTTAAAAGCGCACTATCCAAAAGAAAAGGTTCAGCAATTTTTAGAGTTGCAATTAGAGAAATACGAAGAAGGCAAACTCAGAGAATCTGGAGCAGAACCAACTTTAGCTTTAGTAGATAATCAAGACTATATTTATTATGCTAAAGGTGCCATAAACATGTATCAATTTCAAAAGGCAATAGGCGAGGAGCAGGTCAATAAAG
>CAZUIE010000219.1:0-5707 GCA_964620945.1 uncultured Maribacter sp.
CGGCTCTTGCTACACCTGCCACAAGGAAACCTACATGTTGAAGATGAATAACGCTGGTGTCTTTAACCAACTGAAGGAGTTACATGGAGACAAGGTAGAACTAATGCCTGAAGACACTGATTGGACTAAAATGGATTGGATTATTAAATGATTAAAGCAACTCTTATAGATCACATGGGATCAGACCTTAGTGTAGTCAACGCAGCACGAGTTAGCTTTGGAAAGAAACATGAGGAGTTCCAAGAGAAAGACACCAAGCTAATTCGCTACCTAGCTAAACACAAACACATGAGTCCCTTTGGCCATGCCTTTGCATCCTTTCATGTTAAGGCTCCGATCTTCGTAGCCAGACAGTTAGTCAAACACAAGTTCCTTCGTTGGAATGAGATTAGTCGTAGATACGTAGATGATGACCCTGAGTTCTACAAGCCTGATGTGTGGCGTGGTCGTAGTAAGGACAAGAAGCAGGGAAGCGATGGTGTTGTTCACCCAGAGTATAACCCACAATACCTAGACGGTAAGATTAAGTTTGCCTATCTACAGGCGCTTGAAATGGGAGTGGCTCCTGAACAAGCACGAATGCTTTTACCACAATCCACTATGACAGAATGGTATTGGAGTGGATCACTGGATGCCTTTGCTGGCATGTGTAAGCTACGGTGTGCAGAGGACACACAATACGAGACACGACTGGTTGCTAATCAAATCAGTGAAGTACTAGACACACTGTTTCCTGTCTCTTGGAAAGCTCTTATGAGAGGAGAAGAAGATGAGTGAGTTTACTGTTACAGTAGCAAATGTAGAGGAGCATGAAGATGGAGGAGCTACTTATTCGTTTCACCTAGATGAGAACGCTAAGACTAAGTTGGCTAACATTGGCCTAGAGTTCATTATCCATTGCGCAGCTACAGGCACAGACATTGAAGATGCTCTTAGTGGAATACTAAATTAGCACCTACGGTGCAGTCTTATAACCAGAAGGGTGGGCTAAGCCCATCTGCTTCGCAGATTATAAACGGAGAAGTAAATTGCGTTGTAGTATTTGTGAGAGAAGTGATACTAGATATATTTATAACGATTGGCATTGCTCAGTGTGTGAGGATTCCATTAGACAAGCTGTAGGAGAATTATACGAGGAAGATATTGCGGAGATTTTTTCAATTGATAATAGGTTTGACTTCGACCTTAGTGTGGATACTGTTGATTATAGCTCTTGTGTAGGGGAGGAAGAAGTTTGATGAGTATGGCTAAATGGGTGATACCAGAAGGCAGCGTGGCGCGGTGCAGCCGGTGCGAGGAACTGGAGGCCAAGCTGGCGAAGGCGGTGGGGGCACTAGGTGACATCGGTGAGGGCGAACCAGAGTGGCCAGATGACCCGCAGAAAGAACTGGATTGGGCTCGCAATCGCGCCTGCCACACCCTCGCGAAACTGAAAGGGGAGTAATGAAAACACATCAAACTTGCCCACACTGTGGAGGACACGACTGCTACACTACATTTGAAGACGGAGGTTACTATTGTCACCAATGCTTTGCAACAAAAGGTGGAAAAAAGGGAGATACAATGGAGAGTGAACTAAATTTTGAACCAATTGGCTACAGAGGGGTTGACAAATCTATCTGTGAGAAGTATAATATACTTACAGGTTTGGATGCAGAGGGGAAGGAAGTCTCTAGGGTATACCCCTATCCTCATCGTCCTAAGGTTCGTATTCTACCTAAAGACTTTACTCAGAACAAGGGGTTTACCAACGACCACCTTTTGGGTATGGACTTCTTCAATGCTGGGTCTAGCAAGAAGCTTACCATCGTAGAGGGTGAAGACGATTGGCCTAGTGCTATTCAACTACTTGGTGATAGGTGGCCTGTCGTAGCTCTACCGGGTGCTGGTTCTATCA
Source organism: uncultured Maribacter sp. (assembly GCA_964620945.1). Classification (GTDB taxonomy): domain Bacteria; phylum Bacteroidota; class Bacteroidia; order Flavobacteriales; family Flavobacteriaceae; genus Maribacter. The sequence goes on from CAZUIE010000219.1 coordinate 1,898, forward strand.
AACAAGTACTTAAGAACCCTAAATGCTACAACTACCTCAAGTCTTTTGATAGTATTGTAATTGCCACTGATGGAGATGAAGCAGGAGATAAGACAGCGGAGATACTTACTAAAGCATTTCCAAACAAGTGCTACCGTGTATCAATGACCAAACACAAAGACCCTAATGACTACCTTACTTCAGGGGATGGGTCTGACTTCTTGTACGCTTGGATGAATGCACAGAAGTATACGCCACCGAATGTTTTGAATACTCCTGACCAGTTCCTGTCTCTCTACAAAGATGCACCTGACCACCAGTACGTACCTACAGGTATCGAAGCATTGGACGACAAGATACTTGGGCTTATGCAAGGTCACTTCACTGTTATCAAAGCGCCTACTGGTATTGGTAAGTCGGAGTTCATGCGGTATCTTGAGTACCAGATGTTGCTTCAGGAAGTTCCTATCGCAGCTTGGCACCTTGAGGAGACAAAGGTACGTACACTCTTAGGTCTTGTCTCTTACCACTGTAAGGACAACCTGACTAGACAGGATATCATTGAGGAGAAAGGTAAGGACAAAGAAGTACAAGATGCTATCTACGATCTGACAAAGGACGAGAACTTCTACCAGTTCTACCTCGATGATAGCGAGGGTGCTGATGAACTGTGTGACCAAATCAGATACTTCTCGGAGGTGTGTGGCTGTAAGTTTATCTTCTTCGAACCTATTCAAGATGTGATAACCTCAAGCTCAGAGGATGGTAAGGAACAAGCACTGGCTGACCTGTCTGTTCGTCTTAGTAAACTGGCTGCTACATTAGGGGTGGGTATCATAACTATTGCTCACACTAACGACCAAGGTGAGACTAAGTATTGTAAGATGATTGGTCAACGTGCTAGTGTTATCATTGATCTGCATAGGGATAAAGACTTGGAGGATACAGAAGAGAAGAACACTACCTACTTGAAGGTTGAAAAGAATAGACCTGCTTCACTTGATGGACCTGCTGGTGCTATGCAGTTCGATCTGAAAACATTCACTATGAAAGAGAAACTACTTCCATTCTGAGGAGGAGACGATGAGAACTAGGTATAACGGTTTTGTAAAGTTCATGGCTAAGCTAGACGGTAAACCTGTGACTAAACAAAAGAGAACTTTTACGTATAAAGAAGACTGGCCCGGAGAGTGTAGCCCAGAATTGTTCGTTGAGCTTACTCGTAACATCGTACAGAACTACTCTGTTGGTGATATACTGTCTGAACATGACCAAGTAAGCGTTGATCTTGGTATTGTGTGGGATTCTGTCTGTATTGGAGATGAGTTAGCTGATATTCACTCTAATGAGCCTATTCCTCACCACGTGATGGAATGTTTTGAAAACTGGAACTGGAGAATTGAAAATGGTGAAGAGCCTTCTGAGACAAACTATGAAGAAGAAACAACAGCAAGCTTTTGATGAGTACGGACACTACGGCGAGAACAATGGACCTATTGATGATTGGATTAAGCGTACTGCTGTTGATGATCCTTGTGATGAGATGATGCCTATGAGTAAAGTAAAGGACAAAGACTATGAGTGCTAAAGAACGGAGAGTTTATTGAAGAGATTATAGTATGACTTTGTATCTCTTGGTTGTAACTGAGGATGGCGAGGATTCTTATTCTCTCTGGAAGACTGAACAAGCAGCAAAAAGTGAAAGGACATACTTAACTAGATGCATGGGTATTTCTATGTACGCGACGTGCATAATTCCTTTAGAAGTAGGAGAGTAAATGAAGATAGTGGTGATGGATATCGAGACAGATGGCCTTGACCCAAGTGTGGTCTGGTGTATCGTCTGTAAGGAACTAGGTAAACCACCTGAAGTATACACACATGAAGGAGGATTAGGTTACAAAACACTAGAGGAGTTCAACGAGTATGCTAAGTCTGTTGACTACTGGGTGGCCCACAACGGTCTTTCTTTTGATGTCCCTGTTGTTAACAGGATTCTTAGGACTGGCATTGAGGAGAGTAGAGTCATTGACACTTTCGTTGTCTCTCGTCTTATCAACTACTCTGCTTATACTACTCATAGTCTCAGTGAACTTGGTACAGCTTTAGGAGAACCAAAGACTAAGTTTAATGATTGGTCCTGTCTGTCTCAGGAGATGGTAGACTACTGTATCCAAGATGTGGTAGTGAATGAGAAGATTTACAAACACTACAAGCGTTTTATCTGGTCTGACGAGTGGCAAGATGCTATCCGTCTTGAGCATGACATGGTTCTAGTAAACAACGATATGAGTAAGAATGGTTTTCTCTTCGACAAAGCTAAGGCAGAGTTACTACTATCATCAATCAAGTCTCGTATGTCTATACTTGAGGATATGTTCCAGACTATCTGGCCTCCTGAAATTGAAGAAGTAAACCGTATCAAGTTCAAGGTAAAGCAAGATGGAACTCCTTTCAAGTCTGTGTCTGATGCTTACGAGAGGTATCCTTCAGTTATCCTTGACGGTGATGAGTTGTCCTGTGGTGACTACGTAAAGTTCAATCCCGGTAGTGCAAAGGATCGTATCGAGAAGCTATGGCAATCTGGTTGGAGTCCAGTAGAGAAGACAAAGACACACTTTAAGTTTGATCGTGAAGGTGCTCCCGGTACCATTTGGGGTAAGACCTTTTTAACAGAGGAGTTGTACGAACAGAAGAAAGAACACTTTGCTTTTTATGGTTGGACTGTAGGTGAGACAAACCTTCAGACACTGCCTGAGGACGCTCCTGAGGGGGCTAACAGGCTTGCTGAGTGGTTGACCCTTGAAGGTAGACGAAGCAGCCTAGAGGAGTGGTTAGGATGTGTCTCTGAGGATTCTCGTATTCATGGTAAGTTCTGGAACATTGGTGCTTGGACTCACCGTATGTCTCACTCTAATCCTAACCAAGCTAACATCTTCTCACCCTTTCATAGTGAAGTCCGTAATGCAGTAGACCAAGTGAAAGCAGACTATGATGCGCAACTACGAGCCTTGTGGTGCACAGACAAAGTACTAGTAGGTACTGATGCAGATGGTATCCAACTTCGTATTCTAGCTCACTACATGCAGTCAGAGACGTACTCTGAGGCTATTCTAAATGGAATAAAAGAGAATGAAACAGACATCCATAACCTTAACCGCAGAGCACTGGGACTTAATGGTATTACACGAGATGATGCAAAGACTTTTGACCTAAAATAGAAGTCTATAAACTAGGTGAACTCAGGGAAAGCCTAAGTAGAAATATAAGGTAATCCTGAGCCAAGCTTCGTAGAAGTATCTTGACATCGACGCGTATATATGGTATAATAGTAGTGTAACCTCTAGGAGAACGCTATGAAAAAATGCTATACGTGTCAAAAGACTAAACCCTTTTCTGAGTTTCAGAAAGACTCTAAAAAAGCTGACGGTAAACACATAAACTGTAAGTCTTGTTTGTCCATATTTAAAAAAGAAGACTACAAAAGAAAATGGTTTGTTTACCAAAGCAGACTAAAAAAAGCTGAAGCTAAGAGAAAAGGGTTAGACTTTAACCTAACCTCAGACTATCTAGAGAGTATTTGGACAGAAGAATGTCCTGTTTTTAACAAACCTTTTGTTAGGTTTGACAAAACAAATGACATGAGTCCTGCTTTGGATAGAATTGACCCTTCTAAAGGGTACACTAAAAATAATGTCAGGTATATTTCAGCTAGAGCCAACCGCATTAAATACGATGCGAGTGTTGAGGAACTTAAAAAGGTTCTAGCATACGTTGAAGGTGCAACGACTATCCCGTAAGGGAGTACACTCAAGTGAGTGGAAGCGCCTA
>CAZUIE010000220.1:0-5520 GCA_964620945.1 uncultured Maribacter sp.
TCGAAGTCACCCTCAATCATTTCACGGAGGGCGTCGAAGGCGTTGCGGTAAGACAGAAGCTCTTTCTTGCGTTCATCGCGTTCAGCTCTAGTCTTACAACCTTTAAACCATCTGCTGTCCATATTGTACCACTTTACTTTATTTTCCAAAGGCATTGTTATAGTCCTTCGTCTCTTGCTACCATAAGCTCTTCCATGTTGTTCGCTTCTGCGTCTTGAGCCATGCGTTGAGTTTCTGTCTGTTCCGTAATAGCAATGTTCTCACCATAAAGTTCAGACTCTCCGAGTTCATCTGCAAGAATCTCAGCAATCTTCTTACCAGACATATGAACCCCAACCGATGGGTCTTGCTTGATCTGTAACAGTTGGTTGAGGCTCTGTACCCTCTGTGCTCTTTCCGCAAAGTGTCGGGCACCAACAGGAACGATCTTACCTTTAGCTACAATATCTTCTTTAGTGATACTCTTGAAAAGGTTGGCACCAAGTTCTTGGTCTAGAACACGGATGGTATCTGAAACATTCAGGTTACGCCTAGCTGCTTCAAGCATAGCGTTAAGGAGAGGTTCAATAAACTCTGCTTCAAATTTACTAGCTTTGTGTTGGAAGATTCTACTGGATGCGTTCTCAAGTCTCTGAACTTCAAAAGCTGTTTTCTCACCGGGAGTACGAATACCCATAGCTTGACGAGGAGCACCAGCCATTTCCTCCATCTTGTTCTCAAGGACTTGAATCTGTAGGTCAGCATTAAGTGCTGTGCCATCAGGAACAAGAGGAGCTACATCACCTTCTTCACCAAGGTAGATACGGCCACCGGGCTGATAGTCAAAGTCTTCTACAGACCCAGCGATCTTCAACATGGGCAAAGCAATCTGGTCAAAGACATCAGCCTTAAGGTTTTCAAGGTGGTCAATACGGTACTGCATACCAACCAAGTTGTCCAGTGGACCCATAGCGTAGAGATTGTCTGGACGGTTCCTCCAACCAGCATGGAAGATAGGCTCACGGCCAAGCCAAGAAGGAATAGGTTCATCGCTGAGAACGTAAGCACGATCAACCACAGTAACAATTCTGTTCTGCTTTAGTTCTTCTGAGTGAGTGTCGTAGATATCCCCGTAGAAAGTAAGAAGCTCGACGTAGCTGGAGCCATAGTAGTGTTGAATGCTGGAGAATCCATCAGCGATATAGGCGTCACTCTTCTCAAGAGAAGTGTTAGCACTAGCGATCTCAGTACGGTTCTCAATGAGCTTCTGGAAAATCTTTTGCTTCTGCTCGTCACCATCCTCGATATCACGCTTAACTTCACCTAGAGAAATGATAGTCCTGATTATTTTAGGGGTGTTATCAAAGGAGCTTGCGGCTGGGTTGAAGACAATATCGTAGGGGCTAATACGTACAGCCTTAGGGCCAATAAACTTGGGAATAATCTCCCCATCAGGAAGCTCAGTGTACTCTGAACAAAACTCTGCTGTAGCGAAACAGTTACCATAAAGGATGAAGTCATCAATTAGTTTGTCTGTTACTTGTTCAAACCCACCATGTCGAGTCTTATTGTCCATGTAAGCTTGTATAACTTTTACTTTTTCCTTGCTAGCTGACTCACGGTCGTCTCCTTCCCACCTCATCCAATTACGAGTAGGGAACAAAGCTGCTGTGTAGTTAGCTTTCAGGTTGTCGTAGATTTGACAAAGCTTAGGAGTAGTCGTACTGTTAGACCACGGAAGTTTTTTGTTACTAGTACTAGACGTATCAGTAGCGTAAACATAGTTACGTAGTTCTTTCTTTTCTTCAAGCCATTCTTGACGCAAAGAATTCCACTCCTGCCACTTAGACGCAATGTCTGTAGCAAGTCGATCTGGTTCAAGAAGGTGTTCTACGTCTAGTGTCGGTTTCATTTATTATCCTTTGTAATCACACCAGCGTGATCGTGTTTGACGTGGCCGATTCACGGGCACCGCTGCGGTTTGTCACCGTCACAACCATAGTCAGATCGCCCGTCACACCTGTTGAGTCAAAGGTGTTGTTGTTTGTCACGCCTTGAGAAACACCGTCCACTTGCCAATCAAATTCCCAGAGGTAGCGGTCGTCGCCGTCCCAATTCGTCCAGTTGCCAAAGCTGGACAGATGATAGACGCCGGGAAAGGCAGACAGTTCCGAGATGGTTAGGCCGGTGCCGTCATAGGACGGTGCGGATACAGTACCCGCCGCCACGCTTTCAGAGTTAACCGCGCCCTCGTTGATCGTGCCGCCGTTCACCGTTGCGTTGAAGTCGAGAACGGGCGGCGTGATGCCCGTCACTGCGTCAATAGCTGCCGATGCCGCTGCGGGTCGCCAGTTGTTCGTCGGGTCAAGCGGCGAATAGTCGGTGTACGTGCCTGCGTGGTTTGGTGCCTCAATGATGTTGTTTCGCACCTCGTTTTCGGAGTACGTGGCGAAGTCGTAAAGGACATCTGAATCCCAAGCCGACCGATCAAACACATCAACAGCGTTCGTGGCATTTGTCCCGGTGACGCTCACATCCGATACATATGTATTGTTTTCAATCCAAAGCGGCGAGGTGAAAGTTTCTGGCAAGAAAAGGTGTTCGCCGTCGATAAGGGCTGCGTTTACAAGGTTTGGCGAGTTGGTGGATTGCGCCACATTCGAAGCGTAATTGATGTTTGAAAAAATATAGAAACCCGGCACTTGGATCTGAATAAATGAACCAAATTTGTGGGCTGTCTCTACATGCTCATTCCCCCAAACACGCACTCGGTAAGGCGGAAATTGTTCCGTTGGCCGATTTGAGCCGGGTGTAGAATTTCCGAAAGCGGCAAACATGGCACCGTATGTTCGATTGCGTGACACATGGCCGACCAAGGTTTCAAAAGTGTAGGGCGTCGTGAATCCCTGGTCTGTCTGTTGCTCGGTGTAAAGACGCAGACATGGCTGGAAGATCGGCCCTGACCAACCGTTTGTGCTGGCAAGAGTGTTGTTTGAGATGCCGTATCTCAAAGCAACTCCAATTCGGCAAGGGCCGTGGTCGGCGGCGTCAGGGAGAGGTGTCGCCTTGCCATCATTTAAGGTGAGCGCGCGGGGGTGTTGCTTTACACTGCATCCGTGCATTGCAAATGATGTAAGTGCGCCAAGACTTGCAACACCATAGTCGAACCAATTGCTGATCGTCGTATCTGTCACAGACAGGTAAACCGTGGTGCCCTGGTTGCTACCATTGATTAGAATAGGAAGTGCGCAGCCTGACAAGTCACACTTATAGACACTAACGGCAAGCGGCTGTGCAATCGTGGGGTCTGCCATTTGCAACAGACTCAGCGTACCATCCGGCGCGTCACCCGTCGATGGGTCGTAACTGCTGTTAATAGTCAGGTCCGAAATTATGAGCCTGTGCCCGTTTGTGTTCTCCCCCCAGATATTTTTGACGAGGGTTGCACTGTCAGACCGTGTGAGGCTGGAATCTGGTTGAATAACCGGGCTTGCGCCTGTTCCAAAACCGCCAATAAACACAATGTCGCTATATCGAAAAGCAAGGTCGCCTGTCCCGGCCCAATTGAATGTCTCGCCACGGTTGAAAAGCACCTTGTAATTGACGGCAGACGAGGAAACCGACCGGGCCACAAGATCGGCGTAGCTGCTGATACGAATTATGCTGGATGTTGGCTCTGGGGCTTCTGTGAAATCATTGGCGAAGGAAACATACCACTCCTCCTCCCAGGTGATTGTGTCCAAGGCCACGACCGGAATATCAATCGTGACTTCTGCTGGTACGTCCTGCCCGTGGATGCGGATAAATGCCGTGACAGTCTTCGCGCCTGTCGTGTCCCACGCCTTACAGACGACGCGATCATATTCCTTGTTGGCGTCATTATCAGCGCCGCCGCCGCCCACACCATAGGTTGCGCCAGTGTCATCAAAATCCCACTCAATCGAAATGTCTCGATGCTCATCAGTGCCGCTGTATCCGGTCACATCAGACACCCAGAACTGAACATTCTCACCCGGCAGGATGTTACCTGACGGATGGCGGTTTATCGTCAGGCTAATGCCGTTATTGATCGTGATTATTGCTCTAGCCATAATTATACATTCGTAAAGTTCGTTGCGCCGTTCTTAGTGACAGAACCCGGCCCGATGTTGCTGCCGCTATTCCAATCCGCAGCCAGCATGTCGCCGCCGATGACAAATTCCGCGCCACTTACAATTGCCGCCCTGCCGCCGGAAAGAGTGCCCACGTCTGGAGGGGTGCCGCCATTATACATGGTCGAATTTGAAAGGAGCGACCCGTAATTCACCACCAAATCTGCTATTTCCAAATTCGGATCATCGCCAATTCGAAAATCATATGCAGTCCGGTGAAGCCCGGTTCCAGCCGATATTGTGGGCGTAGCTGTTACGCTGCCGTTCAGGTAGAACGTCATAGACGGCACAGACAGATCAATATCTACTTGGAAGTGTTTGAGCGATCCGCTGGACCCTGTGACAGGCATGATCCCGGTCACACTATCTATGAAGACCGTTGCTCCAGCACTGTCATAGACGACAACAAAAGCACTCGTTCCAGATCGGTCAATTCGAATATTGCGCGACGACCAATTATTGTCTGCTGCATCGGTGAAGTTGATCCAGGCCGACAGCGACATTTGCGATTGGCTTGCTGGCACACTTGCGCCTGACAACGCGAGATAATTGCCTGCCACGCTTGGCGAGGCGATGATGTTTTGCGTATAGGATGGTGCCGCCACCACGTCAAAATTCCATGTCGTGTCGTCTGACACTGCCAGCACAACATTGCCCTGCACATCCTCGAAGCCGGAATACTGAACCGCAAGCGCGGCCTCATTCGTGAAGGCGCTAGTGGGCGTGACGGTCCATGTGTCGTTTGCGTTTGTGGTGGTTGACCATGTGCCGTCTGTGTCTGGATCGAATGTTTCGACGGTCGCGCCGCCCACGTTTTTCAGTGTGACACTTGCTGCCGTGCCGGTCGTCTTCATGCTCTCGTTGAAGACAATGACCAGATCAGCATCCGTCGCCACGTCTGTTGCGTTATCGGCGGGGCTGTAGGACGTGATGCCAGGTGCCGTGCTGTCGATGGTGACTGACACTGTATCAACAGCAGAGGCAAGATTACCTGCCGCATCTCGGCCAATAAAGGACAGGTTGTAAGTCCCGCCAAGCCCGGACGTAAATGTGATTTGCCGCGTGATGCCATCGCCCGATGTTGCCGAGAAACTGCCACTATCAGAAGGCACACCACCACCCGAGGCTTGGCCACTTTCCGCCTCTTCTGGACTTGGAATTGAAGAGTCCAACACCCAGAAAATCGTTCCGCTTTCACTCAGATCAAAGCTAACCGGCACGTCACCGTCTGTCTGTGTCCCGGCGATCAGGTTGGTGATTTCAGGCGCGGTTGTATCAACAACGTTATCGAAAGACGCGATACGATCTGTTATCGAACCAGTCTCACCGTTGTCCCCTAGGTATTGGAATACCATATCATTCAGTGCACCTGAATAGCCCTCACTGACAA
>CAZUIE010000221.1:0-3344 GCA_964620945.1 uncultured Maribacter sp.
TCTGCCGCTTTGGTGAATAGTCTAGTGCCTATAGTGGGATTGCCTGATAATACCGAGATTTTTGTCACTATAAGCATGTTTTTAAATGATGGTACAACTTTTATAACCTGCCCTTCCGAGAGTTTTAGAACTGTAGACGTTACCACGCCGCCCAACTGCACTTTCTTAAACAATCCTGCACCGAACAGTGAAAACGTTCCAATAGGGGAGAATATCACTTGGGATTATGCTCCTACAGCTACGGGATACTGGCTATCGATTGGCACATCTGAAAATGATTCTGATCTATTGCCGTTGACGGATGTTGGTAATGTATTGTCTTATAGTCTCGTGGATAACTTACCAATCAATACCGAGGTTTTTGTTACCATAACACCTTATAACGACAATGGAGATGCCGGTGTGTGTCGTGTAGAGCGATTTACAACTGGAGATTCGAGTATTGATTGCGATCTATTTAGACCTGAAATCAGTATACCGGATTCTATTGGCTTGTGTGAAGGAGAATCTGAGGTAACCATAATAAGTGAAGACAGAGCAGACGGTTATAGATGGTTTAAAATAAACGAGGACGGTACAGAAGAATTAGTGTCTGAAACCAATACTTTTACTACGCAGGATATCGGTTCCTATAGATACGAGGCCTTTATTAGTGTTTCAATTTTTGGTGAGATTACCGAGTGTTCCAGTATTAACGAGTTTCAGGTAGTTCGTTCAGAAGCGGCCATAGTGGAGCGTATTGAAGCTGATGTAACTGCTTTTGGCTTGGATTTGATTGTCAACGTTATCGGTAACGGCAGTTACGATTACGCTTTGGACGATGAAAATGGACCTTACCAAGATAGCAATGTATTTAGAAATGTTGCCGAAGGGGACCACCTTATCTATGTAAGGGACAAAAATGGTTGCGGAACCATAACCTATGAATTTATACAAACGTTGAGACCGGACGATTTTCCAAAATTTTTTACTCCTAATAACGATGGTATTAATGATTATTGGCAACTTTCTCCAATAAATGATAATGTTCCCAGTTTGCGAACGCTTTATGTTTTTGATCGTTATGGCAAATTATTAACTCAACTTGATCCTGAATCTATTGGTTGGGACGGTACCTATAATGGGCAGCCTATGCCTTCTTCCACCTATTGGTATAAAGCTGTTTCGGTTTTTGACAGAGAAATTCAGGGTTATTTTGCGTTAAAAAGATAAGGTGAATTAATATTTTATAGGTTCCAGTCGTGCTTAATGTTAGGGTTAAAATTGTCGGTTAGTTTATTGATAAACTGTCTAAATTTTTAAAAACCAGTAGCTTTTCTTTGTTCTGGGTTACAAAGTAATACGTACCACCAGTAGCACATGGTACCTCCGCAATAGATTTCGCATCTTTGGTGGCCAATAGACCACTTTCGTTCGTAGGGATGGTCTCAAATGAACCCTTACCGTTACCTTGTAGTACAATTCCGTTTAAGGCATCATATCTACCAATGAACGTTTCATTGCCAAAATCGTTCCCTACACCTATGATATCCATATTCCCATCGGTGTTAATATCTTGTAAGACAAGATCATTTAGGGGTGCCAGTTGCGCTGCTATCGGCAGAGGATGCATTTTGAACGAACCATTTCCAAGGTTCTCTATGTAAGCACTCTTATCGTAGTTACCTTTTAAAATCAAAGCGTTTTCTAGTTCGGAGGTAGTAAATAATGTGTTTTCTGTTGCTTTTGCATAGTCTCTATAATAATTGAATTTTGAGCGAAATAGGGTACTTTGCTTATTCATATCGCCCCAGAAGTTAACAGGAAAAGACTTAAACGTCCCTGTTTTGTCTTTAAAATAGGCAAAGGTAACGGGGTCAATGCTTCCGTTTTGGTCAAAATCCTTTGCAATTACGGTTACTGGACGATCTGCAGAAGGTTGAAACAAATTATTCATTCCTAAGTTTCCAGCAACAAAATCAATATCCCCATCCTCGTCCATATCGGCGGCAGTAATACTTTCCCACCAACCCAAATACGTTTGGATTCCCGTATTCTCAACTTTTTCAAAAGTAGCGTTTGTATTTTTGAAAATGGTGATTGGCATGAGTTCGCCAACCACAATCAAATCTTGTTGGCCATCCGCGTTGTAATCGCTCCAAACGGCATCGGTTATCATGCCGATAGTTCTTAAACCTGGAGCTAAACTATCGGTAACATCTTTTAGTGTACCGTTTTCGTTCATCAATAAAAAACTTTTCTCTGGCATTGGATACTCTCCTATTGGAGATCTGCCGCCAACAAACACATCTATGTAGCCGTCGCTGTTAAAATCCATTGCTTTTACAACAGATCCACTTGTATTGATTTTCGGTATTTTAGTTGCATCTTCGGTAAATACTCCATTACCGTCATTTAGGTAAAAGCGATCTCTGTAGTTGTCACTTCCTTCTTTAAATTGATTACTGCCTGAAGCCAAATACATATCAAGATCTCCATCATTGTCAATATCTAATAGTTCAATAGCTTCTTCTTCAAACTTCATTTCATCTGGCAGGGTAAACAACGCCCTTTGCGTAAATCTTCCGTCTTTATCCTGAAATAGCAGTATTGGGGAATGTTTGTAGGAACTACCTATGATCACATCCTCCAGGGAATCTCCATTTAAATCACCCACGGCAAGACACGGGCCATTTTGAGACAATTTATGAAGTAGCGTACGTTGTAAATCGAAATCTATGAAATCTATATCCTTTAGGTCAATATCGAGATTTAACTGTTCTGTGACATCAGAGAAATACTTAGGATTAGAAGTTACGGGAACAGCGTTTATGGTATTTAAGTTATCTGACTTTATACCATTTTCATATCCGATAGAAACGGTTTGATTGGCTTCGATATTTTTTAATATCTGATAGGTGCCGTCCGGCCATTGAATTTGAATTTGTACTACGGAATCGGTCTTCCCCAATCCAAAGTGAGGAATAGGCTCAACAGAGGACATATATCCTCGGGTTAAATAATGTTCGTAGTATTGTCTTTTATCATTTTCGTAGTTGATTTTTATTTTAGTTCCAATGCCTAAAGGATTTCCAGTAGGGCCTTTGAGTTTCAATCGTAAAAAATTATTCTTCTCATTTTTATTTTCACCTTGGGTGTTTTCGTAAACGAAAGCTTCATCGTTGATATTATTTACGATATAATCTAAGTCACCATCTTGGTCTAGATCGACAAAAGCAGCACCGTTTGAAAATGAGGGGATGTTCAACCCCCAGTTTTTTGTTTCCTCTTTAAAAGTCCAGTCTCCGTTATTGCGATACCCATAGTTAGCCACTTTTACTTCTGGTATGGAATCCAATATTTTA
>CAZUIE010000221.1:3444-5367 GCA_964620945.1 uncultured Maribacter sp.
ATATTGGTCTTCATTCGGTGGTTGGTCTCTCCCAGCATATCTAAGGTTAGAATATCCAGAAACCCGTCGTTGTCATAATCGGAGATGTCAGAACCCATAGAAAACTTGCTCTGATGCTTTAGATAAGATCTTACGTCATTGGTAAAAGTACCGTCTTGATTATTGATATATAAAACATCATTGGTGAGATAGTCATTGCTGATATGCAGGTCTGGCCAGCCATCAAAATTTACATCGGCCACGGCAAGGCCAAGGCCAAAACCTTCGTAAACAATACCAGCAGAAATAGTTACATCTTCAAATGTTCCATCTCCTTTGTTTTTATATAAACGATCATTGCTTACTGCCGAACCATCGTTTATACTGGGACGATAATTTGTTGGTAGTTCATGTACTTGTTCGTTATTTAATACGTAAAGATCTAAAAGACCGTCTTTATCATAGTCAAAAAATGTAGCGTTCATGCTATTTCTATTGTCATCTATACCATAGGCTTTGGCCATTTCTTTAAATGTAGGTACACCGTCTTTATTTAACCCTTGATTTACGAAAAGCATATTGCGTTTTTCGTTACTGCCATTGGCCATAGCTACACAAATATATAGGTCCATCCAGCCGTCTAAGTTTATATCAACAACAGCTGCTCCAGTACTCCATCTTTGTTGGGCTTCGATACCAGAAACCGCTGAGATATTTTCAAATTTAAAATTTCCATTATTAAGGTATAATTCGTTTGAAACTTGATTGCCCGTAAAAAGTATGTCGCTACGATTGTCATTGTTAAAGTCTGCAATCGCAACACCACCACCGTTAAATATATATTCCTCCGTAAGGATATTAAAGCTGTCCGTTTCTATAATACGGTTGTTAAATTCAATATTGGTAGACTGTCCTGATCTTAAAACAAATAATGTTTCCTCCTTGATATCACATGAAGAACAGAAAAGAACTAGGAATAGGAAAACTGAGGCGTTTATTCTCATGGCTTATAACACGTGTTAAAAATAGGACAAAAAAAAGCAGTGATTATACAAAGATAATCACTGCTTTTGGTATTAAAAATCTTCAGGGAAGATTTATTGTTTTACTCTAGTATGCTGGATCTTGGGTTAAAGTTGGTGCGCCATCTTTAACGGAGCGATCTATTGCTTCCAACGGTATTGGGAAGTGCTCATGTTTTCCTTCAACAAACGTTTTACCTGCAAGATACGCTCTACTCTGAGATTCACTTTGTATATAAGCGCTCAATGTTTCAGCAGCAATACCCCATCGTTGTAAATCGAAGAATCTATGACCTTCCATTGCGAACTCTAAACGTGTTTCAAAACGAACTGCTTTACGTGCAACTGCAGGATCTGTCCATGCTTCGCTGTATTGAGCAATTTCATAATTCGCTGCTGGCTCATCAGGCACAATGGTAAAATCGTTACGCTCTGCGCCTTGTATAGCTCTTGGTACAAAACCGGCAGGATTTGAAGCCCTTGCTCTGATTTGGTTTACCAGTTCACGTGCTCTTTCCAAATTACCTAACTCTACTTCTACTTCCGCCAACCATAGGATTACCATGCCTAAACGCATAATCCTGTAGTTGTTTGCAGAAAGGTTCTGCCATCCTCCGCCAGCAAAAAATTCTTGTTCGGCAACATGTTTCCTAGATACGAAAGGACCTGCGTAATTCAAATCCCTCGCAAAATCAACTTGCGCAATTTTGAAATTTTTGTACAAAATTCCTGGACGTCCAACAGTATGGTCAAGTCTTGGGTCTAAAGGACCGTCATAAACTGAAGCCATTGTATCATCAACTTCTGAGGATACATTTGAATCGTTAAAGGTATCCAATAATGGTAAACCTCCTTCGGTTTTGTAGGCGTTTACCAAGTTTTGACTTACTTGATAGAAACCACAGCATCCCCAAGGATCGGT
>CAZUIE010000222.1:0-5352 GCA_964620945.1 uncultured Maribacter sp.
TGCTTCAAATTGGTTTAACGAAGTGAAGGGAATAAGTACATGAATTTTATCGGCTTTCGTATACTTGGAATTATGCAATTTGAAAACTCCTATGGTAGAAATACCATAACGCTTTAAAGATGGTAGGAATGCTTTTTCTAGATAGGTGTCCACCATTTGCTCCTGTGCTTCATTCTTTAGAGTGTACGTTTTTAGCTGATAATACTCTTTTTGGTCTTGGGCGCTTAAATTGATTGAAACCACTAGGGTAAGGATGAGTACTGAAAAAGTTGTAATAGATGAAAATTGCATAGCAGTTGTTTATGTTGTCTTACTTGGATAGGTAAAGGTAGCAAATACTTATATACGAATTGATTGTTGGAAAACATTAGAATTCAATCCGGTATGGCTTATGAAAACATCCTACCTTTACAAAAATTAAGAACATGGATAAAAATTTGGCGGTACTGATCGATGGGGATAATATCCCATCGGCCTACATAAAGGAAATGATGGAAGAGATTGCCAAGTACGGCAATCCTACCATTAAGCGTATTTATGGCGATTGGACTAACCCGCGTTTGGGTAAATGGAAGAACGTTTTATTGGAGAATGCCATAACGCCCATACAGCAATATGGCTATACACAAGGTAAGAACGCCACAGATTCCGCCATGATCATTGATGCAATGGATGTACTGTATTCAGGTAAAGTAGATGGTTTTTGTATTGTAAGCAGTGACAGCGATTTTACACGCTTGGCGACTAGATTGCGCGAGGCTGGAATGCAAGTGTATGGTATAGGGGAGCGTAAAACGCCAAATCCTTTTATTGTGGCCTGTGATAAGTTTATTTACTTGGAAATCTTAAAAACCCAAGGAGTAGAAGAACCTACGGATACCGATAGAACCAAACCAAAGACAGAGAATAAAGTAGATAAAATAACCCCAAAGGCCTTGCGTTTTATGGCCAATACTATAGATGATGTTGCGGATGACGACGGTTGGGCATTTTTGGGCGATGTAGGCAGTTTATTACAAAAGAAGCAACCTAACTTTGACTCCCGAAACTATGGATTTCAAAAACTAACGCCCTTAATAAACAGCATACCTCATTTTGAAATTGAGCGCCGCGAAGATTCCAAAGGGCGCAAGAAACTTATTTATGTTCGAATAAAGGAGAAGAAGAATAGTCGTTCTTCTAAGTCCTAAAATTATTTGGTTGCTTAAAAATAAAGTAACGAACGGAATAATTTTATAAGTTTTACGTTCTAAAGACATATTCAAATAAGCAGTTAAGTGATGAATCCATTTCAGTTTATAGCAGGACTCTTCCTTTTTCTTTTAGGAACAAGTGTTGCCGTTTTCGCGACTCCAAGCAATCATATTCCCGTTTTTGAGTCCGTTACCCTTAATCAAGGACCGATTGGAGTTTGGGAGTATGAGGTAGAAGGAACGGAGGACGCCTATAGAAAAGGAGTGTTATTTGTTCGTTTGGAAAACGGAACGCCTATTGTTGAGGTGCATTTGAGTAATGGGGTGCTAACTGGCCAAGATGTACAATTACAAGGCGACACCCTAAAGTTTATTGTGAATTTGGATGGTGTTGAGCGGGTTGCAGTAGTTTTGAAATCAAAAGACGATCGGATGATTGGCGAAGCATCGTCAAGTCAAGGAAGTTTTATTATAAAAGGAAGTAGGAAGTTACCGCCCCAATAAAAGCTCTTTCATATTATAACAACTAAAAAGAACCTAAGGATTACCTAGGTTCTTTTTAGTTGTTATTCTAGTTTTTAATTTTACCACATAATAGGAACGGCCACCCGTGCAGTGTCCCAGCCCATAACCATATGTGCTCCACCGTCTACCTCCTTAAAAGTAATAGAAAATTCCTCTAAAGATTCTCCTGTGCTTGTTTCTCCCATAACACGAACTACGTCAGAAGCCTCTTTGTAAAAATAAGCGCCCCATTGGTTGAGTTGGTTGTGTAAGATTATGGTCCACTCTTTTTCACCGGGTATTGTTAACAGTGCATACGTACCCGCTTTAACTTCTTTTCCTCCAAAAGTCACATCTTTGTAGAATGTTATTTCTGGAGCTTCGTTAGCACCTGTTCTCCAAACTTCACCAACAGGAGCAAGCTCGGATAAAGAACGTCCTTTTAATTGTGGTCTTCCATAAGATATTCGAACCACTTTTTCAGAAATCTTGTAATCACCTGGGAACGAGGCAATGTCTAATGGACTACTGTCCAATCCTGAAAATTTTTGGGCGTTGGTGTTTGTCGTAAAAACCAAGGCGAATACAAATACAGTAAGGGTAAGTAATTTTTTCATATTTTCTATTTCTATTTTAGGTAACTCAAAGCTAAGTAGTTCGAAATTTAGATTTACTTAAAATGTCGTTAATTTTTTCAATACTTACAAATAGATTTAATTTACTTAAATTTTACATTAATCAATTTCAAATTTTATATTATCATTGCATTATTATTATATAGTGAAATCATATATGTATTATTGGTTTGATAATTGAAACTATAAAATCATATTTGTATTCAAATTGATATAATATTAAAAGATTATGTGTGGAATAGTTTGTGCATTTGATGTAAAGGAAAGTACGGAAGTGCTTAGGCCTCAACTGTTGGAAATGTCGAAGAAAATACGTCATAGAGGTCCGGATTGGAGCG
Organism: uncultured Maribacter sp.; assembly: GCA_964620945.1. Taxonomy (GTDB): domain Bacteria; phylum Bacteroidota; class Bacteroidia; order Flavobacteriales; family Flavobacteriaceae; genus Maribacter. Next base: position 2,671 of record CAZUIE010000222.1, read on the forward strand.
GTATCTACAGCAACAAGAAGGCAGTTTTAGCTCATGAAAGGTTGGCTATTGTAGACCCAGCTTCGGGAAAACAACCGCTATTGAGCAAGGATGGTAAATTAGTTTTGGCTGCAAATGGTGAGATTTATAATCATAGGGAGCTACGAAAGCAGTTTAAAGGAGCCTATGATTTTCAGACAGAATCCGATTGCGAGGTGATTTTGGCGCTGTATCAGAAAAAGGGCGTTGATTTTTTGGATGAAATGAACGGTATTTTTGGCTTTACCATTTACGATACAGAAAAGGATGAATACTTTGTAGCTCGGGACCATATGGGAATTATTCCGTTATATATGGGTTGGGATCAAAACGGTACCTTTTATGTTGCTTCTGAATTAAAGGCCTTGGAAGGGACTTGCACCAAAATAGAACTTTTTCCTCCAGGTCACTACTTACATAGTTCCGATGGTGAATTAAAAAAATGGTATTCTAGGGATTGGATGGATTATGACGCAGTAAAAGAAAATGAAACGAGTATACAGGAGATTAAAGAGGCGCTAGAAGCTGCCGTACATAGGCAATTAATGTCCGATGTGCCCTACGGTGTTTTGCTTTCCGGTGGATTAGATTCATCCGTTACCTCTGCAATTGCAAAGAAATATGCTCAAAAGCGAGTAGAATCAGACGACACAACAGAGGCGTGGTGGCCGCAATTGCATTCGTTTTCGGTTGGGCTGGAAGGTTCACCAGATTTGGCTGCCGCTCGTAAGGTCGCAGACCATATTGGTACGGTGCACCATGAGATAAAATTTACTATCCAAGAAGGGTTGGATGCCATTAAGGATGTGGTGTACAATTTAGAAACGTATGACATTACTACCATTAGAGCCTCTACTCCAATGTATTTAATGGCAAGGGTGATAAAGTCTATGGGAATAAAAATGGTATTGTCCGGAGAAGGTGCAGACGAGCTTTTTGGTGGTTACCTCTATTTTCATAAAGCACCTAGTCCTAAGGATTTTCATGAGGAAACAGTTCGTAAACTTGATAAGTTGCACATGTACGATTGCCTTAGGGCAAATAAGTCCCTAGCGGCTTGGGGAATTGAAGGACGGGTGCCATTTTTGGATAAGGAATTTATGGATGTTGCCATGCGCATCAACCCAAAGGATAAAATGATCAATGGTGAACGGATGGAAAAGTGGGTCGTAAGAAAGGCCTTTGAAGATATGCTGCCACAAAGCGTTGCTTGGCGCCAGAAAGAGCAGTTTTCCGATGGTGTTGGCTATAGTTGGATAGATACTCTAAAAGAAGTAGTGAATACAGAAGTGTCCGATGAGCAATTAGAAAATGCAAAATTCAGATTTCCGCTACAGACACCTACCAGTAAAGAGGAATTTTACTATCGGTCTATCTTTGAGCAACATTTTCCATCCGATGCAGCAGCACTCTGTGTGCCTCAAGAACCATCTGTAGCCTGTAGCACCAAGATTGCTTTAGAGTGGGACGAAGCTTTTAAAAATATGAACGACCCTTCTGGGAGGGCCGTTGCCAATGTACACGATGACGCTTACACAAAGTAGTGGTCCCTATAAATCTGTTTGCTGCGACCTTAAGCAGAGCAGTTTTGTTTTTTAATTAGTCTTAAAGGAGTGTCATGCAATTGACACTCCTTTTCAGGTTAAGCTGAAAAAATGGATTGCTATACTCACCATAGGAACAAGATGCTGAATACGACATTATTTCAATATATTTAGGGCGATATAAAAACCTGTATGGAATGAGTGCATCTACATCGATCAAACTAGCAATCCTTTTGAGCCTGTTATTTAGTTTCCTGTTTTTTTCTTGCGCTACGCCCAAAGAGAAAAAGACAGAAAAACCAAATATCCTTTTTATTCTCTCCGATGACCATACCGCGCAAGCTTGGGGGCTTTATGGAGGTATTTTGGAGGATTACGTTCAAAATCAAAATATTAAGCGTATCGCTAATGAAGGTGCCGTACTAACCAATGCCTTCTGTACCAATAGTATCTGTACACCAAGCAGGGGAAGTATTCTTACGGGTCAATATAGCCACGTAAACCAAGTGTATACCTTAAACGAACCGATACCTAAAGGACACCCCAATATTGCCAAGACGTTTCGTAAAAATGGATATCAGACCGCTGTAATAGGAAAATGGCATTTAGTAGAGGAGCCAGAAGGTTTTGATTATTTCAATGTTCTTCCTGGTCAGGGAGAATACTGGAATCCGGTATTAAAAACAAAGGAAAATTGGAAAGATGGTCGCGACGGCACAGCCGGAAAGCAATATGAAGGTTTCTCAACGGATATCATAACAGATCTTACCATAGACCATTTGAAGAAACGGGATACCTCAAAACCGTTTATGATGTTTTGTAATTTTAAGGCCACTCACGAACCTTTTGATTATCCAGAACGCTTTGCATCACTTTATGGCAATGATACAATTCCCGAGCCTAATTCATTGATGGATTTTGGTAAGGAAGCCACAGGACGCTCATTTAAAGGTCAAAAACTGGAGAATTTAGCAACCCGATGGCAAAAGGCAACGGATACGGATACTTTTTGGACAGATTACCCGGGTCTTCCTTACCCGCTGGACGGTTTGGACAGTATTCAGAAGCGCAAAAAGATTTATCAGAAACTGGTCAAGGATTTTATGCGCTGTGGTGCCGC
>CAZUIE010000223.1:0-5308 GCA_964620945.1 uncultured Maribacter sp.
GTTTTCATCCTTTAGAAGTTATACGAGCTGCTACCCTAAACGGAGCGGAAGCACTTGGTATGGCAGATAAAATTGGCTCTGTATCTATAGGAAAAATGGCAGATTTTGTTGTGGTAGAAGAAAATCCGCTTAAAAATTTAAAAGTACTTTACGGTACTGGGGCCGTGAGACTTACAGATGACAATAAAGTTGTACGTGCCGGCGGTGTTAAATACACCATAAAGGATGGCATCGTTTATGATGCCAAAGCCTTATTGGCCGATGTAAAAAGACAAGTGGACGAAGCTAAAAGCAAAGCTAACTATACTATTAAACAGCCAGGAATTAAGGAATAAGCCTTCTTGACTAGAATTTTTTATGGGTGCTCCGAACTTTTATAGGACGGAGTACCTTTTTTGTTTTTGGAATAAGCAATATATAAACAGCGACTAAAACAACGGGGATCAAAAGAATGGAAATAATCATAAGTGTGTTTTTATAAAAGTACAGTAGCATACTTCTGATAATAGGATAGCAAAGACTAGGCCAACTTTGGTCTATCCTTTCTTGTTTTGAACGATAAGGCTTTTTTTACTCTTGAATTCTGATAGCGGTACAAACGTGCTAGCTTATCTTCCGTTTCCGTCCCAGCTTTCTCCAAAGCGATAAAAATAGAAAGGCTACCAACCAGAACAACATCCATTTGAGCAGTGCTAATTTTATCATGGTTTTTTGTGTGTTGTGCTACCATGGTAGCGTTTATAAAAAAGACAAGCAAAAAGGTTAAAACAGTTTTCATATTAAGCATTTGGGTTACTTAAAGATAACCTCAAACTTAGGGTAGCATCAGTGCTATATCGCTGAAATACAGCATTTTTAGGTCTGCGTAAAGAATATAGATAAAAGGTTAGAAAGACTAGACGAATAGAAATGATGCTAAAAACAGGTTACCGAAAAACTGAAGCTTTTTACCGACATTTTACAGCAAAGCCTGGAAATTAAACAGGTACGAATCACCATAAAAAACAGTAATTCCGATTCAATCAAAACAGATTTTTTACCTTCGCACAAAAGTATTCTCAAACTTGTACTCCTATTACCCCAATAAGATTTGAATGAAACTAAAAAGACCTTCCCTAAGCAATCTACTTTTTGGAGTATTGATCCTACTGCTGCTCATCCCACAAACCAGAACACCCATACAGGTTGCAGTTAATCAATTGAAGATGTTTATTTTCTCACCTTCGGCCATGGATGAAAACGAACAAGCACAAATGCAACCTTTCGAGTATCAACTTAGCGATATACAGGGGGATTATAACTCAATTTCAGTTGGCAAGGGCAAGGTGAGCTTTATTAGCTATTGGGCTACATGGTGTCCGCCATGCCTTGCTGAGTTACCTAGTATCCAAAAATTATATGCAGATTACGGGAACCAAGTAAATTTTATACTACTTACCAACGAAACCCCAGATATTGTACAACGGTTTGTGGATAAAAAAGGATATACGCTACCCATATATTTTCCTACAATGGAAGCTCCTCGGGCGCTATTTTCAAACAGTCTACCCACCAACTATATCATCGATAGTAAAGGTAAAATCATTGTTAAGGAAACAGGGGCTGCGGATTGGGACAGTAAAAAAGTTCGCGATATATTGGATAGTTTGCTATTAGAATAACCTTTTAAAATCGATAAGAGAGCATATCCCCCTTCGCGCACCTCTACCTCTTTTTACCCTTTTTGCCAAAGTTCTTATCTCCCCTAGTTTTAGGTTTCGAGTATTTCTTTTTAATGATGCGTTTGTATGACCCACCTTGGTTTTGTTTATTGTTTTTGGCTGATTTTTCATGAAAGCTGGCCCCACGTTCATCCTCATTTTCACGTAATGGGTTCTCGTGCTCGATATGTTTGGGTTGCTCATCTCTCGTTAGTTTTTTTGAAACTTCAACCTTTTCAGGCAGTGCTACCGCATCAATTTTTTGCACCATTAGGGCTTCAATAGCTTCTTTGGCTTCTTCCTCTTTTTCCGTATACAGCAGTATCGATTTTCCTTCCTTCTCTGCCCTACCCGTTCTACCTATCCTATGCATGTAATTTTCAGGGAAGGCAGGTGTATCAAAATTGATTACATGTGAAATTTCATCCAAATCCAGACCACGGGCCATAACATCGGTAGTGACCAAAATCCTATTTTGACCGGAGTCGAACTGATTAATGGAACGCATCCTATAATTTTGTGTTTTATTGGAATGTATCACACAAATCTCTTCACTAAAAAATTCGGCCAGTTCCTGAAATAACAAATCTGCCGTACGTTTACTGGATACAAAAATTAACACCTTATGAAACAACTCCGCATCTTGCAACAGATGTACCAACAAATTCACTTTGGTGTAAAAATTAGGAACAGCATATGCTGTTTGGACTATATTTTCCAAAGGGGTACCACTAACGGCAACCGATATTTTGGAAACACCAGCAAAAAAATCATTGATAAGCGATTCTACATCATCAGTCATCGTAGCCGAAAACATGATATTCTGTCTGCGATTCGGTAACAACTCAAAAAGATTGATCAGTTGAAATCGAAAGCCCAAGTCCAACATCACATCTACCTCATCGATGACCAGTTTTTTTATATTTTTCAATTGAAGTGCCCTTGCCAGGACCAAATCATAAAGGCGGGCGGGCGTGCCAACAATAATATCCGTCCCCAAAACCAAGGCTTCTTTTTGCTTGTTCATACTGGTACCGCCATACACGCCCAGTACCCGCACCGAAGCATATTTGCCCAACTTTTCTACTTCTTCTACCACTTGTACCACCAGTTCTCGGGTCGGAACAAGTATCATGGTCTTTGGATGTATCTCCTTAGAAAATTGATGCATGTTGAGTATGGGAAGCAGATAGGCGAAAGTTTTTCCGGTACCGGTCTGTGCTATACCAACCACATCGGCACCGCTCATGACCACAGGAAACGCTTGCTCCTGAACAGGCGTTGGTGTATCAAACCCTACATCCGTAAGGGCCTTCAATAGCATGTTATTGATTTTAAAGTCGGTAAATACGGACATACAAACGGCTTTTTAGTGCTGCTGCAAAGCTATGTTGATAATTTTAAAAAGAAGGTCAATTGTAGAATAATATCAGATGAAGATACTAGAACATGACAAGCTGACCTAAACAAGCACTTCTCTATACAATTTTCCCTCCCGAAAAGGTCGATAAAATTACTCGAAGTGACATGTTGTGCTTTTAACTTTTACTGTCAGTTCGAGTGAAGTCCTGAAAGAGACTTTGTATCGAGAATAACTTTGGAACACGAAAGCTTCTCGATACTAATTTCTTCGTATCTCAAAATTCACTCGAAGTGACATCCTCACAGAATAAACCAAATTTGATTTCTATTTTATTACCAAAATTCTAGGATTTACGGAGTACAACCATTCCACACCACGCTCCGTGATTAATGCATCGTCCTCCAAAGGAATCCGTAGCTTTTTACCACCCCATTCCGGTACTTTAGTATAAGCGAATAACTCTATAGAAATTAAATTTGAAGGGGTTAGTTCATACCCCAGGCGAACCGGGTTAAAAAAGGCAATAGACGGACCAATACCATGTCCCCAATTCCCGACCGAATGGCAACCAATAATCACATCGGTAACATCCAAATCGGTGTATTTATTAAAACCTTCCATTTTATTGAATCCCGCTTTGGTCAGTGCGGCATACACAGCATCTTCTGCATTTTGGGCCGTAACCCCTGGCTTAATGGTTTTTTTGATGATATCACGGACTTTTACGCCTTGGTCGAATGCGTTCTTGATTCCCGGTGGTACCTCCGTTTCTCCTTCCTTGAGCACATAGGCTATGCGTTTCATATCCGTAAACATGTTCATGAGACCAACGCCCCAATCCAACATTAATACATCGCCACGTTGAATGATACGATCGGTGGAAGTAGCGACCACACCATCCGGTCCAGTAACATAAACAGATGGCATCCCGAACGAAGAACCTAAATTATTCTTGAATTGCTGATCTTTCATAAACCAGGCAACATCTTCCAAGGTGGTAACTCCCGGCGTAATTACATCATTTGAAAAAGCTTTTTCTGCGATGGTATACGAAAACTCACCTGCTTCCCCATAGATAGCGATTTCACTAGCTACCCGCCGAGACCTAAAATCGGATACCAATTTTTCTGCCGAAACAAAACGTTTTGCAAAGGTATCGCCTAAAATTTCAGCCAATTCCAAATAGGCAGTATGTGTGAGTCCGTCTGCCCCTCCAAAATTCTTGGACATATTCAGACCTATGGTTTTGGGGTTTCGTTTTGCAACAAATTCCTTCAATTCATCCGTAGAACCAAAATAGTCGTAGGTTTTTCCTTCTTCCAATAGATACCCTCCCACTCCAAGAGTAGCACGCTCAATTCGCTCTTCTCCTATATCCGTAAAAATATAATAGGCATTACTGGTTACGTAGCCTTCGCCCATATCCGTATATAGTGGGTCCAGATTTCCCTCTCGATTGGTCACAATCCACATAGCTATATTGTTTTCACGCATGGCCTCTGGCAACACCAAATCAAATTTATCGGCACGTACCTGATTAAGCTTACGCCAACGTCTCATAGCTTCCTGACCAAAAGTTTGAGCTGTAATTAGTAGTGCCAAAAAGAAGACTGCCTTTTTCATCGTCGGTGGTTTAAGTGGCCTAAAATAGGGAAATAAATACGTTATTGGCTCCTTTTATTTTATATGTGATAATATACATTGCCATGGACTATCCGAAAACTTAAATTGTGTGACTAACATTGGGGTTGGGCTACGCTCAGCTTAACAACATAAATCACCATACGTATTACATGGCAGTTAAACGGTACAACATTCACTCTAAGCGTTTTCTATTTAAAAGCTTGGACATGCATCCAATACCCCTCTTTAAAAGGAAATTGAATAGCATTAAAGCCAGCACTTTTCAACCACGCAGTTTGCTTCTCATAATCGGTTGGCTTGTCAAATGCTGCATAGTGTTCCATTAACCATTTCCATTTTTCACCATCGGGAAAGTTGGTAGTTACAAATGCTTCCCAATCTTTCAAGAGCTTGGCATGGTCCGGATGGGTTTTGCTAATAATCAGATCGCAACAGGAAAATATACCTCCTTTTCTCAAGGATCGGTATAGCTGCTTAAATAGTGCTTGTTTTTCATTTTCATCGCAATGATGCAGACTAAACCCGGCAACAATTAAATCGTATTTATCCTCTTCGAATAAAAAATCTTTGAAATAGGTATTGGCATACTTACAATCATAGT
>CAZUIE010000224.1:0-5264 GCA_964620945.1 uncultured Maribacter sp.
ATCAGAGAGGTGTAAAAATATGTCTTTCTTCTATTCATTTTCTAATGATGGCTAATGGTTTTGAATAAAAATAGTTACGTGTTAAGTCACTGATTAACCCGAGTTTTCCTGAGCTTATTAAATCCATTAAAAAGCCGTTCTGTGGAAAGTATTGAGGAAGTCTTGGTGTACCTTGAAGTAAACTATCAATATCAAACGTTTCTTCTTGTTTGTTCCCGGTTTGATTAAGAATTGTAAAACATGCACTTCTGGTTGCCTTAAGTTCTCTAATCGATTTATCGAGTTTTGATTTATTATATTGAAAATCTAATTTCAGATTTTGAATAGCTTTCTGTTCAAGATTGTTTTGATTTATAGTTTCATTATAATTATTCAATTGAAGAGCAATTAATATTCCAATAACCACAAGAACAATTTCTCCAATTGCGTATTTAAAGTACTTTCCTGTTTTATTTTCCAGAAGTAGTGATTTACGAATATGTCTGAAGAATTTTATCATAGTTTTAGTTCCTGATTTTTCCGCAAGCGGCTATTTCGCATAAATGTCCACAGGACATTTAATTTATTACATAAATCAAGGCTCAATAATCTAAAGAATTTTATCATTGGTTAGTAGTTTCTGATAAGGACACACAACGGTTTGTATATGATTAGAAGCCATTGCAGACACTTTCAAAATTTACACTTAATTATGGCTTTTAACTATATACTTTGTGTGTGGCCAGTATGGGTACCTTTTTAACTATAGAAAAGTAGTTAATTAATGTAGAGGGTGCAAGTCCCTTATGGGCAGGGGTAACGCCGTAAACCATTAGTAAGCTGAAAGGTTGCTGACAGCGAGGTTAGAACTGAAGGAAGCAGGACTACAAAGCTCGGTTCTGACGAACAGAAACCGTATATGCGGCAGTTATGCACGGATAGGCAAGTACATCATTATAACACCCAAAGAACATCAAGAGTACATATTTTAGATACGGCAGAGATCGGGGGAAAGAAGATGCCATTACCTAGGGAGGTCTCTATAATCAAGAGCTGGTACAGTAGAGAAGTCATTAGAAGTAATTGTATCCATGAGAAACGAGGTGTAATAATCTGCATAGGTCTCACAAGTGGCGAAGGACCGGACACAAACCTTCCGGAAATTACTATGGGAGCATTGATTTTCACTAACTGGGTGACCGATTCTCAAGAAAATCCGAAGTCTTTTGAAAAAGTACGGAATAGTCTCGATTGGTGTAAAGAGCGATTGAAAAGATGGATTGTGAACCACCGTATACGAGACCCGTAGATACTTTGGTGTGAGGGGTGCACTCCGTCATTTAATGGCGGAGCCATCCACCCGATTGGCAACAGTTTTTAATTTATTTTTATAGATTAATATTCCCGTAAATAATAGCATTCCAAGACTGGACAATAAATGTACTTTTTTAAAATCAGCACTTAATTCAGGGAAAAAAAGCAAAGCTATTCCTGCATTAATTGATAGGTGAAATAAAATTGCAACAAGAACACTTCCTTTGGAATTAATTACCAACCATGTAATTATTATTGATAAACACATTAGCATTAGAAAATAAGTAATTACGGGTAAAAACGAAATCGTTTCACCACTGACTAAAGTACCAAATGGTGCCCACCAAAGTGGTATATGCCAAATAAACCATATCAAACCTATTATTATAGCACTTTTTAAATTTGTGTATTTCTTTTGTAATTCAGGTAATAAAAAACCTCTCCACCCGAGCTCCTCACCTAAAGGGCCAGCGTACAATCCCGCTAATAGTATTGTCGGTATGGATAGAAATGCCATTTTATCAAAATCTCCAACCTCTCCAATAAACTGACTGTAAAGTACAATGCCAATACTAACAAATATTAGAGGTAAAAGAATTATGTATATATAATTTATTAAAGGGAACTTCCATATAAAAACCTTTTTTATTAGTTCAAATAATCCCTTTAGTCCATCATAAAATAGCGTTGTAATTATTCCGGATATTGTTGGTCCGTATACACCAACAAAGAAGAAAACCAAAAATTTACCGATTGATTCTTGATTGATCCCGTCTGATAGGTAGTTTAATCCAATAATCCAAAGTATCCAAGACCACAAAAAGGTTAATATTAAGAACACCAATAATTTTTTCCCGTTCATTTTTTTAAATTAAGTACAATGGTAAGTCTATACGGGTTGCTACAGTTTAGGAAGCATTATCGCATATGCAGTTTTGGGTGCTGAATTTTCTCTATTTTAATTTTGATTCAATACTGACTTTTAATTTTTTGGAATTTTCAACTACCATTTCATACGTTTGCACTTTTTGGTCGATCAAAGATTCGTATATAATCAAATTGTTTCTTAAAACAATTAATTTATCTTCATTCAAAATTTTCATTTCCAATAAATCCACATTGTTAGTTATCCATTTCAGTAGTTCGCTTGTAAAAAAGTCGACTTGAAACTCTCCCTTCTTTGTACTTTCGAGAACTAATCCTTCGTAGTAGTTGGTTAATTTTTTCCGAAGGGCTAAATCTTCAATTAATCCTAATTTTCCAGATGACTTCATTGAACTGTAGGTTGAAGTTGTCGGGTTAAAATTTTCTACTTGAAAAACTACCGAAAGTTGACTACTTATATTCTCAATCTTATCTTCCGTTAATAATGTTAGCAATTCACTAATATTTTGTTGATGTTGAATATTCTCAGGTATCTGATACTCTTCGTAGGTTTGAATATCGTCCGAAAGGTCGTCGACCAAAGAGCGCATCAATACCAAACTTTCATTTCTATCTTGATTTATTTTCGCTTTTTCGTTGATATAAAATGCCATATAGACACCAATAATTACAGCAAGGAAATTAAATAGGTGATTAATTATGTTGTATGATTTTTTCATTTTTCTTGTTTCAGTTATTTTGTACCCAACGGTCGCTTGTATGAGCAGTGGCAAATCTTAAACCACTATACTGTAAGATAGCAACGACCTTTGATTTACAGTTTTACGTTTCAAATTACCACTAAATCCGCTATTGTTTATAGCTATTTGGTGTGTCCAGCATGGGTATCTATTTAACTATAGAAAAGTAGTTAATTAATGTAGAGAGTGCAAGTCCGTTATGGCCAGTATTAACGCCCTGAGCCATTAGGAAGCTGCAAGTTTGCTGACAGCGAGGTTAGAACTGAAGGAAGCAGGACTACAAAGCTCGGTTCTGACGAACAAAAACCGTATATGCGGCAGTCATGCACGGATAGGCAAGCAAATTATTGTAACGCCCAAAGAACATCAAAAGTATATATGTAAATAGGACACAAACCTTCCGGAAATTATTATAGGAGCATTAATTTCCACAAACAGGGGGACCGATTCCCAAGAAAATCCGTAGTCTTTTGAAAAAGTACGGAATAGTCTCGATTGGTGTAAAGACCGAATGGTAACTCAAAATACTTTTCACAATTAAGCATCCACTAGCCATTAATTTTACACCGTGTTAGCGATTTTTTTAATTATTATATAATCGGATATCAAATAAGAAAGGGTACTTAAGATGAGTGCCGCAAATAACTCCGGCATTATAGCACTCAAAAAATGTTGCCAAACGATGTATGAAATAAGGCCCACTAACATGGAAATAAGTGCAGATTGCCAATAACAGTTTTTCTTAAGGATCGAAAAAATGATTACGGGTATCATAACAGGTATGTAATATTCAGTTACCACCATGACTACATCGAGAATTGATGACATGTAGCTGGCCAAAATAATGCATACCACTCCCATTAAAACCGTGTAAAGTTTGGCTGATATTAACTTCTGTTTTTCCGTCATCGGACGCAATGCGCCCATAATATCCTCGCTGAATATTATACTTCCTGCATTTAGAATCGTATCCTGGCTTGACATGACTACACCAATCATTGCAATTATGAAAATTCCGTAAAGTATGCCGGGAAAATGTTCTGAAGCGATATAGAGTAACACCTGGTCGTTGTTTTCAAGGTCCGGGTACAAGTAGTATCCAATGCTACCAATGAAAATCATAGACGTTAGCCAAACGAGCAAAAAAGCACCTGCCGCAATGGTAGCATTCCGAGCTACTTTATTGTTCTTTGCAGCTAAAAACCGACCAAAACCACCAGCATCGAGTCCAGTGGCGCTAAAAAGCCATAGCAATGAAATCCCTAAAACGGCAACCGTTGGATTTGTGTTAAATTCGGTTGTTGTTTTTGCAAGGGTCACTTTCATATATTCGTTCCAGTAAAAACCTTCATCTGAAAGAACCAATAGCGCCAAAATCGGTATTAGAATGATGAAATGAACAAACTGAATTGCATCCGTTTGAATCGTTGCTCGAATACCCCCAAAATAGGAGTATAGAATCACAACTGTGGTTACAATAATAATTGACCAGATTTTGGAGAACCCAAAAACGTTATTTACCAACTCTCCTCCTGCATAGCTCATTGCAACGGTTAATGCACCAAAGAACATAAGCGATGACAGGCCAATGGCTAGGCGAACCAGTTTGTGGTTGTGACTTTTTTCACCTCCAACCAAATCTCCAATTGAAAAGATGTCACTGAACTTATTTCTTATTCTTGGTACTAGTATAGCACCGACAACGACCAATCCAATGCCACAAAAAGGTATAAGATAAGCCATGAATAAGCCCTTGGAAAAACCCTCTCTCACCAAGCCCATAGACCAACCTGGTCCAATGAATGATGCACAAAGTGAGGAGAAAATCAGAAAGAAGCCTAGACTTCTTCCAGCCACGGAAAACTCTTCAAAATCTCCTTTTTTACGGGTAAAAAGGATAAAGCCAAAATACAATAACCCAAAAATAAGGACGATTCATTGGCTTGAGTTCATATGCTTTCTTGATTATCGCTTACGTTTTGGATATGATTTCGATGTGGAATTTCCCGAAGGGAACATTCTGACCGAAATCCAGCCGTAATTTACAAAACTAACTTTTGTCAAATACAAAACCACAATGAATAATCGCCAGTGTTGTGTGTAGTTTTTTTTCCAACATTCACATTGAAGAAGTATCCAACCAAAGCAGTCAATCCCATTGCAACTGTTCCCCAAAAGTAATTTGGATAATTGCTTTTCCAATACTTGAACCACCTGCAAATAGCTACTCAGACGGCACGGCTAGGTGTCGATCAAAGTATTCGATTATTTTGCCAAACAGATAGCGATTGTAATTCCGCTCACGGCTCCATCCGTGCGTTGCACCTGGTGCAAACGCAAAGTCGA
>CAZUIE010000225.1:0-2999 GCA_964620945.1 uncultured Maribacter sp.
TTCAATCTGAAGAATTTTTTATTGGCTTCCTCTCTAAAATCGGCCTTTTCAATATAAAGTTCTCTGGAAAAGGGTACTTCTCGGGTGCCTAGTGATTCGTCTTCAGGACTATTTTCTGCGGTTAACCATTCTTCTTCACCTTCGGGATAGTTTGTAATGACCACTTTTAATGGGTCGAGCACCCCCATAACTCTTGGGGCCAATTTGTTGAGATGTTCCCGTACATGAAACTCAAGTAAGGATACATCAATTAAATTATCTCGCTTTGCAATTCCTATAGTGTCAACAAAATTTCGAATACTCTCTGGAGTGTAGCCCCGTCTTCTGAGCCCGGATATCGTAGGCATCCGTGGATCCTCCCAACCATCTACTATATTCTGTTCTACAAGTTGCGCCAGCTTCCGTTTACTAACAACGGTATGGCTTAAGTTACGCCTGGCAAATTCTCGTTGTTTGGGACGTATTTTATTGGAATCGTAAACTTGGTCTAAAAACCAATCGTACAATTCACGGTGCATTGCAAATTCAAGCGTACAGAAAGAATGTGATACTTGCTCTATATAATCACTTTCGCCATGCGTCCAGTCATACATGGGATAAATACACCAATCGGTATTTGTTCTATGGTGCGACTTGTGCAAAACGCGGTACATAATAGGGTCTCGCATCAGCATGTTTGAAGAGGCCATATCTATCTTGGCGCGAAGTACATGGGTCCCTTCTTTAAATTCGCCATTTTTCATTGCTTCGAAAAGTGCAAGATTTTCTTCCACAGATCTGTTTCTATTTGGACTATTGGTTCCGGGTTCTGTTGGTGTGCCTTTTTGAATAGCCATTTCCTCAGAGGATTGGTCATCTACGTAGGCCTTACCTTTTTTGATAAGCATAACAGCCCAATCATAGAGCTGCTGGAAATAGTCAGACGCATACCGCTCGGTATCCCATTCAAATCCTAACCATGTCACATCCCGTTTAATAGCATCTACGAACTCTTGTTCTTCCTTTGCTGGGTTGGTATCGTCGAAACGTAAATTTACCGGAGCATTATGGCGCAGACCAAGCCCAAAATTAAGGCAGATGGAGCTGGCATGTCCTATATGCAAATAGCCATTTGGTTCTGGCGGAAACCGAAATCTAAGTTCCTTTTCTGCATATCCATTTTGAAGGTCCTCGGCAACGATTTGTTCAATAAAATTTAAGGATTTTGATGTCTCGCTCATATGCTATTTTTTAAAGCTACAAAAGTAGCAAAAATGCACTAAGAACAGGGTTTAAAATAAGTTCACCTTATATTAAACGATTTTCACAACAGTTTTAGGGGGTGCCACAACAATAAATTCTCAGAGTACGCTAAAAGGAACATATTTGTCGTTGAATAGAAGGTTTGTGAAGATATACCTTCGATGTTCATATACAAGTAGGGGCCCAAAACTACAGATCATTATGAAAAATTGTTCCAAAATCTACATCTTAACCGCCTTTTTTATGTTTTTTGCAGCTGTGCATGTCAGCGCACAGGCTATCGTAATCAACGCTCCTGAGCCGGCAGACAATCCTAATCTTGCCGGTAATTCGCCTTGGACGGCCATTTGTGCCGGTAATGGCGGTTTTAACGAATACTTTGTCAACATTACCTGGGCAGGTACCGCCAACGCAGGTAACGAATTTATTCTAGAGCTTTCAGATGCCAATGGAAGTTTTGCAGCTCCTGAAACACTGGTAACCATTACGGACCAAAATACAAATACAGATTTCGATACAAGTTTCTCAGTTCCTTTGACCACGAGAGGACAGGGGTACAAAATGAGGGTTCGAAGTACAGACCCGGTAAGAATAGGTGCAGAATCCGATGCCTATAGCATGTATTATATGGACGTTACGTCCAACTTGAATATTAGTGAAATTGGAGACGGCGTTCCTCCGGGAAGTATTTGTAGCACAAATGCAATTACCTTACAAGTAGATAATATAGCAAATCCGGAAACCTATCAATATTCTTGGTATAGAAGCGGAACACTCTTAACAGGTGAGGTAGGACCTACCTTGAACATCACCCAAAGTGGTATGTACAGTGTATTTATAGATTACGGACCCATCTGTACCGGTTCCGGTAATACCGATTCCAATATTGTTGATGTTACCATAGGCGCCGGAGGTTCCGGAATTGCCGTAAACACTCCCACAAAGACAGCATTATGTGCAGGGGATACGGAAACACTATCTATAAATCTTACAGACCCAAGTTGGAACTACCAATGGTATAAAAATGATGTGGCGATTCCTGGGGCTATAGGAACTAGCTATACAGTGAATGCTGCAACTGCTGGTTTTGAGGCAAATTATGCGGTTGAGATAGCTGCTCCGGGGGTTTGTACAGAACGTTCCGATGCGGTGGGTATAACGAATGCAGATAATTATACCGTAACCATGGACAATCCAGCAAATTTGGTAATACTACCCTCGCAAGCGCAGACATTAAGCGTAAGTACTACCGCTAATGCGCCAACCTATAAATGGTTTCGGAATACCGTTGAAATTTCAGGTGAAACAAATAGTACTTTAAACATTAGTCAAGAAGGAGCATATTATGTAGAAGTAACCCAATCCGGTGGTGCTTGTTCCAGCTCTACAAAAATTTCAGAAACCACAACTGTTGTAGCGCCAGATTCTTTTGAACTTATAACCGAGTACGCCTCTGCCTATACCAGTTGTGTAAGCACAAGCATGGTTTTGCAGGTACAGACCATTAATGCCATTGCGGTGGATGGGACCAGCACGGATGTAACTGCAGACTTGGAAGATTCATTTTCTTACCAATGGCAGCGGAACGGAGTGAATGTTGCCGGGCAAACCGGAAAGTCTATAAGTCTCGCTTCTAATACCGAGAATGGGGACTACGTCCTTACGGCTACATTGGCAACATATAACGAGAGCTCCAATATTTTGCCGTTACAATTACTTACCAACGAAACGGTAGCGATTACCAGTACGAGTACAGT
>CAZUIE010000225.1:3099-5178 GCA_964620945.1 uncultured Maribacter sp.
GCAGGTGATATCGTATTACCAGAGGGAAGCTCAAGAACAATAAGAGCGAATGGAGGAACGGCATACCGCTGGATGAATGCGGCGAATGCAGAAATGAGTACGTCGGATAGCGTTACGCTTACAGAGCCAGGTACGTATACCCTAGTAGCGAGTATCGATAATTGTGAGATTGTAAGACAGGTCACTGTAAGTATTTTAGATACGTTTAAAGTGCCCAATGTCATTACGGTGAACGGAGACGGCATTAACGACCAGTGGATCATTCCCAACCTATATTCCAATAAAGCCGACGTAAACGTTATTATCTATAATGAACAAGGAGAGGAAATAGTAAACGAATTTAATTACAACAATAACTGGCCACAGTCATCCACGGCCTTTCAAAAACAAAATATGGTATTCTACTATAAGATCAGGAATGCCAGCGAGGTACTTAAACAAGGTACCATTACCGTAATACGATAACCTTATCATGCTAAAGAAAAATATTTTATACCTGTTATTATTATTTCTCGCGCTAGCCAAAGTAAGCGCACAGGAAGAGAATCCTTTTATCTCTTACGATGTGCCTGCGCAGAACCTTTTAAAGTACAATAGGTTCTTGATTAATCCTACTTTTTCTACGGTTAGGGAAGATAAATCATACGTGAACCTGTTACATAGAAACCAATCGGTACAGTTTGATGACAATAATCAAAATTATTTTTTGAGTTATAGTGGTCGTGTAAGTGACAGAACAGGCTTGGGATTAAGTCTGTATACACAACGCCAAGGTCTCCTAAGTAACTTTGGGGTATTGGCTAATTACGCATACGGGGTGAAGTTAAACGACAAAAGCAATTTGACCTTTGGGGCAAACATGTCCTATTATAACAGTGGTTTTGATGAGGGTAGGGCCAGTACCATAGAAATAGATCCCTTATTGGCTGGTTTACAAGATCAAAGTTTGGTATCTATACAGCCCGGATTAAACTTATCCTATGGTAATTTTGATTTTGGAGTTTTTGCAGAAAACCTTTTTGATTATAATTTAAAGACAAGTGAATCCGTAACGGAGTTCAGAGACAAGACATTTTCCGGACACCTACAATATACCCATCAGTTTAAAAATGCCTCTGGAATTTTTGAAGAAGGTAGGCTTATGCCTTTGGCCCGTGCAAGAAAAATTGGAGAACAAGACCTTACCTTGGGAGGAAGCCTAATCCTAGACTTACCTAAATTGGGTTGGGTACAGGCTGGATACGATAGTTTTTACGGAGCTGCTGCCGGCGCAGGCTTTAATCTCAACAGACGTATATCTTTAGGATATACGATGGAAAAAGGGCTGTCTAGTAATTTTGACAATTTTGGACTTACCCACGAAATATCTTTTGCCTATTCCTTTACTCCTAACCTTACAGAGGATAGGGTAATGTTTGAAGAGGATGATATGGATAGTGTGAACAACGATTTTGAACTGGATACAGAAACACTAGCCAGCAATGAAGAGATAGAAGAGTTAAAACGTAAATTGGCAGAAAATGATGCTATTATTCAAGAATTGATGTTTCGTCAAGATTCGCTTGAATCCTCCCGGCAGTCCGATCTAGAACGTCGCTTTAGTATGGTGATGCGTATGGTACGTAATGAAACCAATGGGAATAATCCTGATTTGGAACGCAGGGCGGAAGCATTGTTCAAGGGAGAGGACAATACTTCAAACGTAGCTTCTGTAAACTCCTCTAGGGATAATTCAAGTATAGATGGCGGAAAGGAATATTTAGAAAGAGGACGTAAAGAAACCTCAAAGGATGCCGTAGTAACCCAAACAAAAAAACCGGCAAGGACCACTGCAACTAAGCGAGCAGCGAATGCAGTGGCCTCAAGGTCTGATAGGGTTAGTAGTTCAGATGCTAGGAAAAGAACGGTAGTTGTTCAAGACAAAATTAAAAGTAGACGATTTAAGGACCTACCAGATGTTACCGACGGCTATTATGTTGTGGCCAATGTGTACAAAGGCGGGAAGTATATGGATAATTTTTTGAACAAGCTGAACGATAAGGGCATCAATGCCAATTATGTAGAAAACCCCAACAACGG
>CAZUIE010000226.1:0-2240 GCA_964620945.1 uncultured Maribacter sp.
GGTCAATCCCATATTTTTGAACGTAGTAATGGCCTTTTCCAAATTGGACTTGCTTTTAGAGGTGTCCTTTTCAATATCCTTTTTTAAATAGCCTATTCTTAGGGATTTTATGTCCTTTTTTGGTTCAAATCCATCAGGATAATCGGTCGTCGTCGGGTCCTTAGGGTCTCTTCCCGTAATTATGCTGTATACAATGGCACAATCCTCGGCACTTCTGGCCATGGGCCCCACTTTATCCATAGACCAGCTGAGGCTCATAACCCCATGTCTGCTAACTCTTCCATAGGTTGGTCGTAATCCCGTAATCCCGTTACGCGTACTTGGCGAGGTAATGGACCCTAGTGTTTCCGTACCCAATGCAAATGGCACCAAACCTGCTGAGGTTGCAGAGCCAGATCCGGCAGAGGAACCGCTGGCACCTTGTTCCGTATCCCATGGGTTTTTTGTTTTTCCATCGAACCAAACGTCGCCCCTTGCCAAAGAACCCGAAACCAATTTGGCTACTAAAATACCACCGGCGTTTTGTAGTTTTTCAACAACCGTCGCGGTCATATCAATAGTTTGGTTTCGGTAGGGTGCTGCTCCCCAGGTAGTTTTATAGCCCTCAACGGCCATTAAATCCTTTACCCCGTAAGGTATGCCGTGTAAAATACCTCGATAATTGCCTGCGGCCAGTTCATCATCCATCTTTTTAGCTTGCTCCAGGGCTAGTTTTTCGGTAATGCTTATGGTACATTCTAGAATGGGATTGTATTTTTTTAGGCGTTCTAGAAAAAATTGGGTCAATTCTAAAGAACTGATTTTTTTGTGCTGAATGAGCGAGGCTAGTTGTGGAATGGTGTAAAACGCTAATTCGGACCTATTTTTAGGGAGTTCTATGCCTTCCGGAACTTCCCAATCTGGAAAACCGGACTGCTGCCGAGGGATAAAAGTAGCGGGTAAAGGATTAAATCGTACTGCCGGAAAAACATCGTAACTTAAATCGTACGTACGGAGAGAATCAAACCCTTCCCTGTTTTTTTCTAAATAAGGATATAGTGTGTCGATATACTTTTTACCAAATTCCAACCCTATTAATCTTTGAGAACTCCGTACATCCTTCTTAGAGAATTTTGATTTAGAACTGGAACACGCTGCAAAAAAAATCAGGAATAGTATAGGGTATAGTTTGTTTTTTCTGAATAGGGTCATCATAATTTTGGTTTGGTCTTAAATATCCGAATTTACGTTTTTTACAACGTATCTTTTATTCTTGGGAAAGCAAATGAATAAGATTTTCATTTCTCTTAATAACAGCTTCTTTTTATACCGATATCTTCATTTTCAATAGCATAACTTCTCCATCTCATGGCTAAAAGTTATCTTTGTTGTTTAGAATCGATATACATAATGAAGCTAGATAAAAAGGATATTTTAAAAGCGTTGGAACTTATTACGGTTCCTGGGGAAGGCCAGAATATGGTTGAAAGCGGTGCCGTAAAGAACGTTCAGATTTTTGGTGATGAGGTAGAGGTTGATATTGTGATTACAAACCCAAGCCTACAGGCCCGTAAAAAGACCGAGGTTGAAATTTTAAAAATCATCCATAAAGAGGTTTACGAGAAGGCCAAGATTAAGATCAACATAAAGGTTGATGCTCCCGTCGCTAAACCCAAGACGAATGAAATAAAAGGAAAACCTATTCCAGGGATACAGAATATTATCGCTGTTGCATCTGGTAAAGGTGGTGTGGGAAAATCTACAGTGACGGCAAACTTAGCCGTTACTTTGGCCAAGATGGGTTTTAAAGTCGGTCTTTTGGATGCAGATATTTACGGGCCGTCTATGCCTATTATGTTCGATGTTGCCCAAGAGAAACCTTTGGCCGTAAATGTAAACGGTAAATCCAAGATGAAACCTGTAGAAAGCTATGGGGTAAAGTTACTTTCCATAGGATTTTTTACACAACGCGATCAAGCGGTTATTTGGAGAGGACCTATGGCTTCCAAAGCATTAAATCAAATGATTTTTGATGCGAACTGGGGAGAAATCGATTTTATGATACTGGATTTACCACCAGGTACCGGAGATATACATTTGAGCATTATGCAGGCCATGCCGGTGACGGGTGCAGTCGTAGTAAGTACACCGCAAGAAGTGGCCTTAGCGGATGCCAGAAAGGGGGTGGCCATGTTTCAACAAGACTCTATAAATGTACCTGTCTTGGGTATCGTGGAGAATATGGCCTATTTTACACCTGA
>CAZUIE010000226.1:2340-5158 GCA_964620945.1 uncultured Maribacter sp.
TGTTCTGCCGTTAAAAAGAAGTAATTATGGTTACAATGACTTCAGAGGAACTTAAAAATAACGTAGAAAAAGCACTTGCAGAAATACGTCCTTTTTTACAGAGCGATGGTGGCGATATCACCCTTATTTCCATAGACGATGAACGTTCTGTAAAAGTGCGTTTGGAAGGCAACTGTATTGATTGTTCCGTCAACCAAATGACGCTTAAGAGCGGAGTAGAGATGACAATTAAAAAATACGCTCCACAGATAGAAGAGGTCGTTAACGTTGCCTAGTATAAACCTGATAAATATCATACGTTAATAGAGGTATGGTATAGTACCTTTGTGTTGTTAGAAAAAGAAGATTTAGATGATTAAAACTGATATACTCATAATAGGAGCAGGGCCTACGGGTCTTTTTGCCGTTTTTGAAGCCGGACTTTTAAAGTTGAAATGTCATTTGATAGATGCATTACCACAACCTGGCGGACAATGTTCCGAATTATACCCAAAGAAGCCTATCTACGATATTCCAGGTTTTCCCGAAGTTTTAGCAGGAGATTTAGTGGATAATTTAATGGAGCAGATAAAACCTTTCCAGCCTGGATTTACCTTGGGAGAAAGGGCAGAAACCATTGAAAAACTGGAAGATGGCACATTTATAGTAACGACTTCCAAAGGTACAAAGCATCATGCGCCTATCGTTGCTATCGCTGGAGGACTAGGAAGTTTTGAGCCACGTAAGCCACCTTTGGAGGATATAGCCAAGTATGAGGATAAGGGTGTAGCTTACATGATCAAAGATCCGGAAGTGTATCGTAATAAGAAAGTAGTTATTGCCGGTGGTGGCGACTCTGCCTTGGATTGGAGCATTTTTCTGGCCGATGTGGCTTCTGAAGTAACTTTGGTGCACAGGCGTAATGAGTTTAGGGGTGCCTTGGATTCTGTAGAGAAAGTGCAGCATTTAAAGGATATAGGTAAAATAAATCTAGTGACGCCGGGTGAGGTTGTAGGGCTTCAAGGGGAAGATACCTTGAAATCTGTTATCATTAGAAAAACGACAAATGCAGCCGAGGATATGATGTTGGAGACGGATTTTTTTATTCCGCTTTTTGGCCTATCACCTAAATTGGGACCTATTGGGGATTGGGGACTGGAAATAGAAAAAAATGCTATAAAAGTGGATAATGCACTGGATTATCAGACCAACATACCCGGAATTTATGCCATAGGAGACGTAAATACGTACCCTGGAAAATTAAAGCTGATTCTTTGTGGTTTCCACGAAGCTACTTTAATGTGCCAGAGTGCCTACCAACGTATTTTTCCAGATAAAAAATATGTGATGAAATATACGACCGTAGGCGGTGTTACCGGGTTTGATGGAAGCAAAAAAGAATCCCCAAAAGCAGTGGTAAAAGCTATCAACTAGTGATTCACACAAAAAAATAAAACACGGAGCACTCCCGAAGATTCGAGAGAAGAATAGAAATACCATAGGCTAGAACAGCGTACTTCACATGACCGATATAAAGATTAAAATTACCGATAGGGATGGGGTTTCGCACGAAGTGGAGGCTCCAACCGATATGAATATGAATCTTATGGAACTGGTGCGGGCGTACGAGTTAGCCCCAGAAGGAACCATTGGGATTTGCGGTGGTATGGCCATGTGTGCCTCTTGTCAATGTTATGTACAGTCCGATCATGAACTTCCCGAAATGAGCGATGACGAGGAAGCCATGCTATCGGAAGCCTTTAACGTAAGGGAGAATTCGCGTTTAGGATGTCAGCTACATATCTCTGAGGAGATGGATGGCCTTGCGGTGGAATTGGCACCCGAAGAAGGGTGATGTACTACAAAAATGAAGCGGCTACTACGCGTTTGGATAATAGTTCTTTTACTTCAAATGCAATTGGTGGTATCCCAATTTATGTTTTTTATTGCATCGTACGATACCTTCAAATCCTTTTGAACATAGTTCCGCAAAAGGTGATATGACATAACTACTACCAAGAACTGCAAATGGAACTAGGATAAGAACTATTTTTCAGGTATTTCGTTTGTACCGTAAAATTACCGTTTTTTGGACCGCGAATACGGATTTAAAAATGACTATATTGGCGTGGAATGTATAATTGATATATGATCAATGATCATATACATACGTTGTGCAACATATGAAAACAACCGAGGAAAAAGATAAAGTAAGAGCAGAATTTTATAGTTCGATAGACAAATCTGAAAATGATTTAGAGCGAAAAATAACATACATTTCTGCTGGAGCACTCGCATTGTCAATCACTTTTATGGAAAAAATTGTTGATTTGACTTCTGCCGAGCATTTTTATCTTTTAATAATTGGTTGGATTTTACTTGCACTAACACTTGCTGTTAATTTGATTTCCACTCTTACATCAAGAAAGCTAACAATGAAAAGTCTAAAAGATTTTGATGATGAGATAGAGGAATCGGAATTAATTAAAAATATTGCTAAAAGAAACAATTTAATAAGCAACCTAGATTTAGCTTCATTAATTAGTTTATTAATAGGAATTTTCTTTGTGGTAACCTTTTGTTCAGTAAATTTAGAAAACAGAAAAATAAATAATGATATGTCAGACAAAGATAAAATTGAAAAAGGGCGAGTAATACAAACCCCAAGACCAAGTACAAATACGAGTACAGGTGGAAATGGAAATAGCGGAAATAATAGTGGAAACAGCGGAGGAAATGGTTCTTCTGGAGGAAACTCAAATTCTGATAAAAAATAAATACGTTGCACAACAATGGTAACCGTTGCACAAGCCATTAGTTGCCCATAAAATGAATGAAT
>CAZUIE010000227.1:0-5146 GCA_964620945.1 uncultured Maribacter sp.
ACAGTGTATCGGCCAATTTTGTGTACCAGACCGGTAGACCGGTAACCTATCCCATTGGAACATTCAGATTTAACAATGCAGATTTTGTTGCCTTTAGTAACCGTAACGAGTTTAGGATTCCCGATTTCTACCGTTTGGACTTAGGGTTTAATATAGAGGGTAACCATAAAAAGAATAAGCTCGCCCATAGTTTTGTCACCATTTCGGTCTACAATGTGTTGGGAAGAAATAACCCCTATTCGGTCTTTTTTGTGACCGAAAACGGAGAGGTAAAGGCTTTGCAAAGCTCTATTTTTGCCATTCCTATTCCGTCGATTACCTATAATTTTAAATTTTAGAGATGAAAAAATTACTATATAGTATTATCGGAACCGGATTGATTCTATTGTCGTTCGGCTGTCTTGAAGAAGTGGAAATCGATACCTCGGTAGAGGCGAGCATCAATATCGAGGAAATCCTGATTGTGGAGGCGACCTTGACGGATGAACTGAAAAACCAGATTATATTGCTGAGCAGGGGAAGCAGCTTCGCTAACGACAGCACTGAGCTTTATGAAAGGAACGCCATGGTTAGTATTGTTGACAATACGGGTAACAGGTTTGTGTTCCTTGACGATGGAGAGGGAAGATATGTCTCCGAAACATCCTTTGCCGCACAGAGCGGTGTTTCCTACCAACTCTCCGTAGTAACAGACAGGGGAGAAGAACTTATCTCAGAGCAAGTAACAAGTAGTGGCATCTCTACAATAGACAATATATATGCGGAACGTATTATCAGTGATGGTGGCGATGATGGAATGGCCATTTTCGTTGACAGCTCCAATCCTTCCGGAGAACTCAACAACTATCGATATACCTATGAGGAGACTTATAAGATAATTGCTCCCAACTGGACGTCACGGGAATTTGAGATTATAGAAGAAGGAGGCGAACCCATACTGGACGAAGATGGAGAACTAATAGCTTTCACGGTACCGGATGTACAGTTAAAATTAAGAGAACAGGAGGAACGGGTATGTTATAACACCGTATCGTCGAACGAAATTTTACTTTCGGACGGAATCTCCTTGGACCGGAACGTGCTGGGGGGCAACCTGATACGCTTTATCAACCGGATAGACCCGATTCTATCGCACCGATATAGCATACTAGTGCGCCAGTTCCTTCAATCTGCCGATGCCGCTAATTTTTACAACACATTATTGCAGTTTTCACAGAACGCCAATGTTTTTACCGAGATACAGCCGGGACTTATTGAAGGTAACGTGTCCTTTGTGAACGACCCTGATGCGGTGGTCATCGGATATTTCGATGTGGCGAGCGTTACGGAGCGACGACTCTTCTTCGATTATACCGATTTCTTTCCTGGGGAGGATCTCCCTCCGTATTTCGGTACGGTCAACTGTGTTAGAAAAATAGCGCCACTCCTGGGAGATCCGGAAAGGGATGGGCCACCGCCGCCGGCACCTGATATATGTGGAGGTGCTCAAAGCCTCGTTGAACTGATTCAACTAGAGGACATCGAATTTTTTCTGAGTACTAGCGACCCTCCTGGTGTCTGTGAAGGACCTTATTTTGTGACGCAACGTGAATGTGGTGATTGTACGGCGCTAGGAAGTAATATCGTACCTGAATTTTGGACAGAGGAATGAAACAATATAGCTACATATCGTTAATCATATTCATAGTCCTAGTTAGCTGTGTAGAACCTATAGACGTAGGGCCGTTAGTTAACGGGTCTGCTAATTCCTCCGGTATTCTGGTCATCGAGGCAAGTCTTACGGATGAAATAGCTAGGCAACGAATCTTTATAAGTAAGTCTAGAAGTATTCAGAGCGATAGTACCGTGAACGTTGAAGAAGACGTGTTATTTAATCCCAATACGCCGTTTATTTCACCTAGGGGGTTGGACGTAGACCGGGAAGAAGATGCACTCGTAGCATTGAATACCAGCCTTGGAAACCGCATCATATTTGCGGAAAGCGAACCAGGGATCTATGAGGCTCCGGAGAGTTTCGTGGCGGAACGGGAGGTGGGCTATACCTTGAACATAACAACAGCTGACGGAGAAAATTATGCTTCTACCGAAAAGCGTATGGTCGGCAGCTCCACCATTGATGCCCTATATGCGGAACGAACTGCATCCGATACCGGTGTAGACGGAATGGGGATATTTGTGGATACATCAACTCCCGATAATGAAAGTTCGCTGTACCGATATACTTTTGAGGAGACGTATAAGATTATAGCCCCGAATTGGACCGCTTTTGAGTTTGAGGTTATTCGTGAGGAGATAGAATTTATTTTCGATGCAAATGGAGATGTCGCACAAGTTTTATATCCAGATGTTGGCCTTGTACCTAGGGTCAGACAAGAACAAGTGTGTTTTAAGACCGACCCCTCACAGGAAATTCTGTTGTTAGATGCCTCACGACTTCAAAATACATCGGCAAAACGGAACCAAATACGATTTATCAATAGCAATAATCCTATCCTATCCCATCGGTATAGTATATTGGTTAGGCAGATGGCCATCTCGTTCGAGGCATTTCAGTTTTACGAAAACCTACGGAATTTCACGCAGAGCGAATTGGTCTTTAGCCAAATACAGCCAGGGCCTTTAGAGGGTAATATTACAAGCGAGACCGGGAACAATAAGGTCATCGGTTTCTTTGATATAAGCAGCGTAACCAGCCAAAGGATGTATTTTAATTATGAGGATTTTTATCCTAATGAACCTTTGCCGCCTTATTTTGGTAATGTAAATTGTAATCGCACAGCGGCAGTACCCTTAGCGCCTATTTTGGTTAATCCTGAACGTGATGGTCCCATTGAAGGGAGTTGCCCTCAGCCATTGATACCAAGAATTAAATTAGAGCTTGTAGAATGGGTTGGAGCAAATTCAGACCCACCTGGTACTTGTGAGGGACCTTATGTCGTTACTCCAACAATTTGCGGGGATTGTACAGTGGTGGGCAGTAATGTAGTACCGGAATTTTGGACAGAAGAATAAAATTATGAAAAACAAACTACTATTTTTATCGAGCTTCTTTTTGATAGCGCTTGTTTGCCAGGCTCAATATGTAGTGCGGGACGGTAGCGAACTATTGAAATTGAAGGAACTACCACAGGAAAAGGCGTTTGTTGACCATACAGGGCCTTTGGTCTTCTCAGGTGAATATCTTTATTATTCCTTTTTCTGCTTTAATGCACAGAACAATAAGGCCAGTACTATCAGCAAAATTGGATATGTAGCCCTTGTCAATGAAGCAAACGACTATGTTTTTGAGCAAAGAATAAAATTAGAAAAAGGCAAAGGTAACGGGGACTTTTTCGTCTCTACAGCTATTCCATCTGGTAAATACAAGTTATTGGGTTATACGCAATGGATGAAGAATAGTGGAGTATCCCAAGTGTTTAAAGATAATATCATCATAGTAAACCCATATCAAGCGGACCAATCAGCATTATTGTTGAGTACGAAAAAGAAAGGCTTTTCAACATCTATAGCAGACGGTAGAACGGCACCAATCGATTCTTCCATGATATCTATTGTAGCGGCTAAAACCAAGTATGGATTAAGAGATGAAATAAATCTATCGATAAAGAACTATAGAGACAAATTGGGTTTTGGGACGTACTCCCTGAAAGTAATTAAAAAGACGGAGATACAATCGCCAAATTCCATGAACGCAATCGAATATGCTACCGAGTACCTGAAGGCAGATAAGGAAATTCCACTACGTATCGGGGACAGTCTCTTCCTGCCCGAACAGCGAGGCGAACTATTTTTTGGCAATATATCGGATGAGCTTACTGGAGAGCCGGTATCCGATGTCCCGGTAGTAATCTCGGTTCCAGGGAAAGAATTTCTACTGAAGTTCTCCCAGACCGACCAATTTGGAAATTTCTATTCCTACCTTAGAAAAGATTATGTTAGTTCCGAGGCCATAATCCAAGCCAACGACCCCTTTAAATCTTTTAGCATTAAGAAGGGAAAGCCAATGGATTTGAACCTATCCGGGCTTAAATTTCCCGATTTTCAACTTTCTAAATCTGATGCGGAACAAATAACCCAGCGTAGTGTTAGAAATCAAATAGAAAATCATTTTTATAGGGCAAAGCCGGATTCCATAATACAAGGTGACCCTATAGACCCTTTTGATGGTGGAATACCGGAAGTCGTAGTTCTCGATGAGTATACACGTTTTCCAACCTTTGAAGAAACGTTGTTAGAGATAGTAGATAATGCCGGATACCGAGACAGAGGGACCAATAATCAATATATTAAAGTGGCACAAGACTTTGAAACCTTTGATGAAGAGTTCAATAGTTTTCCAGCAATCGTACTCTTAGATGGGGTCTATATTCCCGATCATGAAAGTTTAAGGAGCTTCGATGCCCGTAGAATCGAGAAAATCAGTTTGATACGGGACCAGTTCCGTATGGGGGGCACCGACTATCAAGGCCTTGTGTCGGTGGAAACCTTCGATGGCGATTTCTATGATGGGTACACCGCAAAAAATGCAGCGACGGTGAAACTTAACCGGCCAGTCCAGAAAAAAAATTACTTCACTCAGAAGTATTCCGTTTCCGATACGGAATATTCCCGGATTCCAGATTATAGGTCTTTACTCTTATGGGAACCTAATGTGGTAATAGATGGCAGTACTCTTGATTTCGAATTTTACACGTCGGATATCGAAGGGGAATACGAAATTATCTTGAACGGTTTTACTACTTACGGGAAACCTATTTCGATAACGAAAACTATAGAAGTTGCCGCTAAACCGTCTAAGTTATAGGTAAATAAAATTGTATAGATATATTTAGTTGGGACAGCGTATAGCACCTAACACAGTTTAAAGAGATTCAAACGATTATTTGATTAACAATTACCAGAAAATTTTCGAATAGAATTCTTGAAATTATTAGAGAATGAGCTCATTGTTTGATAAGTTCATTGTAGACCATTATTTTTTTAATCAAGTGAATTATATAAAATTAGCACGTAAGATTCGAACAAATAACGAACTAATTAAAATAATAAAAATATTCACTAACAATAAAATATAATACTTTAAAGGAGTATGATGATGTACAGAACGTATACCATAGTATGCAGGAGTAACCCGTACACAATTTAT
>CAZUIE010000228.1:0-5127 GCA_964620945.1 uncultured Maribacter sp.
AAACGCAAAAGAGGCTTGAGTTTACACCCAAGCCGCTATTGCTTTTATACATTGTTGACTGTAGTTTTTCTTGCAGTCAGTTCAAGTTTATTTCTTTTTAAGGTTTTTGAAAAGTCTGATAAATATGTAGATATGGCTCAAGAATGCACCCAATCCATAGGTAACGAACATCAACCAAATGATGCCGAGGTTATGGTTGTAAAGTTCTAATCCGAAAAATTGAGGAAAAGCGGTAATTAAATCGCCAAAACCAACGATATTGAAAATCCAAACCAAAGGAATGGCAAAACTCCATTTGTTTTTTAAAGCAAAGGCTGTTATAATCGCTAATACAGCTGTAGTAAAATCGAGTAGTCCGACTGTAGTCAAAAATTCAGTTGGAAAGCCGTCATAAAATTGCTCCTTTGCCATAAACGATAACCCCAAATACCGAAATGCGTTATAGAATACTAAGGGCAATAGTTCATCTTGGATTGATAGGTTTACAAGGCGTGGTTTTATCCACCATTTAAAAGCTAAAACAATGGCTACTGTGCCTGTTAATGCTTGTAAATTGATAATTGTAAAATTGTCCATAATTGCTGTTATATTAAATTTTTATTGTTTTTTGAAAACCTATTAATGCATAAACACCTCCAATAATTGCAATGCTTATTCTAATCCAATGAGAAATAACCCAGCCGTTTAACTTAGAAGTTGTGGTTATAGCATCATATTTTAATGCCATAAAGTCCAAATTCATTGGCAAATGATAAATGGAAGTTTGGATAATGGTTAGCGTTAAAGCTAAAAATGCAAACATCCAATACTTTCTGCTTTCCGATTTTTTATCTCCTTTCAAAAATAAAAACAGTGTTCCTAACCAAGCAGGCATAAGTGTTAATGCAGTCGGCACTAATAGCAAGGGGAAATCTATTGCGAAAAACTTCATAAATTCTATTGGGTCAAGCGACTGCCAATAAATAGCGTGGCTTAAACCGATATTGAGCATATTTCCTACAAATGCACCAATGGCTATTATAGTGATGATTGAGATTGTGTTTTTCATTCTTTTATTTTTTGGGAATAGGTTTTTTATTCAATTGTTTAAATATCAATTTTGGAGCTAGCCTGCTCATCAATTTTAGTTGATTAGAAAGCCCAGGCGTTATTTCTTCCTTTCCTTTAATGAAATCTTTCCAAAACAGATTGGCTAATTTTTGAGGAGGAATTGGTTTAAAATTGCTCTCTTCTGGAGAACCAACATTATCAAAGATTGGGGTGTCTACAACAGGAGGCATAAGTTCTACCACTTTTATATTATGCGGTTTCAATTGCGGTCGGATTCCTTTTGTCCAAAAATGTAGTGCTGATTTTGTACCTGAATAGACAGGTGCTTGTGCAAATGGTACATAAGCCAATCCCGAAGAAGTATTTACCAAAACGGCATTTTTACTCTTTTTCAGTTGTGGTAAAAAGTAGTGCAGTAATCGAACTGGCGAATTGTAGTTGATTTCGATTTCTTGCATTTGTTTTTGCAAGTCATTGTTTTCGTTTCCTGCATCTACCAAATTCATGATACCTGCATTGTTGATTAGAATGTCAATGCCACCAAATTTTTCTTTAATGTCATCTACCAACCTTCTAACCTCTGCGTCATTTGTTACATCATTTTGAAATATATGGATTTTGGGAAGGCTCCTTTGGACTGCTTCTAATTTGGAAAGATTTCGACCTGTAATGATTACAGTATTGTCGTTTTCCATAAATTTTTTGGCGAGTGCAAGTCCTATTCCTGAGCTTCCGCCTGTGATAAGCACGATTTGTTGTGATTGTTTCATCTATAAATGTTATTTTTGCTATTAAATCAGTAGCAAAAGTAATCAAAATAAATTATTACTACTAAAATAATAGTGAAAATGAAGAATAAATTTAGGTCGGGCTGTCCTATTGCCTCAACTTTAGATATTGTAGGGGACAAATGGTCATTACTTATCGTTAGAGATATGTTGCTTCAAGGGAAGAAGACGTTTAAAGATTTTTCGATTTCTCCGGAAGGAATAGCACCTGGAATTTTGTCGTCAAGATTGAAGTGGTTGGAAGAAAATGAGCTGATCACAAAACAGAAATTACCTGATAATCAAAAAGAAAATATCTATTTGCTTACTGAAAAAGGTATTGAATTAGCACCAATTATTACAGAAGTCATTTTATGGAGCGATAAAAATTTAAGGGTTCAAAACGCAGAAATGCTTTCGATAGCTGAGGCAGGATTTAATCAAGACAAGTCAAAAGTTACGGAAGGTATTCAAAATAATTATCGTCAGATTGTTCGGGAAACTTTGAGCTGAATGGTGCTGGATTAAATTACAGCCAACGTGTTTGTACATGGCTCGTAGCGTGTAAATTGGGGATTATTTTCGGATTATACACAAGCCAGATTTTTAAATTTTACCATTTATCTTTTTTTATTGGAAATCGTCAAATTTAAAAATTTGGTGACTTTCCAAATATGCCGTAACTTCGTTTAAGTAACTAACTAGCTATGAGCTATATAAGTTGTTGTAGCCAGTTTTTCTCTGTATTTTTGTTCAATTCCTCTTGCAAATTCCGCTTTGTCAGTTCTCAACAATTCCATTCCTTCTCCATTTACGATAGTTGGATTCAAATCCCTTAAATAATTATCACTCCAAATTCCCAATTCTACTATTATTGGTGTCAGTGCCAATCCTTTTTCTGTTAAGAGGTAAACATTTGACTTTTTATTGTTCGGAAGTTTGGTTTTGATAACGATACCCGATTCTTCAAGCGATTTAAGTTTAGTAGTAAGTATATTGGTTGCAATAGCTTCATCACTTTCTGTAAAGTCTTTAAAAGTCTGCTTGTCTTCGATAAGCATTTGTTTCACAATGACCATCATCCATTTATCGCCCAAAATATCTAAGGCTGAAGTAAATGGGCAATTACATCTAAATTTTGTTTCCATTTCGTATGCTACATATTAAAGCCAAAGGTACAAAAACTAATTTTTTTACTTGCAAAATGAAATTAATATACATTATTGCTTGTTTTTTAAAAGTAATAATGTAATTTTACTTGCGAAACACAAGTAATAAATATTAATAAAACAGAATCAATGAAAAAAGTAATCACGGTATTTGTGTTGGCAGGTATTCTTGCTTCCTGTAACACAACCAAAACAAATTCTACAAACGAGAATAATCAGTCAAAAACTAAAACAATGAACAACAAAGAAATCGTAGCCACTTTTTTAGGTGCTGTAGCCAAACAAGACGCAGAAACAATGCGAAAATTCGCCAATGCTGACTACATACAGCATAATCCGTTTGTTCCCACTGGACTTGAACCTTTTATTGGTTTATTGCCCGTCTTAAAAGAAAACGGAACATATGCTGAAAACGTTCGACTACTTCAAGATGGCAATTATGTCTTTATGCATAATATTTGGCATAATGCGAAACCATTTGGTGCGGATAAAATGGTGGCATTTGACATTATACGTGTTGATGAAAATGGCAAAGTTGCAGAGCATTGGGATGCTATGACCGAATTGGTTAAAGAAACGGTAAGTGGAAGAACACAAACTGATGGACCAACAACAGCAACAGATTTGGATAAAACCGAAGCCAATAAGGCATTGGCTAAATCTATGGTAGAAGATATTTTGATGGGTAAAAATTCGAATAAAATCAAAGATTATATAAGTACTGAGCAATACGACCAACACAATCCCGGAATTAAAGATGGTTTAAGTGGCATAGTAGAAGCCGTACAATATTTAACCTCTAAAAACAATATGTTTAAATACACCAAAATACACAAAGTATTGGGTGAAGGAAATTTTGTGCTTACGGTAAGTGAAGGTGAATGGAATGGAACTACCAATGTCTTTTATGATTTAATACGCTTTGAGAACGGAAAAGCCGTTGAGCATTGGGATGTTATACAACCAATACCAACCGAAGGATTGGCACACAATAATGGAATGTTTGGATTTAAAAATTAGTAAAAATGAAAAATATAATCATCACAGGAAGTAGTAGCGGATTTGGTTTAAAAGCCACCAAAGATTTTGCCGATAAAGGCTATCAAGTGTTTGCTACAATGCGAAACCCACAAGGAAAAAATGCACAGGTTAAAACAGAACTTGAAGCCTATTCTTCACACATAAAAGTCGTTAATATGGACGTAACGAATGATGTTTCTGTAAAAGAGGCGATGGCGAATATCCTTGAACAAGCAAAAAATATCGACATTTTAATCAACAATGCAGGTATCATGTATATTGGTATTACTGAAGCTTATAGTGTAGACCAAGCAAAGCTACAAATGGAAACTAACTATTATGGTGCAATCAGAACCATACAGGCAGTTTTGCCAAATATGCGCAAGGCTGGTTCAGGCTTGATAATAAACACTTCTTCGTTAGTGGGTCGTATGTCTCCACCTTTTTTTGGAACTTATACCGCTACCAAACACGCATTAGAAGGCTATTCACAAGCCTTGCGTTACGAGGTTTCTCCTTTTGGTGTAGATGTAGTAATGGTTGAACCTGGTCCTTTTGGAACAGGACTTTTGGCTTCTGGACAAGCTCCTGCACATTCCGAAATCCTTGAATCCTATGGCGAATTAGCAAGTGTTCCAACTGCAATGGGTGAAAATTTTGCTCAAATGTTACAGAGCGAAAATGCTCCGGACCCACAATGGGTAGTTGATGCTTATTTGAAATTAGCTGAAACGCCTTTTGGCAGTCGTGCAACCCGAACTGTTGTCGGCATTACTTGGGGCGTTGACAAAATAAATGAGTTGACGCAATCTATACAAGATAATGTACTAAAAGAAATGCAACTCGATTCTGTACTTAGTGGTGTTTCAGCATAACCCATCTACTTTCAAATAATTTTTATAAAATCACAGGGGTTTCGGTTCTTGTGATTTTTTTTAAAATTCTGAATTTTCGTCAAATTGGCTACAACGGTCTCGTATAAGAGCAGTAGCGGATTAAATGCTCTTACATTTCGGATTACAATATACTTAATTAAAAGCAAAAACGGTTTGAGTATTAACCCAAACCGCTATTGCTTTTATACATTGTGCCTGTTGCACAAGTTAGCGAAAAAAATGGTC
>CAZUIE010000229.1:0-5038 GCA_964620945.1 uncultured Maribacter sp.
TATTTATTGAAGCTGGAGGCAAGAGCTAACATTCAGCAGAACAGGACCTTTGCACAAAGTAATCTGATGAAGGGTTATTACGGGCAACGAAACTACGATAAGACCTTGGAATATGCGGATAAGGTATTGGCTACTCCAAATATAGACGACCGTATTAAGAGCGATGCCCAAATTATGATTGCCAGGTCTGCGATTGCTACCAATGACTTGGACAAGGCAAAATCTGCTTATTCACAGGTGTTAAAAATTGCTTCCGGTGCTACGGCAGCAGAGGCACTTTATTATGATGCCTACTTTAAGAACGCCGATGGTGATGCGGAATCGTCCAATATCGCTGTTCAAAAACTAGCCAAGGATTATGCTACATACAAGGAATGGGGTGGAAAAGGATTGGTGCTGATGGCCAAGAATTTTTACATTCTCGATGATGCGTTTCAAGCAACCTATATCCTGGAGAGCGTTATTGCGAATTTTGAACAGTTTCCAGAAATCGTAGCCGATGCAAAAGGAGAACTCGCCATTATAAAGTCCAAAGAAGCGCAAAGCAACTCCTCAGTAAATCCTAATAAAGAGTAATGTACCAAAGTAATAGAACACGTATGTACAAAAATATACTAGTAGTAACGGGTATCTTGTTCCTAGGTTTGCAGTCTGCAACAGCCCAAGACGATAAGAAAGAAGATGAAACTATTGGAACAGAGACCGTGACGGTTACAAAGGCATATACGCCAACTGTCTCCGATGCCTTTAAGATAAAATCGGTCCCTAATCTTAACGATTCAATTGTATTGCAAAAGAAGCCAATTAAGTACAGTATATTTTCCGTGCCGGTAGCTTCTACATTTACCCCGTCTAAAGGAACGGCCTCTAGAGTAGAACGGACTCCGCCACCGGTACTTTTTAATTCGTATGCTTCTGTTGGAGCTGGAAATTATGGAAACGTTAATGCTGATTTTTATACCAATAGAACCCTAAGTAGAGATGAAGACGTAACCATAGGTCTTAACCATCACTCTTCGCAGGGAGGAATTGACGGGGTACGGTTAAATGATAGGTTTGCCGACTCTAAGTTAGATGCTGCTTACAAAAAGCGGGATAGGGATTACAATTGGGGTGCCGATATTGGTTTGCAACATCGATATTACAACTGGTATGGTTTGCCAGAAGGTGTTTTTGATGACACTACCATAGCCACGATAGATGAGGGTCAGAATTACTTTATGGGGGAAGCTTCGGGTCATTTTAATCTAGAGGATTCTTTCTTTAAAGGTGTTGATGGGAAGTATCGAAGATTTTGGGATTCGGCAGAGTCTGGCGAGAACCGTGCTATTGTAAACGGCGCTTTTGAATTTCCCCTAAACGAAGAGCTGTTTACCGTAGGAGTCAATGCCGATTATGTGGGCGGCAGCTTTGAAAATACCAGTTTAAGCAAACCAGTTAACGAAGGCGGTATAGATTATGGGCAGTTACAAGTGGGAATAAGACCAAGTTTACAAATGCTACGAGACAATTTGTCCTTGAACCTAGGGGTAAATTTAGTATATGGAATGGATTTGGAAAATAACGAAGGTAATTTTTATATCTATCCGGCCGTAACCGCATCCTACCGTTTGTTGGAGGAAACTGTTATTGCCTATGGTGGTGTTACGGGAGAATTACGCCAGAATTCGTTTCATGGTTTTGTTGAAGAAAATCCGTTTGTTTCGCCAACCCTATCTATTGCGCCAACGGATAGTCAGTATAACGCGTATGTGGGTGCTAGAGGTCAGTTATTGCCTAATCTTAGTTATAATGTAAAAGCGTCATATAGTGCTGAAAACAATAGTCCATTATTTCGCCTTAATCCACAGAACACGCTGCGCAATGACGACCGTGGCTACAATTTTGGTAATTCTTTTGATGTGTTTTATGACGATATAAAGACCATTGGAATCTTTGGTGAATTGAATGTAGATGTTAATAGAAACTTTACGTTGGGCGTTAATGCACAGCTGAATGAGTACAACACCGAAACCGATAACCCAGCTTGGAACCTTCCAAATTTGCAGGCTTCCTTGTTCGTGGACTATCAAATCGGGGAACAGTGGTTTGCAGGTGCCAATTTATTTTATGTGGGTGAGCGTGAGGATTTTTCCAGTGTCTTTGTCGAGAACGTAGTACCGTCCGAATTTCCTGCAACTATTATTACGCTAGACGGATTTTTTGATGCCAATGCCCATCTAGGCTACCGCCTAAACGATCAATTATCGCTATTCGTAAAAGCTTCGAATATTGCCAATAACAATTACCAGCGTTGGGCAAATTTTCAGGTACAGGGCCTACAGATTTTGGGAGGCGCAACCTACAAGTTCGATTTTTAAACAAGGTCCAAAAAACTATCTAAACCCTTATACCTCCAAAGGAATAGGGATTTTCTTATTTTAGGGGTGTTTAAGATATGCTGATGAACTCCTGTGGTCCGTTATTTGTAATACTTACGATATTGCTAATTGGAAGCGATGTTGGAACTGGACTGGCGCAAAACCGCGTTCAAAACCCCAGTTTTGAAACCTTTGTTAATTGTCCTCAAAAATTAGGAAACTTAGATGCCGACGTGACCGATTGGACTACACCAACTACCGGTTCTACCGATTATTTTAATGGGTGCAGTCAGGCTATGGGTACTCCAAAAAATTTTAATGGTGAGCAACCGGCCAATTTTGGTGTAGGCTATGTAGGCTTGTACTTGTATGCGCCGGACGATTACCGCGAATACATACAAGCTAAATTGGACCAAACCTTAATAAAAGGAGAAACCTACACCGTGTCTTTTTATGTAAGCCTGGCAGAGCGGTCAGATTTTGCCATTAAGGAGTTTGGCATACAATTCGTGGAAAGTCCTGTGCAGGTGGATACCAGAAAAACGCTATCACGAAGGCATCTATCCAAAATACCGGGAGACGTTTCCAATTACTTTGAGATAACTTATGCTGAGTTCTATTCGGATAAAGAGGATTGGGTGAAGGTAGAAAAGGAGTTTATGGCCAACGGTACAGAGAATTATATTCTTATCGGTAATTTTAAGGATAATGCAAGAACCCAAAAGTTTAGGACAAAGAGAAATGTGACCAAAGGTTCCTATTACTATTTGGATATGGTTTCCGTTGCAGCGGTAAATCCTTTCAAGAACCCTAATGCCGACCTCGACCTTAAAAATAAATTAGCGTTTGAATTGGATAGTGTCCATACGTTTAAAAATGTGCTTTTTAGTTTTGATGCTTTTGAACTAATGCCGTCTGCAAAAAAGGAGCTAGACGAGATTAAGGCATATTTGATACTGCACAAAGCTTTTAAAATTCAAGTGTCCGGACATACGGATACAATCGGTAATCAAGTATATAATAAAAGACTATCCGAAAACCGGGCAGAAGCTGTTGCACAGTATTTAATACATAAAGGAATTGACAGCAGCAGGGTTTCACATGAAGGCTTTGGCAGTTCACTACCCCTTCAAAAGAACAGAACCAAAGCTGACCGTCAGCGCAATAGACGTGTAGAGTTCCGGATTACCAATGAGTAATGAAATAGGATACCATTAAGGCAAATGTGTACCAAAATCCATTACCCTTACATAGGCCCATCGTAAATACTTATTTTTGCGCCCAAACGCTAGTATGCCAATTAAATATTCGAGACCACTCATAAACCCAGCTAAAAGTCCTTTTTTCTATGGCTATGTGATTTTAGCGATTGCTACGGTGGGCGTTTTTTTCAGTATGCCGGGTCAAACGATAGGGGTTTCGGTTTTCACGGATCCAGTTAAGGATGCGTTGGGACTTTCCAGAAATCAGTTTAGTAATGCCTATATGATAGGTACCATAGTAAGTTCTTTGTTAATTGGGCGTGCAGGATTCTGGTTTGATCGGTATGGTGCAAGAAAAGTAGCATCCTTGGCCGCTCTGGGCCTGGCTATGACTCTATTTCTTTGTTCTTGGTCCGTTGGTATGAGTGGTTCCGTAAAGGAATTTTTGAATTTGGATACATGGATGATTCCTTTTGTTTTAATGACCATACTATTCTTTATGCTGCGTTTTTCCGGTCAGGGGATATTAACTATGGCTTCCAGAAACGTAATCATGATATGGTTCGATAAAAATCGCGGAAAAGTAAATGCTGTGAACAGTGTTGCCGTATCCTTGGGGTTTTCCTCCTCGCCCTTATGGGTAAGTGCTTTAATAGATTATGAGGGTTGGCAAAATGCATGGCGTTATTTGGGACTTGCCGTGTTCTTGTTTAGTATACTGGCTTTTACGTTATATAAGGATAATCCGGAAGAATACGGATTGGTTCCGGATGGCACTAAAAACAATGATCTAGCTGTTGGAAAGCCAAAGCAGGTCGCAAAACAGTTTACGTTGGTTGAGGCGAAAACCACCCGTGCGTTTTGGATGTATGGACTGGCATTGGCCTTCAACAGTTTTTTTATTACCGGACTTACGTTTCATATCGTTTCTATTTTTGAGAACGAAGGATTTCCAAAAGAAGATGCTATCAGTATTTTTTTACCCGCCTCTATTGTTGCGGTAACCATCTCTAGTATTTTTAATTTTTTGAGCGATACCATTGCCCTTCAGTTTTATCTGTATTTCTTGTTGCTAGGCGGTGTGTTATCGTCCTTGGGGTTTTTACTGCTTTCAACAGCGGTAGGTGTTCCTTTTTTAATAGCCGGTTTTGGCATTATGGGTGGATTTTTTGCCGTATTAAATGCCGTAGCTTGGCCTCGGTTTTATGGGCGCACACATCTAGGAAGTATTACGGGTAAAATCATGAGCTTTTTAATTTTGGCCAGTGCTTTGGCACCAACTATCTTTAGTTTAAGTCTATCAACCTTTGGCTCCTATCATATAGTAGGTTATCTCGGACTTGTGTTTCTCATTTTTTTGACTATCGCTTCGGTAAATGCAAAAAATCCACAGTAAATTTTCTTTTAGCTAAGAAAAAAACGCTTTTTGTTTTAAATAGAAAAGCAAATACGTGTACTTTACAATAATCAATAATC
>CAZUIE010000230.1:0-5037 GCA_964620945.1 uncultured Maribacter sp.
TATGTGCGTCAAATAGATACGGCAACTTTTAAAATATTAAAAAGAGCGCTTCCAGGTCCCTATACCTTCATTCTCCCGGGAAACAACAATTTGCCCAAAGATTTTAAAAAGAAAAAAACAGTAGGTATTCGAGTGCCGGATAATGCAATAACCAAAGCCCTGGTAGTGGCTTTAGGAAACCCTATCGTGTCTACCTCTATCCGTGATGACGATGATGTTTTGGAATATACTACAGATCCCGAACTTATATTTGAGAAATGGGAAAATTTGGTAGATGTGGTTATTGATGGCGGTTATGGCGGCAACGTGGGATCCACGATTATCGATTTATCCGATGGTTATCCTGAGGTCGTTCGTGAGGGTAAGGGGAGTTTGGATATTATCTGATTAACAAAGCTCACGTTTAAGCTCGGTTAATAGTGAAATATGCTTTAGGCTTTCTTCAATTGTTATAAGTTTTTCAATCAACAACTAGTTTCATCATAATAAGTTATTCATATCCTAGATTCGCTTAACGGCATAGAAAAAGGGTGCTTGAATATCAAGCACCCTTTTTTATTGTATTTTAAAGCCTAACGCCTATTTGTTTATCGCAGGATCTTTCATTCCTTCTTCGATCATGCTGTAGAACTGGTCAATTTTTGGAAGTACTACAATTCTAGTTCTTCTGTTTTTAGACTTTTCTGTAGCTGAAACCGGAATGTATTCCGCTCTACCTGCAGCTGTCATTCTTTTTGGATCTACATTGAAATCATTTTGCAAAATACGGACAACAGAGGTTGCACGCTTAACGCTTAAATCCCAGTTATCTAATAATGCACCATTTCTTCTGTAAGGTACATCATCGGTATGGCCTTCAACCATAAACTCAAAATCTGGTTTGTTATTTACCACTTTCGCTACTTTACCTAAAACTTCCTTAGCTCTTTTGGTAATGTTGTAGCTTCCACTGCTGAATAATAATTTATCAGAGATAGAAACAAAAACTACTCCTTTTTCTACGCTAATTTCAATATCCTCGTCGTCTAAGTTTCCAAGAACACCTTTTAAGCTCTGTACTAACGATAGGTTTACAGAATCTCTACGCGTAATGGCATCGTTTAATTTGCGAATAGTTAAATCCTTTTCTTGAAGACTCTCTAAGGATTTTTCTAAGTTTTCGGCACCTTTTGTGGTTAAGGTAGTAAGGTTGCCCATATTGTTTATCAATTCCTGATTATTTGCCTTCAAAAATGCATTCTGATCTTCTAAAGTTTGTAACCTAGAAGAAGCAGTGGCTTTTTCTTCCAAACAATCGTTTAACTTAACGGTTGCGGAATTTAATAAATCCTGTGTTTCCTTTTGTTTTGCCTCAAGGTCAGAATATTTCTTCTGTGATACACAAGAAGATAATAAAAGCGTAACACCCAGACATCCTAAAATGATTTTTTTCATAATTGTTTTCTATAATTAAATGATTGTTATTTACTACTTTTTGACCTAAGCCATATCAAATGTATATAATTTGTAATATGTTAATTGCCTATACTCGTTAATCTTTTACTAAAATGTTAAATTCTTTTATTCCATTTACGAAGTAAGACCATACTATGGACGTTGTGGTATGGTATTTTTGTAAAAAATTAGCTTTTTCCCGTTTCTTCAACATTTTAGGAATGTGTCGGTAGAAACTTAAATGTGCTCTTAAAATAGCGATACAGTGTTTAAATCTAAATTGAAATATAAAGCGAAGTGCAGCAATTCCGTCCAAGAGGAGCCTTATAAAAATAATAAGAAATGCTTTGCCCAAAGGGAGGTTCTTGATGATGGAAAAGAGAGAATTCCTGAAGTTTAAATAGGTCTTTTTTGGGTTCATATTGCTCAAGGTAGAACCACCAAGGTGATATACTTTTGAACCACCTACATAATATATTTTATATCCACTGTTTTTTGCTCTCCAACAGAAATCTACTTCTTCTTGGTGAGCAAAATAGTCCGTATCAAATCCGCCTAGCGACATAAAAACATCACTTTTAACAAACATGCAAGCACCCGTAGCCCAAAATATTTCCTTAGTATCGTTGTACTGTCCCGTATCTTGCTCTAAGTGCTGAAATATTCTGCCCCTACAAAACGGGTATCCAAGTTTATCTATAAAACCTCCGGCCGCACCGGCATATTCAAAATGGTCTTGTTTTAGTAAATCCAAGATCTTGGGTTGTATTACACTTGCATTAGGTAGCCGTTCAAAAGCTGCTAAAATGGGCTCTAGCCAATTTTCCGTGACTTCTACATCTGAATTCAGCAGACAAAAAATATCCGCTTTTACATGTTTTAAAGCATCATTATAGCCTTTGGCAAAACCACCGTTGCTACTATTCTGTATAAGTTGTATTGTAGGATAGTTCTCTTTTAAGAAGGAGATAGAATTATCTGTAGATGCATTATCCGCTACATATATTTCAGCATTGGCTGAATATTCCATAACCGAGGGTAAGAAACGCTCTAAAAGCACTTCTCCGTTCCAATTGAGTATGACGATGGCAATCTTCAAAACGATGGCAAATTAACGGCTAAATTCAGGAATCTCCCGCAAAAACTCATATTTTTCCTCTTTTATGCGCATCTGGCAATAAAAATGCTGCAATCCATTGGTGACCATTAAAAACGTGGCATCCAAATTAAAGTTGTATCTAGCGATTTGATCAAATGTGTTTTGATTTATTTTCACCTTGGGAGCTTTGCATTCTACTAACAAATGAATGCTGCCGTCGCTATTGAAA
Source organism: uncultured Maribacter sp. (assembly GCA_964620945.1). Lineage (GTDB taxonomy): Bacteria > Bacteroidota > Bacteroidia > Flavobacteriales > Flavobacteriaceae > Maribacter. Next base: position 2,763 of record CAZUIE010000230.1, read on the forward strand.
ACAACGATATCGTATCTTTTTTTTAAACCTTTAACGACAATCTGTTTTTCAATGTTAATATGACTTATCGGATACTTTTTATCTAGAACAAGATAGTTTAGCACATGTTGTCGTACCCATTCTTCGGGAGTAAGCCAGACGAACTTTTTCCTAACCGGGTCAAAGATGAAGGGTTTATTTTGTTTATTTTTGAGCCTAAAGTTGTAGCTGGGAAATTGTAACGGTTGCATGACGCAAATTTCATCATTTTTTCTGAATGGACGAAGCATTACAAATCGTAAACGATATACGTAAAGGTATTTTAAAACCTATCTATTTTTTATATGGAGAGGAGCCATATTACATAGATAAGATTACTGATTACATCGCCAGTAAAGTGTTGACCGAGGAGGAAAAGGGATTCAATCAAATGGTGCTTTATGGGAAAGATGTGAGCATAGACGATATTGTAGGAAATGCTAAACGTTATCCTATGATGGCAGAAAAACAGGTGGTAATCGTAAAAGAAGCCCAGCACCTTTCCAGGACGATAGAAAACTTGGCTTCTTATGTGAAGAACCCTCAGTTGACTACTGTTCTGGTGATTTGCTATAAGTACAAAAAGCTGGATAAGCGAAAGCCACTATATAAAGCAGTAAAAAAAGACGGGGTAGTTTTTGAAAGTCAGGTATTAAGAGACTACCAAATCCCTGTATGGATTCAAAAAACAGGAAAGAACGTAGGATTTTCTATTCCGCAAAAATCGGCTATGCTCTTAGCGGAACATTTGGGTACCGATTTGGGTAGAATTGTTAGTGAACTGAATAAATTAAAGTTGATGCTGCCTCAAGGTATCGAGATTACTCCAACTCATATAGAGGAGTACATTGGTATTAGTAAGGATTACAATAATTTTGAACTTAAGAAAGCTATTGGCGAGCGAAATATACTCAAGGCAACCAAAATAATAACTTATTTTGGCCAAAACCCTAAGGACAATCCTTTTGTACTTACGGTGACCCTGCTAAATATGTTTTTCACCCAGTTACTGCAATACCATGGCCTAAAAGACCATTCACCAAAAAGTGTGGCGTCAGCGCTTCGGATAAACCCATATTTTGTGGACGAAATGCAAACCGCTGCTAGAAACTTTCCTATGAGAAAGGTAAGTAAGATCATATCACATTTACGGGAAATGGATTTGAAAAGCAAAGGTGTTGGAACCACACATAACAATCAGGCCGATCTATTGAAAGAGCTTTTGGTGAAGATTTTTTAACCGGTATCTCAGGAAAATTAGCCTTGTACTTATCTCTATCTAGAAATAACTATAGGTATTAAAACTAAAGTGTATTTATAAGATTAATAACAATTTCAGTTATTTACCTTTTGTCAATACTATACTTACCAGGTCCTAACAAGGCTATAGTTATAAAGGTAACCAAATATAAAAGCGCTTTCTCTTTAGATCCAAACGGGTCATCGCTGTGTGCAATAAACGCTGCGACCAACATAGTTATAGCCGTAGGTATGCTTGCTAATCTAGTTTTGTAACCTACAATTACCAAGATAGGACATATAAACTCACCAATCACGGCAAGGAATAGCGATGGAGTCGCTCCAATACCAATTGGATCACCGAATTCAAAGTCACCAGCAATAAGTTTCTGAAATTTTGGAAGGCCATGTGTAAGCATCATCACGGACATAGAAATCCTAAAAAAGGCAAGTCCAATGGCTTTTAGGGGGGAATTGTTCATATCGTCTTTTAATTAATTTGTTTAAAATTATCGATTTTTATTGTCTTATTTAAAATTATTTCTAATTGATCGATAAGCTCTCGGCTATTTGATTTATTGAAGTAGAGTGGTGGTTTTATTTTTAGCACGTTATCGTAAGGGCCATCTGTGCTGACTAGTATTAAATTCTCGCGTAAATTATTTTTTATGGTTTGTGCGAGATCGGTATCAGGGCTGCCATCTGTCCGTATCATTTCCACACCTAAAAAGAGACCACTTCCCCGTACATCACCTATTGCGCTATAATCTTCTTTAAGTGTCATTAATTGATTCTTGAGATAAGTGCCTACTTCAAGGGCATGTGCTTGTAATTGATCTTCTTCGATCACATCTAAAACGGCCTCCCCAATGGCACAAGAAACCGGGTTGCCGCCAAATGAGCTAAAAAATTCCATTCCATTATCAAAGCTATGTGCGATTTCACTTGTAGTTACTACGGCCCCGATCGGGTGTCCATTTCCCATAGGTTTGCCAAGGATTACCATATCCGGAACCAC
>CAZUIE010000231.1:0-5012 GCA_964620945.1 uncultured Maribacter sp.
ACAAGGGATATCATATTATTGTTATTATTCGTCTCATCCTTGCTTGCACTAAAAAATCCAATAATTAATCTTTTTGATGGGGATATGTAAAGACCCTGACCTCCAAAGCCTTCTTTGAAGAAGTCACCATCTTCAAAAATCACATCCCAATGATAGCTCTGAAAATCTGCACCTTGTCCTTCATAAAACTTTTTCCTCAAATGCTGATCTGTTCCTTCTTCAGATCTAAACAATGCGCTATCTCCCGTATGAATTTGATTTATATATCGTGCCGATGCTATTTTTGTAGTAGCATCATCTGTAAAGGCCAGTCCATATCTGGCCAGATCTCTCAAGCGCATTAACATTAAACCATAACTACCAGCAACACCAGTACTGGATAGCGTTACCCTTGCATCATCTTCAGCTCCGATTTTTGTCCATATATATTCCTGAACCAACTCATGAAAAGGTTTGGAAGAAACTCTTTCAGCGATGGTGGTCAGAATAACAGAATTGGCGGAAGTATAATCGTAGGTTTGCCCAGCGGGTTCAATTTTTCCCGAACTGGCCAATAATTCTATTAAGCTTTCTTCAAATCCAGGATTTGGCTCTGTATAAACTGCAGAATGCTGAAGCAATTTATAAAAACAATGGTTTGGGTCAGTAAAGGACCCGTTATCCATCTCGCGGCAGTTGATTCCTGAGGTCATCCTTAACAAATTTTCAATGGTCACATACTCTAATGGTTTATCTTTAAACTCTATTAGATGCTCTCCAATTGGATCTTTTTCGTTAAGTTTTCCTTCATCTGCCAAGTGTGCGATTATGGTTCCTAAAAATGTTTTACTCACAGAACCTAGAAAATGTCTGTCAGTGGGTTCCATTTCTGGATACCTTTCGTAAACCACTTGGCCTTTATGCAGAACAATTACCCCATTAACTTGTTTTTCATCGCAAATTTGGTCAAGTGACGTTTCCTTTTCAAAGAAGGCACTGGTGAGAATCTCTTGACCGAGGGTATGACTGATATTTTCTGGAAGCTTCGTTGTTTTTGTATTTCCTTTTTCTATCAGAACAGTAGGAATATAGTTTTCCATATGGCTAAATATCTCCGTTATCTGAGGTCCTCTTCCAATGATTGATTCAGGAACCGTAAAGCTTACTTTTTGGTCTTTTGATGTGGGTATTCTCCTTGACTCTACAGCTAATGTTATTTTCTCTTCTAAAGTAAGTTCTTTGGCTTGTTGTTTACATCCAATTAATAGAAGAAAACTGAAAATTATAATTGTATTTAGTGATACTTTATTGTTTAACATTCTATTGATTTTTTATTGAGCCTGACGGTCCGGCTATGCGTAGTGAGAGATTGAAAAGCACTTCACTGTCAACCTACTGATAAGTTTGTTAATATTCATTTAGTTTCAATTTAGCCCTAACCCCGCATTGCGTATAGCTTTTGTTACTAATCGTTTTTAACTTCATCTCAAATTTTTTATCATAAATACTTTTGAATATATCTTTGAGGCTTATTAGGTACCTCCAATTTTTGTTTTTGATAAATTCTTATTTCTGAAAATTTCAATTTCCTTGTCAAAAGAGTCTACAATACTTTTCGACATTTTTTTTGAAACCTTGTTATAATCTTCAAGGACTTTCTTCTCTGCAGTTCCGTTAATTTCTAATTGGTAACAAATTAGGTTAAATAACCCATAAAACTGGAAGAAAGGTAGGTCGTCATCAACTAAAATAGTTAAATCATTCTTATCAATGTTTTCATAAGATCTGTCTTTTAAAAATGCACCCATAATTCTCAGTATTGCTAATTCAACTTGTTGTGCCTTTCCTGGTTTTACCAACCTTTGATATCTTTTCCTGTCTGTAAAAAACATTCCCGTTCTCGATGGGATTGTGGTTGTAAAAAATATCGCTAATGATACCATACCACCAGCGTAAACAACCAAACCAAAATATCCATCAATAAAGGGGATTGTCAAAAAACAAACTATGGCAAAAACAATCGATGATATAGGTCCGGCTATTAGAATTTGAGCGAATTTTCTTGCATTATCTTCGTGATCGTAAATTGGTAAAGTTGCAGCAACACCTCCAAAATAGGCTAAATTTTTATTGAGAAAAATTTTAATTTCTTTTTCTTCTCTTTTCACTCCAAGAAGACCAACAATAATAAATTCAAATCTAAATTCATTTTTTAACCCGATTAATAAGTGTCCTAATTCGTGGATGCCTAAGGCAACAAAAATCATTAGAAAAATCCCAATATTCATAAGTACTTTACCTTGAATAGTAGCGGGTTTTAAACTGTTCACATTAAAGAAATCTAGAGAAAATATAAAAAACGCAATAAATAGCAGAGAACTTAAAATCCACTTTAACCAAGTCGTATATGGTTTTTGTTTGTCCATTCTCAAATAGTCTTTTTATGTTTGTTTAAATGATTTGTAACGGCAATTTGTCTCAAAACTACCTTTTTCAGGTATAAATTACGGTTTTGAATTTGAAATTAAATGAAGATCGTTATAATACCATGGGGTCGATAAAAATGAGCATTTATTCTGTAAAAATATTTCTGTCCATTTTATGATGGTCTTTAGGTAGAAATAAAGCGATAAAGGGCCTCTTTTGAGTTCATTCAGTCTACCCCAGATGTTCAGCATCCGTTTTAGGTTGTACGCAATTGCGGTCGGGCCAAAGTCCACCGAGGCGGCCTGTATTCCTTTCTTGGTAATAACGTGGTCGAATCCCCATTGGCGTTTCATGGTACCGAATGGATGTTCTACGATCGCCTGCCGCATTTATAGGTGTCACCACTAGCTTTTATATGTTCTGCGTTTTGTTCGATAAACGTTGTGAATTCACTTCGCTGTACAATTTTGCCGCTCGCTTTGGCCGATGTGCACCGCTCCCTTATCGGACAACCTTTGCAGGCTTTTGTCCTGTACTGTTTGAACTTTTAGTTTCTTGCCCTGTACCACGAACCGTTGGATTTAAGCAAGTGTCTTTCTAGGCATTGGTAAGTGTCCTTGTCGGGATTGTATCCAAAGTATTCGGCATTGAAGAAGGGGTCTGGTGCCTGGCTCTTTCTTCCGATGGCGGGTATGGCCGTTAGTGTGGCGATTCCCAAAGAAACGGCAATGTGGAATTCACTGCCGGTATGCTAACCTTTGTCGTAGAGTGCGGTAAAGGTATTGGTCCTTAGAATGGCCTTTGCCCTTCTCAGCATCATCCCCATCGCCTTTTTATCGTTCCTATTTGTCATTTTATAGTCTATCAACAGCTTATGCTTGTCGTCGACCGTGGTCTGTGCGGTATAGCATACTTCGGTTATCATGCCCCTGACTATCTGATGCCTACTATCGGGGTCGCTGGTGGAGAGTTGTGGGTTTTCGGTGGTGTCGTCCCGTTCCAGAAGTCGTTGGATGTCCTTATATTTTTTCCGGTGTTCCTTATGCTTGGCAATCTGATTTTGGATATGCTCTTTTATGACACTATCGTTTTCGGCCAGCGCGTTATTATGTTCTATTAGTTTTTGGTCTATATAGTCGAGATGGCGATGTATCTTCTTTTTGTTATACTTGTTCTTTTTACTGTTCTGTGCGCATAGTTTGGTGGAATCACCGGCGATGAGCACGGCACCTATCAGATCAAAGTTTCTGGCCAAGTTCACGCTTTCCCTGAACACCCGTTTGATGGCCTTTGGGTTGTCCTTTCGAAAACGCGCTATGGTATTGTGGTCGGGCCTAAGGTTTTTCAGTAGCCAGATTACCTCGATGTTCCTGTAAGATTCTTTTTCCAGTCTTCTTGAGGAACGTATCGAGTTCATGTAGCCGTAAATATAGCGTTTGAGCAAGTCTGCAGGATTATAGGAAGGTCTTCCTTGTTGGCGTATGGTATCGAAACCTAATTCGGTCAGCTCAAGCGATTCAACGAATTCATCTATGGCCCTGACCGAGTTGTTCGCAGGTATCATATCGTCAAGACAGGTTGTATAAAGTGTAAGTTGTTCACGGGATTGCCCTATTAAACACTCCATAGTTGAAGTTCGGAAGTATTTATCAAAAACAGAAAAAAATAGGCAAGAGTTTTGAGACAGTCTGACGGTCTGTGTATGGTGTGTATCTCGAAGGGTATGCACTATAAACCTTGTTCTGATGTCGTTTTTATCTCTTTTCTTAATTTAACTATATCCGTAATATGTGTCCAAATTACTATTGGAACTATTGTAGCTGGTAAAAGAACAAATGGGAAATAATTTATTCCTCGATTAGGTTGATCAAATCCAAATTGTTGAAATGGTAATTCAGACGATAATATTCCATTGAACAAAATAAAAAGGACAAGAATCAAGCCTATTATATTCCAAATCAACAAAACGCCTTTACTTAGCTTTTGCTTTAAATATAGCCAACCAACAAGTGGGGCGGTTATTCCCATTATAATATCATAGTTTCTTCCTTCAAATGTCATTAATTCAGGAATCATTTTATAGGTAAACAATCCAAATAGAACAATTTCGACAGGCAATCTAACTGAATGTAAGAAAGTGCTAATTTTTGTTTGTCTTTTTTCAAAAATCCACCTTTGCTGTTTAGGTAATAATCCATAAATAATAAAAAGCGTTGCTGGAATCAGCACTAATCCAAATCTTGGTGGAATTGAATCTGTAATATGGTAAAATCCGATATTTGCCAATACGGACTGCATAATTGACCAAATAATTATCAGAAGCGTCAACTTTTTTGGTTTTCCATTTGAAAAATGAAATAAAATTATAGTCATTAAGCAAATGATGATAAATGTTAAGTCAATCCAATTTGGCAAATTTTCTATCATTTCTCTTATCTCGTCTTAATGCACAACGGTTTTGGCTATGACTCTTAGCGTGCAAAATCCTTTTTTCCATTCGGATTAAGCACAAGCCGTATTTTTATATTTTTCTTATTATCTTTTTTGCTATTAACCCAAATTTAAAAATTTGGCGGACTGGCAAATATGCGTTAACTTCAATTAAG
>CAZUIE010000232.1:0-1392 GCA_964620945.1 uncultured Maribacter sp.
ACGCCTTGTATGGCTTTTGATAGATGTAGGTTGAAGCTGTCACAGGTTTTTAAAATTCCTTTTGAGTGCATTTCATTCGATATGTCCGTTTGAAGATACCTATGAGTTTTATTCAAATCTTTTAAGCCTTTTTCCAAGTTATTTTGTGATACTTGCTTTAGGTTTGCTTGTGCTGCCTTGGCAAGGCTCGTTATCGATTTGAGTCGGTTACAAAGTACGATGGATTTCTCAGAGGCAAGTAGATAATCGGCCTTAAAAATAGAAGTTATTGCCTTAGAAATTAATTGGGAATATAATCTAAGTGAGGTCTCATGTTCCGTGAGCGTTTTCCATTTGTCTACTTCTGATTGTGCTTTTACACGTAACAGTCGTCCGTCAACAGGATCAATAGATGAATTCGCTGCAGATAATTCACTTAGTATTTCTTCGTTAAAGTCCAGCCATGATTCAATCGTTTCTTTGGAACGTTCTTCGTAATTAAAAACGGACGACCTGATTCCGGAATCCAATGCTTTAGAAGGGTAAAACTTCTTCCACTGCATGATATAATTTTCTCCTAAATCCTGTGAAAAAAGTGCAAATGGAGTCAGTATGAGAATGAGCCAAAAGGCGATAAAAGATTTCATGTTAGAGATGGTATTGGTCCTAAATGAGAAAGATACTAATTAATGGGAAAATATAACGAGGGAGTTTTTAACTTTACCCTGTGAATAACGAACGTGTTAGGAATATTGAAAAGGTGGAGTTATCTGATAACTGGTACACCTTAACCAATTACAATTTTGAATACAAACGGGAGGATGGTTCCTGGGAAAAACAGCAAAGGGAATCTTACGATTGCGGGGACGGTGCCGCTATTTTACTGTATAATTGTCAGATGAAAACTGTGGTGCTTACCAAGCAATTTCGAATGCCCACTTATGTTAATGGCAATGATAATGGAATGATGGTAGAAGTTTGTGCTGGACTTTTAGACGGACTATCACCCGAAGCATGTATCAAAAAAGAGGCGTTAGAAGAAACAGGATATAAAATAAATAGCGTGCAGCATGTGATGACAACTTTTATGTGTCCTGGTTCCGTGACCCAGAAGCTATATCTTTTTATGGCGGAATATGATAGTTCCATGAAGATACAAGAAGGTGGTGGCGCTATAAATGAAACCGAGAATATTGAGGTTTTGGAGTATCCCTTTATCAAAGCATTGGATATGATTTTTAAGGGAGAAATAATTGATGCCAAAAGTATAATGCTTTTACAACATGCTTCAATGAATGGAATTTTTGAAGATTAATATGGGTGTAATCGATACCAGTTTTTTACGACCAATACTAAATGAAGCAACTACAAAAAATTGGACTTGGCGGTGGATGCCATTGGTGTACCGAAGCC
>CAZUIE010000232.1:1492-4965 GCA_964620945.1 uncultured Maribacter sp.
TTGGTCCGATATCAACTGTTTTGGAATGCTTACAGTACGATTTTGATAAAAAATTGATTACACAAGTACTTTCGTTCGGCACGTTTAAAGCTTCTAACAGTCAATATCATGACTATTATTTCACCAATCCTAATCGGCCTTTCTGTAGAACTCATATTGTCCCCAAACTACGCTTGTTGTTGGATAAGTTTTCAGTGCAAATAAACAGCGATGCCATGGCTGCATGGGCTATTAAAAATCTTATCTAATGGTCTAGAGGAGTAAAAACACGTCGAAATCGAATTGCATGGTAAAAGTGCTGACTTAGAAGGTAAATTTGTAATTAGTCTGCAAAGGTTTTAATAAGTGTCCCAAATTTTTTCAAAAATTTCTTCCATTTTTTGTTTTACACCTGAAGAAGGATGCCTAAAATGATTGTTCATAAAACTGAAAATTACCGTTTTGCCAGATTTGGTAAGTAAATAACCACTTAAGCAATAGTTATTCCCTAAACTTCCAGATTTAGCGAAGATGTATGGTGCTGTATTACCTTCATACCAGTTGCCCAATGTTCCCGAAACTCCTCCTGATGGGAATATTTTGAAAAGGCGTTCCCTTGGTATGTCCAGATACAAACGTTGCAAGACGTGGACCATGGATTGCGGTGTAAACAGATTGTACCGTGAGAGTCCGGAACCATCTACCCATCTGGGCCGTTGTGGTAGGTTTTGTAATAAATTATCTACCGTATGTGTAATCGCTATGTTCGTATTTAAAGTATCCGAAATTTCGGAGGCCGAAAGCATTAACAATTGTTCGGCGATAAAGTTATCACTTTCGTGCATCAGTCTTACGTAGAGAGAATCTGCTGAGAAGCCGTATAATGTCTGCTTTACACCAGGAGGCATTTTTTTTACAAGTGTAATAGGTTTTTTCAATTCCTTTTCCAGTAGTGCTTTAAGGTTGTCATCGTTTGTTTTAAAAGGAACTTCTAAGGTGTCTGTCCTAGTGGCATCAAAGTAGAATAGGTTGCGATGTGCTTCGCGGTTAGAATTATTTGAAATTTGAATCACACTATCCCTAAAATAGTCGGGCACTACCGGGTTTTTCGTTTCGTTGGAAATGAGTACAACATTACCATGTGTCGGAAAACCACTGCGTTCCGGTGAGTAGTAATATTCGTAATCGTCCCAAGACCATCCAGGGCCAAATTTTGAATCTAGAAAATTACCAGTGTATAATGCAATAGTTTTGTGCTGTTGAAGAAAATGGAAAGCGGTACTGTCCTTTAGATAAGGATGCAGAAATGAGGGGTCTCCCGTACCTTCAAAGTATAGCGTATCATTTTGATGAAGATAGCGCAATGCGGGAATCTTATCCGGTAAGGTTTGGAGTGCTGCGTACAAGGTAAAAATCTTGGTATTACTTGCGGGAGTAAAGTATTTAGCACTGTTTTGGTTATATAGGGTGTCCTTGCTAGCTGCGTCTATAAACAAAACCCCAGTAAATTGGTGGTCATAAAAGGAAGCGGATAAGCTTTTATTTAGGCTTTTGGAAACTGTTTTTTTGGTCGATTTGCAAGCAATCATACCAATTACAAGAAAACAACTTAGGAATACTTTTTTCATTTGATTAATGCAGATAGATGTATTGCCACGTATCCGAGAAGTTGATTTAACCTTCTAAGATTTATTTAACGTGTTCATTGCAATATTATGTCCTATTTTATGTTTAAATTTACGTAACAACTAATTAATAAACAAGGTACTACAATGGCAAACGCAATGCTTGAGTACAGTAAAACAGTACTTAAAAAAGTTAGTTTTGATGTAAAGTTATTTTGCAAGGAACTAAAAAAAGCCCTTCAACTTTTACTGCCCGAAGAGGTAGAAGAATTGAGAATCTGGTTACAACAGTTCATTACCGACAAGCCAGAATTACAAAATAGTTTAATGTATCTAAAATCATAGAAAAAAGCCACTGAGAAGTGGCTTTTTTTATTTGTTCAAAGGGCTGATTATTTTTACATCCTGAAACGTAATAGCACCTTTCACAATACTTGTGATGACATCACGTAATGCCTCTGTAATTTGAATTTTCAATTCGTTTTTATGAAATATTATACTTACCTCACGTGCAGGTGAGGGTTCCTTAAAGTATTTGACGTTCTTCTTGTTTTCAGTGTTAAGTTCCATGCTGTTCAAATAGGGGAGCAGGGTCATCCCAAGACCCTCGTTTGAAAGGTTGATCAAGGTCTCAAAACTACCACTTTGCAATTTAAAGTGTTCCTCACCTAACTTTTTTGGTGTTTTACATAGATTAAGCACACCATCCCTAAAGCAATGGCCATCCTGCAATAATAGAATATCCGAAACGTCCAAATCCTCCACCGTTAATTCTTTGGCATCACGTAAACGATGTTCGGGGGTAATATAAGCTACAAAAGGCTCATAGTATAAAGGTCTTTCTTTTATGAATTCTATTTCTAACGGTGTTGCTGCAATAGCCGCGTCCAAATGACCATCTTGAAGGTTCTTTATAAGACTTTCCGTGCTTTGTTCTTTAATAATCAGGTTTACCTTTGGGTATTTTTTTATAAAGGTTTTTAAGAACATGGGCAATAGTGTAGGCATAATCGTTGGAATAATGCCTAAAATAAAGTCACCGCCTATGTAACCCTTGTCCTGATCAACAATATCCTTTATTCGTCCCGCTTCATTTACGATTACTTTTGCCTGTGATACGATTTTTTTACCAACGTCCGTTACGGAGATGGGTTTTTTACTTCTATCGAATATGAGCACATCCAACTCGTCTTCTAATTTTTGTACTTGCATACTTAGCGTGGGTTGGGTAACAAAGCTCTTTTCCGCTGCCAAGGTAAAATTTTGATACTCCGCCACGGCCAGTACGTATTGTAATTGGGTTATAGTCATTAAAGTTTATTTATCCTTCAAAGTTATAAAAAAACCATCAATGAAACTTATTGTACGAGCGGTGTTTATTCGATTTTGTTATGCTATAAAAGTATGTTTTTGGGTTATATATCTAATTGCTTACACACATTTTAAATATAAAAACTCCTGATAAAGGAGTTTCTGACTAATTGTTTACTTCTTTTAAAACCGAATCCTGAATGCTAAGTCCTCTTCGGCTACTTCGAATTTTGAATTGGAAAAACTTGGCGGGCCGTAGGTGGTCTCACCGGACGTAGCGTAGCTTTCTTTAGGCATACCGTTTGCTTCAAAATCCATCCTGTTGTTTTCATTTTGGTCGTGTAAAAATAGTAAGGCAAAAGATCCTTTTTTTACGTTTTCAAACCTAAGGGTAAGCTCACCTTTGCTAGCATCCACCACTTGATTGACTACTCCAGGACCTTTCATAAAGGTTTCTTCTGTATGCAATGCTCCCATTACCTTTCCTTCATCTGACAATACGTTTTCTATGGTTACCGTTACCGTTACCCCTTCGCTGTCCTGTGCGCTTCCTGTTAA
>CAZUIE010000233.1:0-2463 GCA_964620945.1 uncultured Maribacter sp.
CTTAAAATCCATCCGGACTATTTCAACATTACGAACTTCCTCCACATCATGTCCGAGTATGTTGGTGATGGCCTTTACAGTTTCCTTTTTGAGGTTAGTGAAGACCAAACCTATAAAATTGAGGATAAGCGCCTTATTGTTTTTGAACTGGATGAAGTAAAGGACAACAAGGAAATTCTATCGGTAATGCTGAAACTGATAAAAACAGCCATCCAACGCACCATATGGAAGAACCGCGCCGAGAAAGGCATTATCCTATTTGATGAGTTTGCCAAACAATTGAAGTTTGACAATGTTCTCGAAAGTGTAGAATTTTATTATCAGGCCATCCGGAAACAAAACGGTGCTATCGGTATCATTTTGCAATCCATCAATCAATTACCTAATAACTCAACTTCGGCAAGTATCCTTGAAAACACACAGGTCATTTATAGCCTGAACAATGAAAAGGGATATGACGAAATCGTAAAACGTCTCAATCTTTCCAGCCATGACCTGAACCAGTTAAAATCCATCAAGAACAATCTGGCCGGGCCACGGAAGTACACAGAAATGTTTATCAAAATAGGGAAGGAAAGTAACATTTTCCGCTTGGAAGTACCGCCTGAAGTTTACGCTGCCTATTTAACCGATGGCAAAGAAAACGAGGACATAATGGCCATTTATAAAAAGACAAATAAAATGGAGGAAGCAATTAAGGAATTTATAAACCTCAAACACAAGAAAGAATGAAAGAAAAAAAGAAAAAGACCCTAAGGAAAAGTGCACAAATCATTGTCATCACCCTAACCATGGCCCTATTCCTATCTCCCGGCATTGCCGGGGCCCAAGGAATGCCCGTTTATGACAACGTCAACTTTATCTCATTTGCCAAACAACTTCTAGAGGCAGGAAAGCAGACCTCGAACATCATAAAGACCATGAAGTTTTTAAAGGAACAAAAGGAAAATATTGATAAGGTGAACAATGTTATCAAGCAACTGAAAGCGGTAAAGGAACTTGCAAAGAACAACCAACGCCTGTACGCGGTGGTTCAAAATGATCTAAGGGAAATTTTGAATTCCCCTTTTATTAAACCCGAAGAAGTAAATCGTATTTCGGATTCATTTAATGCCATACTTCAAAATGCCACCGAGGGAATGGAGTTTATTGATCAAATCTTATCGAGCGACCATATGAAGATGACCGATGCCGAACGTGCAGAAGTCCTTAAAGAGCAGGAATTACAGTCCAAGGAAATGGTATCGGAAATTGAGCAAAAGACCAGGCGATATCGAGAGATTATCCAATTCCGAGAAATGCAGCACAAAATCAATAACAGGGAAGGCGATTATTAATGGCAGGGATTTTTTTAGGCATAGGGTTGGAATATGTGGACACTGTTTTTCAAACAATTAAAAACAGTGATTTTTCACAATACACAATTGCTGGAATGAAAACACTTGCGGTGTTGTTTTTTCTAATCAATATCCTAAAAAAATACAATGAAGGTGTGGCCACCAATGAAGGGTATACATGGGGATTAAGCCCTTCTGATCTGGCCAAGAATTTTGCCATAGTCATCTTGGTTATCTTCTCAACACAGGTATTGGGTGTTTTTGATTCGTTATTGGTAGCAATAGAAAACCAATACCGTGATACGGCACCGGCCCTCCTACCCTTGCAGATGCAGGATATGGATATAGAACAGGATGTTGGTGTTTGGGATGCCGCCAAAAAAGCGTGGGCATTGCTCTATGAGGCTTTGGTCACCCCTTTATACGGACTCAAGATATTGTCCTTTATCATCGGGGTATTCCTATGGATATTGGATTTATTCATCTACCCCATATTCTTAGCGGAACGCTATTTTTTATTGGGAATTATGCAGGCCTTTTTCCCTTTAGTTATCAGTCTAGCCGTTTTTGAAAAGTTTCGTTCCCTGGCCTACAATTTTTTTAAGCTTTATGCCGGTGTGTATATGTTGGTGCCAGCCTTTTTCCTGGTAAATGTATTCGTGAATAATCTCTATACCGAAATCAATGCCAATTTATGGAACGACCTATTTGGGACGGATTGGGGAAGCAACTTCTTTGCTCCGCTTTTGCAATTAGGATCCATAGGGTTTATCGTATTCCTAAAATTCAAACTATACAGTAGAGCGACCTCGTTCACTTTTAGGTTGTTCGCAGGTTAAAAATCAAGAATCAACTATATGAAAACACCTTATAAGAATATCTATTCCATTTTAAAGCTCAACCGGTTTATCGTCTTATCGGTTATTATCGGAGCCGTGCTTACTTGTATCGTCTCCATAATGATGGTGATAAAACTCCATAAAGAATCTGTAAACAATGCCTTTGTTGTCAATACCAATGGAAGTGTTATTCCTTTAGAAATGGTTGCCCAAAGAGAAAATTTAAATGTGGAAACATTAGCACACTTGGAACTTTTTCACACTTATTTCTACAACATCGATGCAAG
>CAZUIE010000233.1:2563-4951 GCA_964620945.1 uncultured Maribacter sp.
AAACATTAGCACACTTGGAACTTTTTCACACTTATTTCTACAACATCGATGCAAGCAATTACGAAAAGAATTTGGAAAAGGCCCTGTGGTTGGGAAACAGTTCCGTGGATGCCTTATACCGGCAAAAAAAAGCAGATGGGGTTTACAACCGTTTGTTACAATACTCCTTGGTCCAAAAAGTATTGAGCGTAGAATCAAAAGTCGATTTACAAAATGAGCCCTATGTATTTGAAACCAAGACCATCTTTGAAATCAACCGTGGAACTATTACCGATACCTATGAATTGACGACAACAGGCAAAATAATCCACGTGGATAGAAACTTTCCAAAAAATACACACGGATTATTGATTACCAATTTTTTTGAAAACAGCTTAAAGAAAATAACCGATGAGAATTGAAAAGAACAAAATTATTTTTTCCATCATGCTAGTCTGCATTCTACTTTTTATAGGAGGATATGCACTATTAGTTTTAGAAGAAGACCAGGAACCAACTTTAGAAAACAACCAGGTTCCCATACCGGAATTAAGAGATAATCAAAAGGAATATGATTCCAAATTAGACGCTTTAAACGACTTAAAAGAAGTTAGACAGACCAATGCCCCAAGTATCTATGATGAACGGCTGCTGGACTCAACAGGGGTATATGATCCCGATTTATTGGACAAGGAAAAGATGCGCATCGTGGATAGCATCTATCAGCAGGGACAAATTGAATATTCCGATAGAAAATATGAAAACTTCAATATGAACAATGAGGCAACAAAATCCCCTCAAGTAGTTCCAAAAGACAGCATTGCATTCATTGAAGAAAAAGAAAAAGATATTGCGGCCAAGGAATTGGGCTTGGAGCATCAACTCTTTTTTGCTTCGCACCCCATTGAAAATGATGATATGAACGTGCTAAAAACCGACACCTTCATTTATGTGCGAGTGGATGGTACCCAAACCGTCAAAAACAATTACAGAATGCAGATGCGATTAGACAAAGCTGCCAACATCTATGGAGAACACTACACTAAAAATACTCCCATTTATGGGTTCGTGAGTTTTAAGCCAAATAGAACCATAATAGATATCGAACAGATAAATCATCAACCTATTAAGCTGAAGGCTCACGATTACCAAGATGGTAGTGAAGGCATTTATATCGAAAATAGTTTTAGGGCGGAAATCACAAATGAAGTCTTGGGAGATATGGTGGAGGATATCAACATACCCGGCGTACCTCAAGTCAGAGGTATAAAGAACGTTTTTCGGCGAAACCAAAGAAATGTAAAGGTTACCGTTCTCGATAATTATAAACTCATTCTAAGAATTTCAAAACCACAGAATAAATTTCAATTCAATTAAAGACCAATACCATGAAAAAAACACTTCTTTTTTTGTCTCTGGCATTGTCGTTTTCGATATCGGCACAACGGCCATTGGATACCATTTATGCCAACGACCAGAAAAACGTCGCCCTATTTTTCCCTAGCCCCATACGGCAAGGCATCACTGGAGCTTCCCATTTTATTTTCACATACAACCGGGAAAAAGAACAGTATTTTGGACTCTTACAGGCAAAACCAGGTTTAGAAAGTAATTTATTCGCCGTCACCAGTGATGGTAGCGTGTATTCCTATATTCTAAAGTATTCGGAAAAACTATCAAAGCTCAACTATTTTGTTGCTGCGAACGAAAGTATAGGAAACGAAGCTCCACTAGATAAGCCAGTTCAGCAAGCAAAAAAAAATATCGTTACCGATGAAAATAGAATACCCTATTTCCAAAGAGCCTGTGATTATCTATTGAAATCTAAATCTCAAGCTATTGCAACAAAACGAAAACAAGGAATCAAATTAGAGTTGGAACAAATGGTATATGATGGCTCTGAAGTGTATTTGGTTATGGAGGTAAAGAATACATCCGGAATCAATTTTGAAATCGACTATCTGAATGTGTACAGAACAAATGGAAACAATAAGCGAAAAGCTTCATTTCAACGTTTGCCACAAGATGTAATTTACCAACATAATATTCCAAACATCATATTAAATGGTCTATCACAGCAGTTTGTGCACGTACTTCCTAAATTTGTTTTAGGGGATAATGAAAAATTGATATTAGAGCTCAAGGAATTGAATGGAAGTAGGAAAGTGATTTTGGAAGATAATCTTTAAAAAAGATTCTTTCAATAAAAAAGACCAAGCTGAATCAGCCTGGTCTTGTCATATTCAGTTTAAGCTAATACATTCAAAATGAAAATCTTACGCTTTTCATTTTGAGGTGGTTCTTTTGGAAAATGATTTATTCTCCTTTTGATTGAATTGTGCTCGCAACCGCTGCATGTCATCACTTACTTTTCGCTCTATAACTTTTGCATAAATCTGAGTCGTAGCT
>CAZUIE010000234.1:0-4950 GCA_964620945.1 uncultured Maribacter sp.
CGTTCGCTAGAAAAACAACTGGCTAAAATGGTCCGATACGCTGCAAAGTCCATTGCCATTGAGGAAGAATATGATGTAAAAGTAACCAATGAGGTTATTATAAAAGTCTTGGGTGCCCCAAAAATGGAACGCGACAAATATGAGAATAATGAGGTTGCAGGTGTAGTTACCGGATTAGCTTGGACGAGTGTAGGTGGGGATATTTTATTTATAGAATCTATTCTGTCCAAAGGAAAGGGAACACTTACCATAACGGGAAACTTAGGTAACGTAATGAAAGAGTCTGCTACGATCGCCATGGAGTATATAAAATCCAATGCAGAACGCTTTGGATTGGATCCCGAGATTTTTGAAAAGTATAATGTACACATTCACGTACCGGAAGGGGCTACTCCTAAAGACGGGCCAAGTGCGGGTATCACGATGTTGACCTCACTTATTTCCTTGTTTACCCAAAGGAGGGTAAAGAAAAGCTTGGCAATGACAGGAGAAATAACCCTACGAGGTAAGGTGCTTCCTGTTGGTGGTATAAAGGAAAAGATTTTGGCTGCAAAACGCGCAAGAATAAAGGAGATTATCCTTTGTGCCGATAACGAACGAGATATTAAGGAAATTAAGGCAGATTATTTAAAAGGACTTACCTTTCATTATGTAACAGACATGCATGAGGTCATCGAAATTGCCTTGACAAACCGGAAGGTGAAGAACGCAAAAGAACTGTAACTAGTTTTTTATCTATAATTCAATGAAAAAAATAACCATAGCGATAGACGGATTTTCATCCACCGGAAAAAGTACTTTGGCAAAACAACTGGCAAAGGAACTTGGGTACGTATATGTGGATACCGGAGCCATGTATCGCGCCATTACCTTATTCGCTATGGATAATGGTTTTATTGGTTCCGGTTCCGAGGACATTGAGGGTTTGGTTCAGGAGTTGTCGAAGATTGAACTAAAATTTGTTTTTAACACCGATCTTGGTTTTTCTGAAATGTATCTGAACGGCGAAAATGTAGAACGCGAGATACGGAAGATGAACGTCTCCCAAAATGTGAGTAGGATTGCCGAAATAGAACAGGTTCGTATGAAGCTGGTAGACTTACAACAGAAAATGGGTACTGAAAAAGGAATCGTTATGGATGGCCGTGATATAGGTTCCGTTGTTTTTCCCGATGCCGAACTAAAGATTTTTATGACCGCGTCTCCAGAAAAAAGAGCGTATAGAAGGTATAAGGAATTGTTGGATAGGGGAGAAAAAGTCAGCTATGAAGAGGTGTTGGAAAACGTGGAAAAAAGGGATTATATAGATTCTAACCGAGAGTTTTCCCCATTAACGAAGGCAAAGGATGCCATTGCGTTTGATAATAGTGATATGGGCTTAAAAGAACAGTTTGAAAGGATTCATAATTATGCCTTGCGTGTGATAGAGAAGCAAGGATAGTGCTGCTGGTGAGCCTCAATTGAATTTTTTGTAAAATAGACGAATTAAAAATGCCGCTGAATTTTCAGCGGCATTTTTTAATTTATGTCTAACCTTTTATGGATTTGGAATTACCAAAACCTGATCTGGATGAATTACATCTGGATTCTTAAGGATATTAGTGTTTGCTTCAAAAATTTGCTTGTATTTCATAGCATCACCGTAATAATGCTTCGCAATTTTGCTCAACGACTCGCCACTGGCTACGGTATGTCTGTGGTATACGGAATCGTCAGCTACTGTAATGTTAGCTTTGATATCGGTAGGCTTTTCACCTCCTATGGCCTTTATTTTGTCCCAAAGTAAATCTTTTTCGTAGGGGGTGTTCGCTTCACCTTTTACCTTGAGAATAGTTCCTTCTTCGGTAACATTACCATTTTTAATTCCTAATTGCTCACCAAGATCTAAAACGCCTTGGTATTTTGCTTTAACACTCATAATACTTTATTTAACGGTTAATATTGTATGCGAAAGATACTAAATAATTGCAGGAATCAAACGAAATAAATGGTAATCCATACCTACTTTTTAAAGCAAGGATAAATAGTGTTTGTAGTTGTAGGATTTAAGTTGTATTTTTGCAGACCTTTTTTACGGCATCGCCAAGAGCAGAAAAAGGAATAAAACTAAAAATATAACAACTTCTACAGTAGTCGTTTAGCTCTTGGATATTGTAGAATACAAATTTATAATCAGCAAATGGCTGAAGAAAAAAAACAAGCTGAAGCGGTAGAAACTGCAACAGCAACTCCAGAAACTGCGGAAGTAGTTCAAGAAACAAAAGAACAGGCTCCTGTTCAAGATCCACAAGAATTTTTAGAAAACTTTAATTGGGAGAAGTACGAGCAAGGAATTGAGCGTGTAGATGATTCCAAATTAAAGGAATTTGAAGAATTGGTAGCAGAGAATTTCGTTGATACTGCCGATGAGGAAGTAGTTACGGGAACGGTTGTTTACATTACGGATAGAGAAGCGATAATTGATATTAACGCAAAATCCGAAGGTGTAATTTCTTTAAACGAGTTTCGTTACAATCCAGATTTAAAAGTAGGTGACAAGGTAGAGGTGCTAATTGATATCCGTGAAGATAAGAGCGGTCAATTGGTACTTTCGCACAGAAAGGCACGTACGATTATGGCTTGGGATCGCGTAAATGCAGCTCATGACAAAGAGGAAATCGTTAGCGGTTTTGTGAAATGCAGAACTAAAGGAGGTATGATCGTTGATGTGTTTGGAATTGAGGCATTCTTGCCAGGTTCTCAAATCGATGTGAAGCCTATCCGCGATTACGACCAGTACGTAAATAAAACAATGGAATTCAAGGTAGTGAAAATAAACCATGAGTTCAAAAACGTTGTGGTTTCCCATAAAGCGCTTATTGAAGCAGATATTGAGGAGCAGAAAAAAGAAATCATCAGTCAACTAGAAAAAGGACAAGTACTAGAAGGTGTTGTTAAAAACATTACTTCTTATGGTGTGTTTATTGATCTTGGTGGTGTTGATGGATTGGTACATATTACGGACCTTTCTTGGAGTAGAATCAATCACCCGAACGAGGTGGTAGAGCTAGACCAGAAATTAAACGTTGTAATTCTTGATTTTGATGAAAACAAATCAAGAATTCAATTGGGCCTTAAGCAATTAGAGAAGCATCCTTGGGAAGCTCTAAGTGATGAAATAAAGATTGGTGACAAGGTAAAAGGTAAAGTAGTCGTTATAGCCGATTACGGTGCTTTTATTGAAGTCGTAGAAGGTGTAGAAGGATTAATCCACGTTTCTGAGATGTCTTGGTCTACGCATTTACGTTCCGCACAGGATTTCGTAAAAGTGGGTGATGAGTTAGAGGCAGTGGTGTTGACATTGGATCGTGAAGATCGTAAGATGTCATTAGGTATCAAGCAATTGACACCAGACCCTTGGACCGATATTACAACCAAATACCCTGTAGGTTCTAAACACAGCGGTATCGTTAGAAACTTTACCAATTTTGGTGTGTTTGTTGAGTTGGAAGAAGGTATCGATGGTTTAATTTATATTTCTGACCTATCCTGGACGAAGAAAGTAAAACACCCATCTGAGTTTACCAATGTGGGTGATACGCTTGAAGTGGAAGTTTTAGAGTTGGATGTTGATGGTCGTAAGCTTAGCTTAGGTCATAAGCAAACCACTGAAAACCCATGGGACAAGTACGAGAAGGAATTTGCCGTAGGTACCGTTCACAAGGCAGCCATCACTGAAATTGTGGATAAAGGAGCTACGATAGACTTTAATGAGGATATCACCGCATTTATTCCCCAACGTCATTTAGAGAAAGAAGATGGTAAAAAATTAGCCAAAGGCGATGAAGCAGAATTCAAGATCATTGAGTTTAACAAAGACTTCAAGCGTGTAGTAGCTAGTCATACCGCTATCTTTAGAGAGGAAGAGCAACGTAATGTAAAAGCAGCAGTCAAAAGACAAGCGGCAAGTGCAGACGAAGCAAAGACTACTCTAGGTGATGCTAACGATGCGTTACAAGCATTAAAAGAGAAAATGGAAGCCAATTCTAAAAAGAAATAAGCTTTTAATTTATCATAATAGGTTAAAACCCTTGACTAACTGGTCAAGGGTTTTTTAGTATCTAAAAGTATTGGTTTATTTCCTATTAGAAATAGTTCAATTATTTTTGTGAATCATTACAGGATAGTACGTACTTAAGGGTTACTTACCGCCCAACGAATGTTTATTTTCATTCCACCACTTCTATATCGTATAGTCCGTTAACGGGCCTTCCGTCATAGGTAATCCCTTCCACTCGTACCAAGAAATTACCAACGGTGTCCCCTGTAAAGAAATCGATGTTCGACCTTCCGGCGTTGTCAAAGGCCAGTTCCGGTTGCCAGAACAGGGTGGTGCGGTAATCGGGTTTTTCGGGGTTCTCCTTGGTATAGTCCGGCGTATAGAATTCCTTGGTCTTGTAAAAACCAGGTATCTCGAATACCGTTATGCCCGGGGTTTCTAATCGTACTACGGCATCCTTATCGATTATCGGGTTGGTGTATACTGCGATAACACCGTTGGCACCCCGACTTCCCCATAGTGCGGTCTCTGGACCAAAAACGTAATCGATAAAACTGACCTCTAAGGCTCTTAGAGGTTGTAGCATTTCAATATTAGAAGCTATGCCATCTATAAGTATTAATGGTACACTACCTGCTTGTATCGAAAACGAAGTAGTTTGTACAACTTGTCGAGGATAATTTCCTCTTACTATAAGTCCTGGTATTCTTTCCAACAGGTCCATGGCGCTCATCGCCTCGTTACCGGTAATGTCCTCTTTATACACTCGTCTGGAAAATAAACTGTTGGTTAATCCCGATGTGGGGTTCGATTCCAAAGCGATTTGCTTCCTCACCTTTTTTGCCTCAACAACAACTACCTCTTCCAGCTGGGTCACCTTTTCCGGGTCGTACTTAAAATCGTTCACCTTT